>CAVKDW010000017.1:3276-33934 GCA_963655075.1 Muribaculaceae bacterium | reverse complement strand
TGTTTGGCCGTAATTTGTCCAACTGGGACGAATCCTTTACATGGGCGAAGTGGATTACCCCAAGCCGAGACCTGATCGACGCCTTCGACCAGGCAGGCGACACGCTGCGCAGGAACCAGACGATAGTCTATTACGACTGCACTTGGGCTAACTACTACCCATCGGATGCTTATCCGTTCATGTACAAGTGCCGTTCGGCATACAACAGCATCATCAAACTGCGTGGTGCAGATATCATGTTGCTGAAGGCAGAGGCGCTGGCGCACCAGGGTAGCCTGGCAGACGCAGAAGCACTGGTGAACAAGATACGCCAACGTGCTAAACTGCCTAACCTGACAAGCGATAAAGTGGCATCGCAAGAGGCTATGCTGGACGCTGTCTTGAATGAACGCCGTCTGGAACTCGCATTGGAGGGACAACGACTGTTCGACCTCATCCGCTTCGGCAAACTGCAAGAGGTGATGAACAGTGTCAACAGTAGGGACTCGGGACGTCTGCCACAGACTCGTCCGTTCACGGATGACCATAAACTGATGCCTATCCCCCAAACAGCATTGGACAAGAACACGAACCTCAAACAGAACGATGGCTATTAATTGAGACATGAATCCCTATAATCGGTAAAGATATGAAGTCATATAAATACATATTGCTGGCGTTGTGCTCGTTGTTGGTACTCGCTGGCTGTCAGAAGAAACAGTTCCGTACCATCTATCCGGTGGGCGACCCGCAGGTGACGGCTACTCTGGAGACAACAGAGGTGCAGTACGGACGTGATAGTATCCGTTTCTCGGTGAAGGTCACCGAGACGGAAACCCCGCTCTCGACACTGACAGTGAAAGTGTTGGCAGGTACTACGATAGTAGCCAATGAAGTGGTGCGTACGAAAGACTATGCATGGGAAGGCAGTTTCTGCTATGCAGTACCTTTCGGTGCAAACATGGAGGACGATGCACCGGTAAAAGTCTATCTGACTGCTACAAATGTGGAGGGTACGACGAAAGACGTGATACTCTCGGACTGTATTGGGCACCGTCCTGTTATGGAGACGATGTATATCATGCCACCGACGGTGCAGTATGCTGCTATCGGCAAGGGCAAACAGATGACCACCGAGGATAACTGGTTCGTGGCTTATGGGCTGGGATACCCGAAGAGCATTGAGTGCCTGCTGGCTGTCGTAGGAAATAAGTTCGGTCGTGTGGACTGGAACTACCCCGTGTTCGGTATGGTTGGCGAGAATATACAAATGATTACAAAAGAGCAGTTCGAGTCCGGAGAGGCCACCTCGATTGCACTGGCTGATGATAATCTCGAGACTATCGACACCATCCTGTTCAATCCGATTACGTTTGAGTTGACGTTCAGCGGTAAGATCGCACAACCTGTTACAAAACTGGATGTGCTGAACGACTTGGAGGAGAACCCATCGTATATCACTTCGACCTCGGTACAGAAACTCTACCGTGGTGCGAAAGTGTTCTTCGATAAAGACTCGGAGGTGGAGATAACCGGCTGCACGGACTTGGCTACAGCATACAACCTCGACTGGATGGAGTACCTGACGGACAACAAAATCAAGTTCCTCGGTGAGAAGAATATGTACTACGTATCGTACGATATCGCCAATGACTATATCGTGGTGGAACCGCTGTATGACGTAGAGAAACCAAGTTGTATGTACCTATGCGGTACTAACCTCGGTCATCCGAATGGCGCATATACCGTTACCTCAGGCTGGGGCTTCGACAGTCCTAACCAGAACTTCGTAGGACGTCCGACGGCTGCAGGTGTATATCAGTTCACGGTGTTCATGAATAATGAGCAGAGCACAAACTATGCAGACTATGGAACGGTTAACTTCAAGTTCTTCCATCAACATGGTTGGGGCGGTGAAGAGAATGGCGGCGAATATACCATGACAGGACTGAATATCAAAGGTATCAGTTCGGAAGGTATCACTAAGGACGGTACCAAGGGCGATGGCTCGTCGGGCAACGAGAAAGGCAACTGGATTGCTACGAACGAAGCGTTTAAGGGTACCTGGCGTATCACACTGGATACAAATAATAAGACAACTACATACGAAAAGATAAGATGATATGAAACGTCTTTTAATCATTTCTCTATTTGCTATAGCAACGATCACTCTCTCGGCAGAGGAGACGGCGAAGCGTACATTGTACTTTGACTTTGGCGTAACCGGACGCGAAAATGCTGCTGCAGTAACTAACCCTGACGGCAATGGTAACTATTGGAACAATATCGGTGCCGAGGTAACAGCAAGTCCTTGGAAGGTAAGCGCGGATGCTGACTATTCGTTGATTACAGCAGACAACCAAACAACAACCATGCACCTGACCTACACCGGCAACTTGTTCCTCGGCAACGGTGCAGGCGGACTGACTGCGCCCGACGCGGATAAATTGGGTGACTTGGCAGTGGAGAATGCCACACGCGACTATCTCTTTGCCAGCAACGCCGAGCGCTGCGGCTTGGTGATCAGTGGCTTGGATGTCACGAAAGCCTACCAGTTCAAGATATTCGGCAGCCGTAGTGCCACAGACACTCGCGTGTCGAAATACGACATCGAGGGACTGACGACTACCACTGGACAGTTGCAAGTCGCAGGGAAAGACCTCGGAGGTTCGGGCATCAATCAAAACAATAGCAGCGTCTATCTGAGCGAAATGATTATCCCCGATAAGGATGGCAAAATCACCCTCTATGTGTCGAAAGGCACCTCCGGACAATATCTGCCTATCAACTGCATGCGCATGCAAGAGTTCCCTGGTATAACGCCGCCTGTCATTGTGAAATACGATAGCCTGACTCTCAAAGGCACAGGTGTCGAGAACAATACCATTGATATGTACATGATTGCCAAAGACGGCGAGACAGAAAGCCAGAACTTTGAAACTTTCTGCACGCTGACCAACGGCGGTACGATTGCTTTTGAGACTGCCAAGGGCGTCGTCCTCTACAGTGGTACGGTCGCCGTGGAAACCGGCATTTACAATGTCCGTTTCAATACCGAAAGTGCGACTCCTGAATTCGTTAAAATCAACCGCTGCGGATTGGTCGGCAATGTGACTACCGTCGGCTGGAATGCTGCGGGCATGGCAATGACCTATCGCGGCAGTGGCGTTTGGAGGGACACACTTGCTCTCGTGGCATACACAACGGGTTGGGATATGGAGCGTGGACAGTTCTGCTTCAACTCCTTATGGGACTTGGCTGTGAAGACCCGCAATGGTGTCGAGGGCGTAGTGGGCTACAAACCCGACGAATCGCTGGCATCGCTGTCGTTGGGCGACATCCCTATGCGCCACGGCAAGAAGATAGTCACATTGGATATGCAACACTTCACCTACTCGATAGAGTGTGTGGACATCACCGACAACAAGATTACTTTCTTCGGCTCATCGGTCTGCAACGGACAAGGTGCGTCCGAAGAGAACTACATAAGGCACGGCTATGCTTGGCAACTTGGACAGATACTGACAGACTACGAGTACTCCAACGCCTCGGTCAACGGCAACAACTCGACCGACCTGCTTGCCCGCTACAAAGGTCACTTGTTAGGCGACTGCGGTAAATATGTGGTCATCGGTCTTGGGCTCGGCAACGAGGGACTGCACGAAGCCACCGACAAACAAACCGTTTACGACCAATGGAAGACCAACATGGATAGCCTGATCAAGATATTCCAGGAAGAAGGCAAGTATGTCATCGCCACCAACAACTACCCGCGCGGCGACTACAACGTCACCGACTACGCCTATGTGAAGAAGATGAACCTTGAGATGCACGAGTGGAATATCCCGACGGTTAACTTCTTGGGTGCATTGGACAACTGCAAGGGCAACGGTCAGTGGGCGGACGGCTACCAGGTGTCAGGCGATATCTATCACCCCACAGAGGCTGGTCACACACAGTTTATGTACGCTTTCGTCCCCTCTCTGTTCGATGCCCTGGCTGCCGGTAAGACTGCTCCTACTCGTCAGACTGGCGACGGTATAACACTGGCAGCGAAAGACTCTGTCACCTTCACACCGGAGGAGACTGTGGGTGCATATACCTTTGTGCTGCGTTATAAGACATCATCAAAAGGTAATCTTGTTACCCTGCAGTCAAAGACGGCTAAGAACGCTATCTCGTTTTCGGAGGCTGGCGATGGTCAGTGGCATACATTGGTCATCTCGCACTATCATGCTGCTGGCAAGACCTATACCTATGAAGATGGAGAACTGCTCACCACCACGGATGATAGCAATACACTGACCCATGTGACGATAGGCGGAATGAGTATGCAGGTGGCTGACCTGATATTCTACCGCTCTGCCCTCAATGCAGACGAGGTAGCAGCACTGCAAGCAGGCAGACTGCTCCGTTCCTCGCTGGAGATATACTGTCCGCTGAATAATGGCTCGACCGAAAACCTGGCACAATCGATGAATACGATACAATACCGCAAGACCCCTACCGCACTACAGGATACGGATGCTACATGGCTTAACGGTGATACCTATGATATCTTTGGTCGTCCCGTAGATGGTCAGTATCATGGTATCATCATCCGCAATGGACAAAAGACTCTAAACTACTAATTAGTCATACAACCAATGAAAACTCCGATGTTCTCTTTTTTGTTTGCTGCCGCCTTGTTCGTGGCATGCAATACGCCAACGCCTGAGAAACCCGATACGGAAAAGAAAGGCGGTGATACTATCCCGACAGAAGATACCACGGTGGTGACACCGGGCAAGGTAGCGACCTATATCACTACAGCAGATAATACGATGCACTTCACGGCTATCTCCCGTGAGTTCGGTGAAGGACTCAACATGTCTCCCGAAAAGACACTGACGCTCACCCCCAAGAAGACCTACCAGCAGTTCGATGGTTTCGGTGCTGCTATCACAGGTTCCGCTGCATATAACCTCATGCGGATGTCGGCTCAGAACCGCGCCAAACTGCTCAAGGAGACGTTCTCGGTGAGTGAAGGTATGGGCTATAGTTATGTACGTGTGTCGATTGGTGGCAGTGACTTCAATGCGCGCTCCAACTACGAGTACTCGTGTTGCGACACCAAAGGTATTGAGAACTTCGCCCTCACTACGGATGAGTTGGATTATGTCATTCCCGTCTTAAAGGAGATACTGGCTATCAACCCTGACTTGAAGATTATGGGTACGCCTTGGTCATGCCCGAGATGGATGAAAGTGCTGGATACGACACTCAAGGTGGGTCACGACAGTTGGGTTGGCGGCTACCTCAATCCCGACTACTACCAAGACTATGCCACTTATTTTGTCAAGTGGATACAGGCTTTTGAGTCGGCAGGAATACCTATCACTTCCGTTACAGTCGAGAACGAACCGCTCAACTGGGGCAACTCGATGTCGCTCTATATGCCGTGGGACCAGGAGCGTGATTTCGTCAAGATGGCACTCGGTCCTGCATTGCGTACCGCAGGCTTACAGACCAAAATCATTTGTTTCGACCATAACTACAACTACGACAACAAGAACGACCAGAAGCAATACCCGCTCAAAATATACGCCGATGCCGATGCTTCCCGATACATTGACGGAGCGGCTTACCATAACTACGGAGGCTCGCCTTCGGAGTTGGAGACTATCCACAAGGCCGCACCTGATAAGAACCTCTATTTCACAGAGGCATCTATCGGTACATGGAACTACACCTCTTTCGGGCAGTCGTTTATGCAGGAGATGGAGAACACCTGTCTGGCTACTGCCACCCGTTGGTGCAAAGCAGTCATCGTGTGGAACTTTATGCTGGATGATAACGGAGGTCCTCACGGCAGCAGCGGAGCATGCACCACATGTTATGGTTGCGTGGATGTCAGTTCCAAGGACTATACCACTCTCACCAAGCGTAGCCACTACTATGCTATCGGTCACCTCTCCAAGGCATGTAGGGCGGGTTCTACACGCATCGGCACTTCGGGATACACCCCAAGCAACGTAACCGTGCTGGCAGCAGACAACCCGGACGGCACATACGGACTGGTACTGATGAACAAGAACGACTCAAGTGTCTCACTCCGTGTAGAGGCCGGCGACAAATGGTTTGATATAACCCTACCGGGTAAGAGTACTACCTCTTGCGTTTGGGAGAAATAATATAACAACAAAGTGTCACGTCGTAAACTACATATCGCTCTTCTCCTGTTTGCACAAGTCCTATGCATCTCTTGTACAAGCAAGGCGGAGCATACTGTCTGTTTCTTTGGGTCGTCGGTATGCAAGGGTGTCGGTGCAGAGATAGGCTATGCAGAACAGGTGGGCAAAGCCCTTCCGCACGGCTGGCACTATGTGAATATCTCTGTCAGTGGCAACAACACCTACGACCTCTTTGCTCGCTATGAGCGCGACCTCCTGTCCGTGAAAGCTAAGTATGTGGTCATCGGCTTGAGTTTGGGCAACGAAGGCTTGCACGAGAAAGGTGACCGCGCATTGCTCTCCTATCGCGAGAATATGCCGCGCCTCATCCGGCAGTTGCAGCAGGATGGACGCGTGGTCATCGTTACTAACAACTACCCGCGTGCCGACTTCAATCCTACTGATTACCACGACCTCTGTGAGGTCAATCTGGAGGTGCAGCAATGGGATGTCACCACCATCAATATCTTCGGCACGATAGACGATGGTGCAGGTCACTGGGCTACGGGTTACTGGGACGGACACGATATCTACCACCCTAACCAGCAGGGGCATGATGCTTTCGCTACTGCCTTCCCGCCATCACTGTTCACAGCGTTGGATGCAGGCAAGCCTCTGCCAGAGTATATGGCTACGACAGACGATGAGAATGGCGTTCAAGCCCTCTCATTCGTTCCGGAACAGGGCGTACAGTCCTACTCACTAAGTTACCATAGTGGCGATACCCTCTATACCACCACCTATGCCGACTGCCAACACCTCTTGAAACATTACATCAACGGGACCTGCGTTTCGGAGATAGCAGACTACACCACTACGGCGGATACTATCCGCATCACGGGCAGTAATATCCACCAACTGCTGTTCTACCGTGCAGCACTCACACCGCTTGAGGTGCAGGCACTGGCGCAAGGACGACTATTACGTTCCTCGCTGGAGATATACTGCCCGTTGCGGCAGGGAGATACGTATAACTATGCACAATCATTGAATACAATCAGTATAAACAAGTAACCCTATTATTAACTCTTAAACAAATCATGTTATGAAAAAGTTATTTACTTTTGTAATGGCATTGGTGGCTGCGTTTAGCCTCAATGCAGCCGACTATTACTTTATCGGTCATGCTAACAATTGGTCTAACGGCAACGAGAACTACAAGTTCGTAGAGAAGTCGGGTGTCCTGACACTGCAAATCGATTCTCTCTTCGGTGAATTCAAAATCATCGAGGGTACTGGCTGGCATCCACAGTTCGGTGCTGCACTCAATGGTACAGATCCTTCCACCCTTCCTAAGTTAGAGTTCAACAAAGCCTATACGCTCGTGAAAGAGGGGGAAGACGGGCAAGACCCGGTCAATGTATCCATCAACTTGGCTGACAAGCACATCTACCGCAATGCTGTGCTCACACTTGATGTTACCAATGCAGATGCACCTGTCATCACGCTTATCTCGGGTACAGATATTGACAAGTCTTCAGTTCCTGTTACCTATCAAATCGTAGGCGGCTTTACCGACTGGGACCCCGCTAAGGCTATTGCATTTGAGGATGTCTCAGGTGTTCTCACCGCTACTGTTCCTGACCTTAATGGTACATTTAAAATTATTGAGGACCGCTCGTGGAGTATGCAGTATGCTACCAACTGGGATACCAAGACTGGTCTTGAGTTCAACAAACCCTATGTTCTTGGTGCAAAAAATGAAGAGAAAGGCGAACCGGACAACTTGAGCCTTGCCAATCCATTCGGCGGATACAAGAACGCCAAACTGACGCTCACCGAAGATGTGGATAACAACAAAGTACTGACACTCACGACCGGCGATTTCTATGCTGTGGAAGCAGATTGGTATATGCCTGGTACTAAACTCGGTTGGAACTGCGATGACAAGACCAAGTTTACACCGGTTGAGGGTAAAGAGAATACCTTCGAGTTGTTGGCAGCCGAGTTCAGCGGAGACTTCAAAGTCTCGTATGGTAAATGGGCAGTTGAATTCGGACAGGATGCCGATAGCACGAAGTGGGAAGTAAACAAAGAATACAACCTGCAACTCAAAGGCGGCAATGTGTACCCCATTGACGATAAGGCTACTTTCATCGACGCTACCATCACCATCGTAGTGGACTACGAGAATGTTGCGGTGAAACTCTTGATTAACGCAACTCCTTCCGGCGTAGAGAACACCAAAGCCATAAAGAACGCCAACGCTGTAAAGGTCGTAGAGAATGGACAACTCTACATCATCCGTGAGGGCGTACGCTACAATGCTTTGGGTGCCGTAGTAGCAGAGTAACCTGATAAGCACACCATTGTGCAGGGCGGCTGACTACCGCCCTGCATACCTAATCCCATACATAAGACAAACGTATGAAACGTATTACCTACCTCGCATCGTTGCTATTGCTATGCACGAATGCCCTTATCGCTCAAGTATATCTCGACCCTGCTGCGCCCATCGATGAGCGGGTGGAGGATGCTCTCGATCGTATGACCACGGAGGAGAAGATTGCCGTCATCCATGCGCAGTCGAAGTTCTCCTCTCCAGGTGTGGCACGTCTCGGTATCCCGGGTATATGGTGTACCGATGGTCCTCATGGTATCCGTCCGGAAGTGAAGTGGGACGAGTGGGAACAGGCGGGATGGACCAATGACTCGTGCATCGCTTTTCCCGCACTGACCTGTCTGGCGGCTACATGGAACCCCGACATGGCACTGCTGTACGGCCGTTCCCTCGGCGAGGAGGCTCTCTATCGTGGCAAGAACGTAGTGCTCGGTCCTGGTGTGAATATCTACAGAACACCGCTCAATGGGCGCAACTTCGAATATATGGGTGAAGACCCGTATCTGTCGGGCACGATGGTGGTGCCGTATATTCAGGGTGTACAGTCGTGTGGCGTGGCTACTTGCGTCAAGCACTATGCCCTCAACAACCAGGAGTGCAACCGGCACACGGTGGAGGTGAGTGTCTCTGACCGTGCACTCTACGAGATATACCTGCCTGCTTTCGATGCGGCTGTGCATAAGGGAGACTCATGGTCTATCATGGGTGCCTACAACAAATACAAAGGCGAGTACGCCTGCCATAACCATCCATTGCTGGTGGATATCCTTCGTGGCGAATGGGGCTACAAAGGGACTGTCATCTCCGACTGGGGCGGTACGCTTAATACCGATGAGGCTATCCGCAATGGTCTGGACATGGAGTTCGGCTCGTGGACCAATGGGCTGACCGAAGGAGCATCCAATGCCTATGACTCGTACTATATGGCGCTGCCGTATCTGAATAAAATTAAGAGTGGCGAGGTCGGTACCAAGGAGTTGGACGAGAAAGTGCGCCGTGTGCTGCGTCTTATCTTCCAGACATCGATGAACACGGACCGAGGCTTTGGCAGTATGTGCTCCGAAGCGCATATCGCGGCTGCCCGTCAAGTGGCAGACGAGGGTATCGTGCTGCTCAAGAACGACCACAGCGTGTTGCCGTTGCAGGATAACAAGAACATCCTCGTGGTCGGTGAGAACGCTATCAAGCAGATGACTGTCGGTGGCGGTTCCTCCTCACTCAAGGCTAAATATGAGATATCTCCGTTGCAGGGTATCACTGCGCGCAACCATGGTATGACCACCTACCAGCGCGGTTATATCGGTGACGTTGGAGGTGAGTACAATGGGGTTACTACAGGACAAGACCTCACCGATAGTCGCTCCGCAGAACAACTAATCCATGACGCAGTGGAGGCTGCCAAGCAGGCAGATATCGTCATCTTCGTGGGTGGTTTGAACAAGTCAGACCATCAAGACGCCGAGAGTTATGACCGTCTCAGCTATGAACTGCCTTACAACCAGGGTGCGCTTATAGAGCAACTGGCTAAGGCTAATCCCAACACCATTGTCGTTATCATATCTGGCAATGCTTACTCCACACCATGGCTGACTAAAGTGCCGGCACTTATGCAGGCATGGTTCAGTGGTTCGGAGACCGGTCACGCTATCGCTGACGTGCTCTTCGGTGATGTCAATCCGTCGGGAAGACTGCCGTTCACCTTCATGCAAGAACTATCCGACTACCCGGCTCACCAGTACGGCGAGTCAGCCTATCCGGGCATCAACGACTACGTAGAATACAAAGACGATATCTTTGTCGGCTACCGCTATGCAGACCTCTATGGTCGCAAGAAAGACCTCAAATATACGCAGGAGGGTAAGCAATACACTATCCATGCCCCCAAACACAAGGCAGTGTTCCCGTTCGGTTACGGACTGAGTTACACCACTTTCCAATACGGCAAGGCAACACTCAATGGCAATACCGTGTCTGTGGATGTCACGAATACGGGTGCGGTGGACGGTAAGGAGGTCGTGCAACTGTATGTCACTGACCGCAAATCCACACTGGTGCGTCCGAAGAAAGAACTGAAAGGCTTCACCAAAGTCGCACTCAAAGCCGGCGAGACCAAGATCGTGCAGTTCACCATCACCGATGACATGCTGTCCTATTTCGACCCGGATGCTCATCAATGGGTGGTAGAACCGGGTGTCTTCGATATCCTCATCGGTAGCAGTAGCGCAGATATCAAGACATCTGTCCCCTATAACAGATAGTGCCAGTATGTACAACGGCTTCTCCCGACACCCCGCAAAACCTGCTTTGTGGGGTGTCTCATTTAACCTATGAAACCCATTGGACTCATTAGACTCACACCCCCCATTCGTCCTACAAAAAAAACTTTCGACTCTCAACGTCTCTCAACACTAAACTCTCAACTGTCAATCAAACGCGCCATCCCACACCGATGACTTTTCTTTGCTTCGTTTCTTTTGATCATACAAAAGAAATGAAGAGTGACCTTATTCAACCAACTAAACAACGCATAAACAGGTGAACGTATCAACGGGTAAATGATAGGTGAACAGCATATAAATAATAGTAAGAATCATTGATGTACACGTGTCAAAGTGTTAAATGTGTATAATAAACGGGGGGGGGATTGGTTATACTAAATAAAAGAACTATCTTTGTAGTCTTGATAAACGTAAGATGATATAAAATACATGACGCAAATGAAGCAATATTTTCTTTTGGTAACTACTCTGCTGACTCTATGTTGCGGTGTCACTTTGGCACAAAGCACGGTGTCGGGTGTAGTGATGGCAGAGGGGGAACCTGACCCCGTGATTGGTGCGAACATCGTGGTGAAAGGCACAACATCGGGTACTATCACCGATTTCGATGGTAACTTCTCTATTGAAGCAAAGGCAGGGGACGTGCTTGTATTCTCATACCTCGGCTACAAGACGCAAGAAATAAAACTAACCAATCTCTCCGCCCCTGTCAAGGTTACCTTGCAATCCGATAACGTAATGCTCGATGAGATAGTGGCTATCGGTTATGGAACGATGAAGAAGTCCGACTTGACGGGTGCGGTAACCTCCGTGAAAGCAGAGGAGTTGACCAAAGCTCCCGTGTCGGGATTGGACCAAGCACTGCAAGGTCGTGCTGCAGGTGTTACAGTAACCACCAACTCTGGTCAACCCGGTGAAGCGGCCACGATTCGTATTCGTGGTATCGGTTCCGCTATCGGTGGCAACGACCCTCTATATGTGGTCGATGGTGTCATCACGACTGATATCTCGTTCCTCGCACCGAACGACATCCAGTCGATGGAGATCTTGAAAGACGCTTCAGCAACCGCTATCTATGGTAGTCGTGGTGCCAACGGCGTGATACTCGTCACTACCAAGACAGGTGCGGCAGGAGGCAAACTGCCGAATATCACTTTCGATGCATATTGGGGCTTTCAGAACCGCTGGCGCAAAATAGACGTGATGAACTCGAAAGACCAAGTGGAGACTGAGTTGCGTATGGATGGTATGCGTAACGGTGCCGAGCAGATTGCTTACTACAACAAGAATGGATTCAACGCATGGATCAATAGGTATAAGTTAGGGGGTGAGTATTTCCCGACTAACTTCGACTACTCCTCGCAAGAGACCGATTGGCAGGACGAAGTGTTCAAAGCCAACGCTTTCATACATAACTATAACTTGAGTATGGATGGCGGTAGCGACCGTGGTCATTATGCCCTTTCCGCCAACTACTACGGACAAGAGGGTACTATAATAGGTAGTAACTACCAACGTTTTACTATCCGTTTGAATACGGACTTCGAGATACGTAAATGGTTGGTAGTAGGTGAGCACTTGACTTTCGCTGCCTCATCGGGGCGTAATGCCATGAACAACTCATCGTCAGCCGGTGCATCGGTCATCTCCGCCGCCTTGGCGATGTCACCGTGGGACCCGGTGTACTATCCGGAAGGTTCGGTGAATAAGAACGGCGAGGATATCTCCGGTCACTACTCCGCAGGTACCAACTTCAAGAATGTCACCAACCCCTACCAGATGGTCTATAACACCGAGCCTTCGAGCAAGAAAGAACGTGTAGTGGGCGATGTCTATTTCGAGATTAAACCCATTGAAGGCTTGACGGTACGACCCAGTTTCTCTATTGACTACTCACTGGCACGGGATCGCTCGTTCACCTATCCGAATACCTATACATCGTACAACTACTCGGATAAGAATTTCATCTCCTCATCTATGGGGCGTTACTGCTCAATGCAGGAGGAAACTACTGCTACCTACGCCAAGAAGATTGCTAAGCACAACTTCTCGGTCATGGTAGGTCAGACATGGCAAGAGTATAACACCTATAGCATCGGTGGTTCGGGTGCTTCTATCATGAACCCTGTTCCGAGCAACTGGTACTTGAACAACACTACCGATGACCAGTACGCCTCAGATGGTGTGTCTCGTATCCGCCGCTTGTCTTTCCTCGGACGCGTCTTCTATTCCTATGCCGACCGTTATATGATTACGGCTAACTTCCGTGCCGACGCATCTTCACGCTTCACCAAGAACCCGTGGGGATTCTTCCCTTCCGTGGCGTTGGCATGGCGTATGAGCGAAGAGAACTGGCTGAAAGATGTCAGTTGGTTAGATAACCTGAAACTGCGTGCCGGCTTTGGACAAGTAGGTAACGATGGTATCAGCAGCAGTGCCTTCCAAGCCATTATGGGTAGTGGCTACTCGGTGTTCTATGGTTATCCTCTCGGTACCAACCAAAAACCTGCCACCGGTGCAGCCGTATTGACACAGGTGGATCTCGATGGTAAATGGGAGACCAACCAACAGTGGGATGCCGGCGTGGATTTTTCCTTCTGGAACGGTAAACTGAGTGGTACCGTGGACTATTTCTTGCGCGATACCAAAGACGCCCTGCTCTATGTGAATGCACCTGCACACGTAGGTAATCGCTATTCATTGGTGCGCAACGTGGGAAACATCCGCAACCAAGGAGTAGAAATCTCTCTCAACCACGAGAATCAAGTGGGCGAGGTACATTACAACATCGGTGGTAACGTTTCGTATATCCATAACGAGTTGACGGCTGTCAATGGTGGTTCTCCTCTTTGGGGCGACCGCACCAAGACCGATGAAGGCATGGCACTCAACTCTTTCTGGGGCTATACCTACGAGGGGGTGTATAAGACCGATGAAGAGGCACTGGAGCAACTCTACTCCTACACTACAACCACTATCCCCGTTCGTGCCGGCGATGCTCGTTATTCGGATTTGAACGGTGATGGCAAGTTAGATGAGAACGACCGCTCGTGCATCGGTAATCCTTTCCCTAAACTGACCTATGGTATCAACCTCGGAGCTGAGTTTTATGGTGTGGATATCCAACTGTTCTTCCAAGGTGTGTATGGCAACTCCATCTACAATGCCCTGCGTGAACGTCTCGAAGGCGACGGAACTGGCAATGTGTTGGCATCGTATATGAAAGATAACGTGTGGATTGGTTACAACGACCTCGTCCGTGACGCAATGCTGAAACAAGGTGTCAATTGGATGGAGTTGGAGAACCGCGAAGGTACTATCCCGAACCCGCATGGCTCATCCACCAATACAGAGAACTCCACCCGTTTCTTAGAAGATGGCAGTTATTTCCGTCTCAAAAACATACAAGTAGGTTACACGCTGCCCAAGAAAGTGACAGAGAAGTTCAAATGCTCGCGTCTGCGCTTCTATGCCACAGCAAGTAACCTCTTTACCATCACCAAATATACGGGCTACGACCCAGAGGTGGGTAGTGGCGTGGACTATGGGAACTACCCGCAGAGTCGTACCTTCACATTTGGACTGAATGCTAACTTCTAAAAATATGACCATTATGAAAAAGATACAATATGTTTTGATTGCATTGGCAGTGTTGATGACTGGTTGTAAAGACTACCTGACGGAGATAGAGCCGGGTACGACACGTCTCGAAGACTACTATGTCTCTACATCTGCTGCCGACGCCAATATCATTGGCTGCTACGTACCTCTCATGTGGGAGTACAACAGCACCTATTGCTCGGAATGGTTCATCGGCGATATCGTGAGCGATGACGCATTGAAAGGTGGAGGTGGAACGTCCGATATGGCAGACGCCTACGATATGGAGAACTGGCGTACAACATCCAACAACACGTTGCTCTTGGATTTCTATCGCGCACAATTCCAAGGTGTAGGCCGCTGCAACCTGGCGTTGAAATATATTGACCAGATGGAGGTAGGCATAGATAAGGAGTTTACCGCTGAGAAGAAAGCGCAACTGCTTGCCGAAGCCCATTTCCTCCGTGCGTACTATTATTTCCGCTTGGTGCGTGTGTATGCCGGCGTACCGATGCCTTTGTCAGTACTTGATAGTTCCGATAAATGGGGTATGGGACGCTCGAGTGTCAACGATGTGTTCAACCAGATAGTGGCTGACCTGAAGATGGCAAGTGCATCGTTGCCTCTGCGCAGTGAATATTCTGAGGATAACCTGGGGCGTGCAACGAAAGGTGCGGCACAGGCTATGCTGATGAAGACTTATCTGTATATGGCATCGCCTTATTGGCAGAGTTATACGATTAGTCTCACATCGGAGGAGTGCTACAAGGCTGCTAAGGCGTATGGCGACTCCATCATCGCCTCGGGCGAATACACACTCTGCCCAAACTATGAGGATAACTTCACGTTAGTTGGCGAGAATGGTCCCGAGTCCGTGTTCGAGATACAATACGATGAGGTAGAGTGGGGGGACTACAACGAAGGTTTCGGCTTTACTGCTGGCAGTTTCACGCAGATACTTGTTCGCTCACGTTCCTCGCTCATCGGTGGCGGTTGGGGATTCAACCACCCGACACAGAACCTCTACGATGAGTTCGAAATGGCAGATAGCGTACGCCGTGACGTGGCTATCTACAACCCTACAGACGCACAGATAGAGACACCTGCCGAGGAGATCTATCTCGGTTCACGCCTCTTGAACAACAAATACGCGATGTACCGCGACTCCACCCGTATAGGTGCAGGTATGGGCAAATGGGGTATGCATGCTTCTCGTGGACCGATGAATAATAAACAGATACGCTATGCTGACGTACTGTTGATGTATGCTGAGGCTTGTCTGGGTACAGGCGACGAGGGTACGGCAAAAGAGTATATCAACAAGGTACGTGCCCGTGTAGGTCTGGGCGAAGTAGGTACTTACACCTTCATGGTTAATGGCGTAGAAATTACCTCTCCTACCACTCAACAAGCCCTCCGCCACGAACGCCGTATGGAGTTAGCCATGGAGGGACACCGCTGGTTCGATATCGTGCGCTGGAATGGCGTTGACGGGACAGGTGTCAAACAACACATGGATGCTTACAAGGCAACCGAATCCCAAGAGGCGCAGAGTCATATTTTGGAGTTCAATGCCGGTAAGAACGAGATATTCCCTATCCCACAAGAAGAGATACAACTCAACCCAACAACGATGCAACAAAATCCTGGCTACTAAGCCATGAACAATAACTTTTTTATTAACCAAACAAAACAAGTAGTTTATGAAAACAAAACAAATCTGCGCTATGGCGCTTATGGCACTTACCTTCTTCGGATTCAGTGCATGTAAACCAACAAACAAACCTGAGCAGGACCTCAAACTCGAGGAGACCTCTGTGAGCATGAAGGTGGGTGAGACCCATCAATTAGTTGCTAACATCACTGTTGACACTTGGGCATCCAGCGATGAGACTGTTGCCACTGTTGCTGCCGGCCTCGTAACCGCAGTGAAAGAGGGTACTGCTATCATCTCTGCTACTGCCGGATCACAAACGAAGACCTGCGTCATCTCTGTTACCAAAGATGGGCAACAGGATGGAGACGAAGGTAAAGAAGTAAAAGGTAGCCAGATATGGCCTATCATCCTCGATGCTACTACTGCCTCAACGGTTAGTTCTAAAATTGTTGCTGACTTCCGTGTAGACGATACCAATAATTTCCTCTATGTTTGGGCTGATGGCGAGACTTATACAGCAGGTGAAGGTACAGGTCTAAACTTCTATGGAAACACCGAAGGTTATGTTTCACTCACCGTTGCTGCTCCTAACGGATGGTCTGGCGCAGGTTGGTTCATTGGTGCTAATGTTGCTCCAGAGGCTGAAAAATTGCGTGCTGCTATTGTGGCTTCTCCGGATGACTACTATCTGCACATGGCTATGAAAGCAACTACCACAGGTAACCACCAATTCTATACTTTTGCAGATGCTTCTACTTCATTCGCAATAGGTACGGGTACTATAGAGAAAGGTGCTGTTGTAGGTGACTTCACTCGTGATGGTTCATGGCATGAGTTCGATATTCCTATGTCACAATTCGCTACTGCTTTGGCAGGTCTCACTTTCAAGGCTGCTGGCGACAACATATTCTGCGTACTCAGTGGCGGACAAGTAGGTTCACAACTCAACCTCGATGCAGTTTATTTCTACAAGAAGTAAGCTCTAACTTACTATAAGGAGGCTGATTACCTCCTTATAGTCCTATCTATAAACAATATACACCGTCGATTATGCAAAAGACTCTCGGATTACTTCTACTGCTAACTACCCTGTTGAGTGCCTGCACACAACAAACAACAACGCTTATCACACTCAGCAGCAACGCCCTCTCGATGAAAGTGGGTGATATGGCAACCCTTGAAGTCAAAGGCAACGCAAGCACAGTCGAGTGGTTCAACACCAACGACTCGGTGGCGACTATCTACTACGGTGTCGTAACTGCCAAGACCATAGGAAAGACTATCATCACCGCCAAATGTGGCAAGGCTGAGGCTGCGTGCGAGGTCTTTGTGACGGGTACCGACGGTGCTTCGCTGCGTATCTCGCCCGCATTGGTGAATATGAAGAAAGGCGATACCCACCAGTTCCAGTATGGTAACACCTACGACCTCCCGCTTACATGGACCAGCAGCGATGAGACAGTGGCTATTGTTGACAATAATGGTCTTGTCACTGCACTCAAAGGAGGTAACGCCACTATCACATTGGCAACGAACATCGAGTCGGTTAGTGCCTTGGTGGCAGTAGAACACGAGTGGGGAGAATACCAACTAATCTGGAGCGATGAGTTCAATGGCACATCTCTGGACGAGAATGTATGGACTATCCAAACAGGTGGCGGTGGCTGGGGGAACAACGAATTGCAGTACTACACGGGGCGCACAGAGAACCTGCGTGTGGAAGATGGCAACCTCATCATTCAAGCCCGCAAAGAAGCCTACGAGAACCGCGAATATACTTCAGCACGTATCATGTCGAAAGACAAGAAGACATTTACCTATGGGAAGATGGAAGCCAGTATATCCCTACCGGGTGGCGGAGGTCTATGGCCTGCCTTCTGGATGATGGGTAACAGAGGCAGTTGGCCTAACTGCGGCGAGATAGATATCATGGAGTATGTAGGCAATGTGCCGAACCGTATATTGGGGACACTCCACACCGTTAAAGACCGTTCCGGCAGCAAGAGTAGCAAAGCCTATTGGGGAACGGATATAGAGGAGAACTATCATATCTACGGCATCGAATGGACTAAGGAGGAACAGAAAGGACGGGATATCATCCGCTTCTATGTGGACGGTGAGGTGTTCTCCGAACAAGTGGAGCAGGTAATAGACGACAACGACTACTGGCCATTCAACAACCCTCATTTCTTCATCATCAATATGGCTGTAGGTGGTAACCTCGGCGGTAGCGTCAATGATGCTATATTCGACTCCCCTCGCTTGATGAAAGTGGATTGGGTACGTGTATATCAACGTGAAGAGAAATAACAGTTATGCAGAACTATAAGGCATACCTATTCATAGCCCTCGTTCACTTGCTGTTCCTCATCGGCTGCAACGGTACTAAGGTCGAGCACAATGCTCATGCCGAGATGCAGAAGAGCAGCAAACGAGGTGTGTCCTTCAACTTTACTCAAGCCGAAGACCTTCCTCTGCTTTCGCCCTCCTGCTCGTGGGCATACAACTGGGGCAACTCGCAGAACAGCACCGTTGCATTGTGGTTCGATAACAACGAGATGGACTTCTGCCCTATGGCGTGGAACCAATCGTTCAACGCCGGGCAGATACGTCAGTATGTGAAAAATCATCCAAACACCAAGTACCTTCTCGGCTTCAACGAACCGAACCTCACCGATCAGTGTAATCTCACACCAACGCAGGCTGCACTGTACTGGCCACAGGTGGTAGCCCTCGCCAAGGAACTCAACCTCAAACTGGTGTCGCCCGCAATGAACTACGGAACACTCGCCGGTTACTACGACCCTATCAAATGGCTTGATGAGTTCTTTGCTATCGATGGCATCTCACTCGATGATATTGACGCCATTGCTATTCACTGCTACATGGCTTCAGCCAGTGCTATGCAAGGATATGTGGAGAGATTTGCTAAATACAAAAAACCGATATGGATGACTGAGTTCTGCGCTTGGGAGAAATCAATCAGTAACGTGCAGAACCAAATGGACTATATGTGTCAAGTGCTGAACTATATGGAGCAGAACAACAATGTGCAACGCTATGCCTGGTTCATCCCTCGCACTAACACCACAGTGGACTCCTACCCCTACATGCAACTGCTTACACATACACCCCCTATCCAACTGACCGACCTCGGTATCATCTTCACCAAGTTCTCCTCGTTCGACAAACAAGCATGGCTGCCGCTTGCTAACGGAGTACCGGCATACAAGTATATCGCCCTCAGCAACAACGCTACTACCCTGCGTCTCGACCCCGACAAAGTGCCGTATGTCTATAACCTGCAGGAGGGTTGCTCGATCGACTACCAAGTACAAACACGTACCACTAACCCGCTCAAGATATCCTATGCCACCTTCTCCAACTGCGAGATGATGGTCTATGTGGACGGAAAACAGCAAGGAGTGGTTTCGCTACCACGCACAGGGACCATAGACGCTTTCTCCGAAGTGGAAACAGACGTTGCCCTATCAAAAGGACTACACACCCTGCGTATCGAACTGCTGAAAGGTGCCATATGTCTGTCTAAAATATCTAACTAAAAGATACAATGAAAAGAAATATAACATTGCTGCTGCTAAGCATATTCCTACAACTCTCCGCACAAGATGTGGTAGAGGACTTCGAGGGGACATACAATATAGGGGAACAGATAGAATCATGCACCGCTAATGTAGTCTCTAACCTTTCGCAGACAGGTCTTAACGACTCTTGCAAGTCTGTAGAACCAACACCTGATGAGAATGCTTCCGATGATGAGTATATCCTCGTCTGGAATGCCGACTTCACACAATCATCGCTCAACCAAACAGCATGGAACATAGAGGTCAATGGTGACGGAGGCGGTAACAACGAGTTGCAGTACTACTGCGAAAAAGGTGTCTCACTTGGCGTAGAACCTACCTCGGGCAAACACTGCCTAATCCTCACCGCTACCAAAGAGTCCTACCAAGGCAAGACCTGCACTTCGGGACGTGTCAACTCCCTCGACAAGACCTATTTCACCTACGGTAAGATAGCCGCTCGTATCAAGTTCCCTAACACTGCCAATGGTCTATGGCCTGCCTTTTGGATGATGGGTAACAACTACAGCATAGTCGGATGGCCTAAATGTGGCGAATTAGATATCATTGAACTCGGACATGCTGACGGCATCAAGAGAGGTACGCAAGACCGCTATTTCAACGGTGCCATGCACGTAGGCTCAGCATGGAATACAGTATGGCATGACGCACAGGCAATAACCTACGACTACTCCGTCGAAGATGATTTCCATATATTCTCTTGCGAATGGACACCAACAAGCGTAAAGATGTATGTGGACAAAGACACCTACCCGGACGCGAAGCCGTATTTCTCTACCACCCTCAAACCCAATGAGAACGATGACTACAACCGCCAACTCGTATGGAGCCGACCTAACTTTATCATCTTCAACCTCGCTATCGGTGGCAATTTCCCGGGCATTCACGATATCAATAGTATTACTGCTCTTGCCAATGGCAGCCGCTCGATGTATGTCGATTGGGTTCGCATCTATCAACGTGGCGATACCGGACAATCGTTCTACTCCGCTGTATCCTCTGACCCTATTGAAGCGGGTGGCGCAGGTTGTGACAATATACCTGCCAATGACAATCAAGTACGCAAACTATTCATCAACGGACAACTGTATATTGAGAGCAAAGGAACTCTCTATACAATCACTGGAGAGAGAATTAATTAGTATTTAGACTATCCATAAGACATGAAAACGAACATAATTCTTCTTGGTACTTGTTTCCTCTTCCTTTACGCTTGTGGACAGAAAGAGAGATACACTCTTGTTTGGGAAGATAATTTCGATGCCGATACCCTCAATACCACATATTGGAACGTCGAGGACAACGCACGTGGTGGAGGCAACGCCGAGATGCAGTACTACACCCCTCGCAACATTACCTTCGAAACCTATCCCGGTACTGACAACCAATGCCTTGTGCTCAACGCCAAGCGTGAGGATTATCGCAACCGCCCTGCTACTTCGGTGCGACTCAACACTCAAGACAAAGTAACCGTTCTGTACGGCAAGATAGAAGCCCGTATTGCTTTCCCCTACACCGCCAACGGTATATGGCCTGCTTTCTGGATGCTCGGCAACGATATAGCACGAGACCTCGGCAACGACGACACTGTTGATACACAAGCCACCAAACTCGCTAAGAAGGGACAAGTAGTATGGCCCCGCTGCGGTGAGATAGACATTGTGGAGATGGGACACAAAGACGGAATAGAGAAAGGATTGCAAGACCGCTACTTCAATGGTGCTGCCCACTGGGGCGAGGCGTTCAATAACGGCAACTATCCTAATTGTGCAGGCGTCTGCGAAGCACCATACGCCATCCAAGGTGGTTTCCATCTATTCACCGTAGAGTGGAGTGAGGACAGTCTCGCTATGTACCTCGACAAAGACCAATACCCTGATGTAGCACCTTATTTCGCACTCTCACTGCGCAACAAACAGGTCAACGAACCGGGGCATTATTTCAATAAGCCCTTCCATCTGTTGTTCAACCTGGCGGTAGGAGGCTACTTTACCGGACTGCCCACTACACCTAAATACCCCGAACTCGTAACCGCCGACGACCCAAACTTTCAACAGATAACCGGACTACCAACCGACGGCACTCCCATAAAGATGTATGTTGACTACGTCCGCATCTATAAAGAGAACAAATAACGGAAACAAAGAAAACAACATAACATCGTGAAACTATCAATCAGAGAAAAACTTGGCTACAGCCTCGGTGACACCGCCTCACACTTTGTGTGGGACATGGTAAATTTCTGGCTTATCTTCTATTATACCGATGTCGCAGGTATCAGCATCGCATGGGCTACCACTATCGCTATCCTTGGTACTATCATGGATGCCGTTATGGACCCGATAGTAGGTATATGGGCTGACCGTACCAACACCCGCTGGGGTAAGTTCCGACCATTCATACTCTTCGGGGCAGTGCCTTTCGCACTCTGTGCCTTACTCGCTTTCTGGGGGCCTGCCCTTACTGGCAACGCACAGGTAACCTATGTACTCATCACCTTCATAATGCTACGTATCATCTATGCCGTGGTCAATATCCCCTATTCGTCTCTCGGCGCAGTGATGACTAACGACTCCATCGAACGTGCCGGACTCAACTCCTACCGCTTCGTTGCTGCGAATATCGGACAACTCCTCGTCTCAGGTTTAGCACTCTATGGCGTCTATTATCTTGGTACACTCTGTGTATCAGGTCTCGACTACTCTACCATGGCGAACGACGATGCCCGCAAACTCTTTGCCGAGAGTTCCACCGACAACGCCTTACTTGTTAGTTCCGCTTACCAATATGGATTCCGCTACTTGGTGGCTATCTTCGGTGTGATAAGTGTTGTCCTACTCCTTCTCACATTCTTCTCTACCCGGGAACGTATCGCACCTGCCGCAAAACAAGACACGAACCTCTTCCGTGACTTCGGTTCGCTTTTCCAGAACCGTCCGTGGGTAGTACTCACACTCGTCGGCGTAGTCTCCTTCATCATGTTCGCCATTCAGAATATCTCTGCTACCTATTACTTCAAATACTTCTGCAATGCTGAGTCGAAATGCCAACTGTTCAACCTTTTAGGTACTATTGCTCTCATCATTGCTATCCCGTTCACCAAGCCACTCGTAGCACGATACGGAGGAAGAAACCTCTACATCGCCTGCTCCATCCTTTCCGGTTTCTTCTTCTGTATGCTCTATTTCGCAGGCACAAACTTCGTACTCATCAATATCTTCAACTGCCTCGCTAAGATATCCTATGCACCGGCTATCTCGCTCCTATGGACGATGCTCGCCGATGCTGCCGACTACGGCGACTGGTGCTTCAAACGACGCACCACTGGTCTCTGCCTCTCCGCAGCCGTCTTCGCACAGAAGATAGGATGGTCTATAGGTGCTGCTATCCTCGGTGCTATCATGAGCCACGTAGGCTTCGATCCTGCTACAATGACCACCTCCGAGATACAAGCCACACCCGATATAATGAATGGCATCCATGTTCTCTTCGGTATCGTTCCGGGTGTACTCTACGCCTCATGTGCTATCCTGCTCGTTTTCTACAACATTGACAAGCAGACCCTCGCCACCATGAAGCAAGAACTCGAACAACGCAACCAATAATGCAAACAATGAAAACAGACCTATGACTACATCAGGAAAATATATAACTATCAGCGGAGAACCCTTCTATCTCATTGAAAACTACAATGAGATGCATCCTTTCTTCATCAGTCTCGCCAGCGACACAGACCTTTGGATGTATATTGCTTCCACAGGTGGACTAACTGCGGGACGACGTAACCCTGAACAGGTGCTGTTCCCCTACTACACCGACGACAAGATAACCGAGAACTACGAGACTACAGGTCCAAAGACCCTCATTCGAGTATACCAGACTCTCAACTCTCAATCATCAACACTCAACTCTAAATTGTGGGAACCTTTCTCCAATCGCTATATGGGGATCTACCGCCTCAAACGTTCTATCGCAAAATCCACTACGGGTAACAAACTCTTGTTCATCGAACAGAACATAGACCTCGGACTCACATTTACCTATCAGTGGGCACCGTCCGACACCTTCGGTTGGGTTCGTAAAGCCACACTCATCAACGATAACGACTATGACATCACCATCGAACTCCTCGACGGACTGCAGAACGTCATGCCTGCAGGCGTAGAGCAGAAGACGCAGAACGTGTTCTCTACTCTCGTGGATGCCTACAAGAAGACGGAGCAAGTGCCTAACCTGCCTCTCGTACTCTTCCGTATGGAAGCCATCCTTGTGGACCGTGCCGAACCAAGCGAAGCACTCCGTTGCAACACCGTCTTCACACTCGGACTCAACGATGCACAATACCTTACCTCTTCCGACCAACTGGATGCTTTCCGCCAAGGACTACCTCCCACACCCGAACCGCAATCCAAAGGTATGAGAGGGGCAATCTTTGCACATACTCAATTATATCTTGCTGCCAATGGGAAAAAGACGTGGTATAACATCTGCGATGTGATGCAAGATAATGCACAAGTACGCAAGAACATCCATTTCCTACAGCAACCCGATGCTATCGGACAAGTGGAATTGGCACTGCAACTAACTACCAACAACCTACGTGCTATCGTTGGAAAGAACGATGGCATACAGCACTCTGCCGACCAAGCAGACGACGCTCGACACTTTGCCAACACCCTCTTCAATACCATGCGAGGAGGTTTCTATTGCGACAACTACGACATCAACGGAGCGGCGTTCGCTAAGCATATCTACACTTTCAACCGTCCCGTCGCAGAGAAATACAAAGCCTTCCTGACCTCGCTGCCCGATACAATAACCTACCATACACTCGAGGAACGTATTCTCGGTATGCAGGACCATCAACTCCACCGTCTATTCTCCGAATATCTGCCTATCACTTTCTCTCGCCGACACGGAGATCCAAGTCGCCCATGGAATATGTTTGACGTCCGTGTCAAAGACAACAAAGGTAAGTATCTCATCTCCTATCAGGGCAACTGGCGTGACATCTTCCAGAACTGGGAAGCACTCTCGCTATCCTATCCTAACTATATCAATGGCATCATCGCTAAATTTCTCAATGCTACTACCGCTGATGGCTACAACCCTTACAAAGTAACATCCGAAGGTATCGACTGGGAAGTCATCGAACCAGAGAACCCGTGGT
Organism: Muribaculaceae bacterium; assembly: GCA_963655075.1. Taxonomy (GTDB): domain Bacteria; phylum Bacteroidota; class Bacteroidia; order Bacteroidales; family Paludibacteraceae; genus Colicola. The sequence continues at coordinate 9,091 of CAVKDW010000017.1, read as the reverse complement.
CGAACATAGGCTACTGGGGAGACCACCAGATAATCTACCTCTGCCGCCTACTCGAACTCAGTTATGCCCACAACCCGCAATCACTGCGCGAGATGTTGGCTGACCGTGAGTTCGCTTTCGCCAACGTGCCTTATCGCTTTCGTACCTACGCCGAGATAGTACGCAACCCCAAAGACTCTATATTTTTCGACAACAACCTCCATAAACAGATATTCAAAAACCTACCTGAGTACGGACAAGACGCACGACTCATCCTCGGTGGTGACAACCAACCGTTGCTCGTAACATTCACTGAGAAAGTGCTTATCACACTACTCACCAAACTGTCCAACTTCGTACCCGAGGCAGGTATTTGGATGAATACCCTTCGTCCCGAATGGAACGATGCCAACAACGCCCTCGTAGGCTATGGTGCTTCCATGGTGACACTCTACTATATGCGCCGTTTCGTGGCATTCCTACTGAAACTCTACACCGATGCAAACAAGACATACTCTATCTCCACAGAGGTAGTACTATTCCTCCGCGATATAAATGCCGCCATGGCGCAACACGACAACATCTGTACCGATGGCGATATATGTTTCAACAACCAGTCACGCCGTCAGTTCATTGACACTGTCGGCACCGCTGGAGAACGTTATCGTGAGAGCGTGTATCAAGGTTATTCTGGCAACAAAGTGGAGATAGATATCGAACTTATACTCTCTTTCCTTAACGAGGTACAGAAGTATCTCGACCAGTCTATCACCGTCAACCGCCGCCCCGATGGTCTCTACAACGCCTACAACCTTATCACTTTCGGCAACGACACAGTGTCCGTAGAACCGCTTTATGAGATGCTCGAGGGACAAGTGGCAATACTCTCTGCAGGAATCCTTTCTTCCGTTGAGGTGGCTGACCTTCTCGACACAATGCGCCAATCGCCACTTTATCGTGCCGACCAACGTAGTTACACCCTCTATCCCAACCGCATCCTGCCTACCTTCCTCAATAAAAACAACTTGCCCGCTGCGGTTCTCCGCATGCCTGTCGTCACCCGACTACTCTCTAAACAAGATGCCAATATTCTCGTCCAAGACTGCGATGGCGGAATACATTTCAACGCTGACTTCAGGAATGCTGACTATCTTGCACAGGCTATCGACTGTCTGATAGAACCTGTTACCGTAGAGGAGAAACAGCAACTGCTCAATATCTACGAACAGATATTCAACCATCATGCCTTCACCGGCCGCTCCGGCACTTTCTACAAATACGAGGGGATTGGTTCTATCTACTGGCACATGGTTAGCAAACTGCTGTTGGCTGTCGGCGAGAATATCCAAAAGGCTATTGACATCGATGCCGATACGCAGGTCATCCAACGTCTGCAACAGCAATACGAAGCCATCCGAGAGGGCATAGGTGCCCATAAGACACCCGTCGAATACGGCTCTTTCCCATTCGATGCCTACTCACACACACCTGCCCTTTACGAACCCACAGAGACTAACGGATATATGTGCGGAGGTGTGCAGCAGCCAGGCATGACAGGACAAGTGAAAGAGGATATCATCTCCCGTTTCTTTGAACTCGGTGTGCATATAGACAACGGCAACATCGTTATCAACACCACTATGCTACGCACCAACATGTTTGTCGATAATCAGTTACATTTCACCTACTGCCAAACGCCTTTCGTCTATCAGTTAGGCACACAGCGGACTATCACTGTCTCCCTTGCGGACGGCAAAATCCTCTCGTTCGACACCGTCATCCCAACCGATACAGCTCAACATATCTTTGCCCGCGACGGACAAGTCCGCCAAGTGGTGGTAACTATCCAATTATAATATGCGTATGAAAACTCGTAACTTATATTTCCTTTTGGCTATTGCATCGCAGTTTCTCCTGCACGCTTGTTCCCACAAAAACCTCACTGAGAAAAGGATTGACCATCTCCTCTCTCAAATGACTCTTGAAGAGAAGATAGGTCAGATGACGCAGATATGCGGTGGCTGGTATAGCGAAGACCTTAAAAATCAAGTACGTGCCGGTGTAGGGGCTATGCTCAATAGCACAGGCGAAGAGGCGAATCACTACCAACGTATCGCCGTCGAAGAGACACGTCTTGGCATACCAATGGTGTTTGGTCGTGATATCATCCACGGCTTCCGTACCATCTATCCTATACCGCTCGGACAGGCTGCCACTTTCGACCCTGCTCTTGTAGAAGAGGCTGCACGGCTCACAGCACAAGAAGCCCTGCAAGCCGGTCTGCGCTGGACATTCTCACCCATGGTGGATATCGCTCGTGACCCTCGTTGGGGGCGTGTGGCAGAAGGCTACGGCGAGGATACCTACCTCACTTCCGTGATGGGTGCCGCCTGTGTGCGAGGCTACCAAGGGACTGACTATAACCCCACAACGGGCGAAGGCACCATCGACATGGCAGCATGCGTCAAACACTTTGCCGGATACGCTGTTTCCGAAGGGGGACGGGACTACAATACCACTTGGATACCCGAAGTGCAACTCCGTGAGACCTACCTGCCACCCTTTAAGGCTGCCATCGATGCAGGTTCTGCCACTATTATGTGCTCATTCAACGACATCAATGGCGTACCCGCCTCAGCGAACAAACACCTCAACATGGACATCCTACGCCACGAATGGCACTACGACGGCATGCTCGTATCCGACTGGGCTTCCTCTGCCAATATGGTGGCGCACGGCAACTGCGCCGACCTCAAAGAAGCCACTCTCCTCAGTATAAACGCTCAGATGGAGATGGACATGGAAGGACACGGCTACCCATGGTATCTCAAGACACTCATCGAAGAGGGTAAGGTCAGCGAGAAACAGATAGACGCTTGTGTACGCGATATCCTCCGACTCAAATACCGTCTCGGACTATTTGACAACCCTTATTGCACCACCGACAGCGCACACTACTTCTCGCAGCAGTCCCTTGCCGTTGCACAACGCGCTGCAGAGGAATCAGCCATCCTGCTCAAAAACAACGGTATCCTCCCCCTCACCACTCTTAATGATCAACCCTTAACTATCCTGGTCTGTGGTCCACTCTGCCACGCCCGACACGACCAGAACGGTACTTGGTGCTTCGACAAGGTGGACAGCATGACCATCACTCCACTCATGGCTTTCCGACAACTGGCGCAACAAGGCAAGATACGCCTCATCGAGCAGACTGGCAAACACTGGTCTCGCGAGGTGAACCAAGACAATATCCGCCGACTCACAGCCAAAGCTAAACAGGCTGATGTAGTCCTCTTCTTCGGTGGCGAAGAGAGTATTCTCTCCGGTGAGGCTCGATGCCGTGCGCATCTTGACCTGCCTGGCGACCAGTCCGAACAACTGCGTGCCCTCAAAGCCACTGGTAAACCTGTCGTACTCATCGTCATGGCGGGGCGACCCCTGTGTATCGGCAACGACATCAACGCCACGGATGCCACACTCTACTCCTTTCACGGAGGCACGATGGCTGGACAGGCTCTCGCAAATATCATCATGGGAGAGGTTGCTCCCTCAGGACGACTGCCGATGACCTTTCCGCAGTCCGAGGGACAGATACCTATCTACTACAACTCCCGCAACACAGGTCGACCCACTGATCACCCCATACTCATTGACCAGATACCCGTTGGTGCACCGCAGTTCTCACTCGGCGAATCCAGTTACTGGCTCGAATACGGCATCGACCCCCTTTATCCCTTCGGTTACGGACTCACCTACACCACCTTCGAATATGGTCCCGTTACCCTCTCCGATACCGTCATCACTCTCGGCAGCCAACGCATCATCTCTGCCAGTTGCAACATCAGCAATACCGGCAATCGCGAGGCTGTGGCGGTACCGCAACTATACATCCGCGACCTCGTAGGTAGCCTCACTCGACCACTCCGCGAACTCAAAGGATTCCAACGTATCAACATACCCGCTGGTGAGAGCCGACAAGTCGCATTTCTCATCCACGAGTCTGACCTCGCCTACTGGCACCTCGCCAAAGGCGTTACACTCGGTGCAGACGGCAACTACGAATACAGCCCTGAACCCGGTGACTTCAATATCTGGATAGCCTCAAATTCAGCTGAAGGCACTCCTGTTAAACTCGTATTGAAAGAGAGTATAACAATTAAACGAATAGGTATCATGAAACAAAAACTACTAATGACAATTACAATGGTAGCAGCATTGCTCTGCACCACAACCATGCGCGCCGAACTCTTGGACGCATCTTGTTCAGGTTCAAGCAAGAACGTTGACAAGTACTACACCGACGCCGACCCCAATCACGCTGACGCTGCATTGGATAAAGGTTTCACATGGATCGTATCTACCACCGCTACTGGGGCAGTCAACATCAAGGTGCAGTTCTTGGACGTCAAAACTGGCTTGGAAGCACCAAACCTCTTTCTCTTCGACAAGGACGGCGTACTCATCGGCAATCCTATCCCCATGACCGGATGGGACAACCCCTCGCAGACCGCTACACACACCCTTAACGGTAAGGCAATAGGCGAGACTATTACTTTCCTCGTCAAAGTGGCATACGCTGATGGACGTGTCATCTTCACCGAACGCATCACCTACACCGTCGGACAAGACTGCTCCGGCACTCCCGTTGAGACTGTAACAACCACCAAAGCAGCCCGTTGCCAAAAGACCATCAAGAACGGACAAATCATCATCATCCGCGATGGCATACGATACAACGCCCTCGGCACTGCTATTCAATAAACGTAAAACAATATCAACTCTAATAATGCAAACATTATGAAAAAAGTTCTTTCTTTTATGGCTGCGGTGATGTTATCCGCAACTATGTTTGGCGCAATTCAATATTGCCAAGAACCAATTATATCAAATAGCGACAACTTAACGGCTTTGCTCTCGCTAAAACATGTATCGGATAATACCTATGCTGTTGAGTTGGTTGCTTCTGGCGATTGGGCATTTGATGCTACGTATAATGTAAACTGTGGCGTTAATCAATCAGCGGGTGCTGGAATATATTTCGATGGTACTAAATGGGTATTCTCCTCAGACAAAAAAACCGCTTCGGTAGAGTTTGAGACTGCATCAACAGAATCGGTTCCAACCAATTTGTACGGTAATTATATCTGTATGACCAAACAAGGTGGTGGCCTGGTTATTTTTGAAACACAAGCGATTACAGATATTGACTGGACTGCTACATGTTCATCCGGTCCTGCGGATACGGAGGCTCCTGTTATGGGTACTGCTACGGTAGCATCCGTCTCTTATACATCAATTACATTGGATGTAACGGCTACGGATAATGTGGGTATCCGTCGCTACCATGTTGTTACCACAGGCATTGACAAAGATTGTACTCCATCATCTGGACAAATCACCATCACCGGACTTGCTGCAAATACGTCCTACAACATTATTGTGACTGCAAAGGATGCTGCCGGGAATGAATCGGCAAACAATGTTGTCTTGAATGGTTTAACGACATTGGCTTATCCTGCTGCTCCTGCAATTCCTACTCATCAACAAGACAATGTTCGCTCAATCTATTCAGATACTTATACTTCTGCTTTGGCTCATGACTTTGCTAAGAATATGTGGAGTGATATCACTTACGAGGAGATTACACTTGATGAGAACAATCATTATCTCCTCTATGCTACAACAAGAATTAATTGGATTGCGTGGGGCGAAAACAATGACGGGGACAAGGCTATTATTGCTGCAGATGGTTACAACGACGGAACAAACAAAGGTCTTGATATCTCGGGTATGACTAACCTTCATATTGACATCTTCGTAGATGCCGCTTGTG
>CAVKDW010000017.1:0-3254 GCA_963655075.1 Muribaculaceae bacterium | reverse complement strand
CGGCTGAAATAAATATCAATGACGATAAGTTAGCAAGCCTTGGTAATTTGACAGGTGGCGAGTGGAACTCTATCAATATACCTCTCAGTGAGTTGGCTCCAGAGAAACTCAACAATGTTCGGTGGATAAAATTCGTAGGACTGAAGGACATAAATCTCGCAATCATTGATAACGTATATACTTGGAAGAATAGTACTCCAACGGCTGTAGATTCCGTTATTACTCCTGAAAATATCGTCAAGGTCATCGAGAACGGACAACTCGTCATCATCCGTGAGGGCGTCCGCTACAATACACTTGGCACTACATTGTAATATCATCAAACAATCAAATAATATTATTATGAAAAAAACATTCGTAAAGTTCTTTGCCATGGCAATGCTGTTGCTGGGCAGTATGTCGACTTATGCAGTCGACTGGAGTACGTATGAGTTCATCGGTGATGGTGCTGGTGGCGGCAAATACTCCAACAAGTACAAAATTGAAACCGTTGATGGACTGGGCGTTGTGAATATCCAAAAACCTGGGTTCGCTGATGAGGATGGTATCTATGTAACGGTTCCGTCTGGCATCTCATCTGTTTCTGTTGCATCTGCCGTCCAGGGTGCAGGTGCGGTCCTCTATCTCTCTGCTTTCACTGCACAAGAGACAGAGGTTACTATCGTGCACGCACAGGGTTCTCTCACCTTCCATGTCTATTATGCCGATGGTACCACGGGTGGTGGCGGTACAGAGCCTTCCGTGCTCACCACTATTGAACTCACTGCCAATCCTACATCAATAGAGATAGGTAAGACAGCCACTATCACTGCTACAGCAAAAGATCAATACAATAACCCCATGGAGGCGGCATTCACTTATACCGTGACTCCAGATGGTATCGGTACACTCGCTGACGGTGTGTTCACTGCTGCTAAAGCAGGCGCGGCTACTATCACCGCTGCCATCGGCACACTGACCGAGTCTGTCGGGATAACCATCACCGAGCCTATCGCTGCTCCTACCGCTGCACCTGTTGCTCCTACATACCCTGCTAATCAGGTGAAGGCCGTCTATTCCGATACTTACTCCGCAGACTGCGAATTCGGCGAATGGAGTTCTGGCACTACCTACACGCAAGAGACCTATGGCAAGAAGTATGTGTTTGGCAATACCTATTTCGGACTTGTATTCAATGCACTCAACTGCTCCAACATGGAGAAACTCCACATGGATATCTATCCGCTTACTGCAGGTACAGTCCGTATCGTGCCTATCTGGGGTGGAACAGAGTTCGGCATTACTACCGCTACACTCGTACCTGGACAGTGGAACAGCATCGATATTCCTCTCTCCGACTTCACTGGTGTTACCGATTGGTCTAACGTATATCAAATCAAAATAGACCAAGCCACAGTGAAGACTATCTGGCTTAATAATGTCTATTTCTACACCACAGTGGCTCCGGATATTGACACCGAGGCTCCAACCGACTTTACTGCTTCCTTTGTGAGTGCATCTTACTTCTCTGCTGACATCAAAGCCCAGGCGACAGACAACTCTGGTATAGTGGTGTTCAAAGTCCTCAACGGCACTGACGAAATAGGAAGCAAGACCGCTAACTCCGCTACCGAGACTACCTTCTCTCTTACCGGTCTCACCGCTGGCACAGAGTACAACCTAACTGTCGCTGCTTATGACGAGGCAGGCAACAAGGCTGCGAACGAACAGACACTTTCCTTCTCTACCAAGGTCGCACCCGCTTCTGCACCTACACCAACCGTTGATGCTGATAAGGTTCTTTCTATCTATTCTGATGCTTACACTCCGGACGTGACTCTCTCAATAGGCAACTGGGGACAAACAACGGTAACGAACAAGATCAACCTATCTGCTACGGATTCGGCTTATCTCTGCACCAACAGCAACTACCTCGGTATAGAGTTGAATACGACAATAGACGTGACAGCCAAGCCTTATCTCCATATCGACATCTATGTAGAGGCTGATGGCTCTATTGAGTTCACGCCTATATGGGGCAGTGAGGCTCTCAAGTCTTACAAACTGACTACCGGCTGGAATGCTCTCGATATCGATCTCAAGACCGACTTCGCCGCTATCAACTTGGCTAATATCTACCAACTCAAGTTTGCGAATATGCCTACTACTTGCTTCTTGGATAATATCTATTTCTGGAGCAAACCCACAACTCCAACAGCTACTATCGAGGCTTCCAAGGCAACGACAGAAAGCAAGAAAGCGATAGAGAACGGACAACTCGTCATTATCCGTAATGGTGCACGTTACAACGCTATGGGGCAAGCCCTGTAATGCCGTACGTGTGATATAACTAAAAGCGTCAGAGTTCGACTCTGACGCTTTCTTTGTGCAAGGCCCCGAAAATATCGTGAATAAGGTCTTCGCTCAAGCCCTTGGCTGTCCCCAACTCCAAATAGTGGTTCAGTACCTCCTGATACCGTTGCGCCTGAATGATAGGCTCGGCGTGTTCGCGTTTCCACCGCCCAATCTCGCGGGCAATATCCACCCGCTGCTGAATGAGCGTGAGCAACTGCTCATCCACCGCGTCAATCTCTTTGCGCAGGTCGGTCAGATTGTATGGCAGGTTTCTGCGGTTGCTATTTGTACTCATAAGTAACCACGGCTGTCGGTTTGGATGTCCAGTCGTGAAACAGGGTAATGCTAAGGTCACTATAATTGTGATGCACTTGAACAGGATCTCCATACTGCGCCTTAACTACTTTGTCTGCTTTTTCGCCAACCGCCAATACTGCCTCCTTCACTTGCTTTTCACTGGTTTGACCTTTGATATAAACAGAATTATCACCTAAGGGTATAGCACCCTCCATCTCCTTCATCGCAGTAAAATATATTGCTTGTAAGGCTCCCAGTGTCAGACCATTGTCTGTTACTGTATCACTACCCGAACCGGAGTAAGAAAAGGAAGTCGAATAACTAATCGCCACATCCTTGGTTACCGTCTCACCGCAACCGGTGAATACGAAAGACATCATTGCAAGGCAGCAAATTGCTACCACTGAAAATAACTTTTTCATTTTGTTTTTGGGTTTATTGTTATGTTTAATTGTTATTGTTTACGGTCTTTTTAAGTGCATTCAATGGAGGCACAAACACCAGCTAATGCAACCAACGGGCATTAATGGCTTCCCCGCAGCGCAGCAAGGGAGTCTTGGATAGAGGCGATACGCGCTTCGGCATCGGCCTTCTTCTTGCGCTCCAACTCAACGACTTCAGGC
>CAVKDW010000016.1:19484-34242 GCA_963655075.1 Muribaculaceae bacterium | reverse complement strand
GCGTAAGGTCTGGTCGATATCGTTGTATTGTTGTTCAGTATAGAAGTTCTTCAGTTGTACAGAGTCGGGTAGAAGTGCAGCTTGTCTCAGTGCTGCAATGGCTTCATAGTCCTGCATGGTGAACTCGGTTACAACTTTGTTGCAGCGTCCATAGCATTTGAATACAGAAGGTATCGTATCCAAGAAACTATAGTCAACAAGTTTGTTGGTTGCCAAGATGTATGATTTTGCGTTAGTAGCATTACCTGAAATCTCATACAGCAGCTGTGCAGTAACGGTCGTCTGCCATGTTATAAGGCAGAGCAGGGTAAGTAGTATTTTGTGTTGTTTATGTAGCATGGTTACTGAAATCGTGATATGAGATTATATGCTTGGTATATACCAAGTTCCCCTGCTTTACTCAAGTCTGCTAATCCTTCCTGTACTTGGTTGGTGTAAATATACGTCAGTCCTCTGTTGAAGTAAGCTTCCGCAAAGTCATTGTCAATACTGATGGCTTGTGTATAGTACTGTATGGCTGCTTTGAAGTCTTGCTGAATACAGAGCATATTTGCTGTGTTGTAATAGGCAAAGGAGAAATCCGGTATATGACTGATGACATAGTCATAATCTCTCATCATCAGTTCGAAGTCTGCACTTTCGGTTTTCTCTCCCATGGCTCGTCTATATTCTATCAGTTTGTATCGCCAGTATGCCCGACAGAAATATGGGAAGTAGAGTGTTTCATCGAGTAGGGTTGTCTTGGTGGCATCGTCGATAGCAGAGGAATAGTCTTGTACTAATGCGAATTCGATAGCCCTTGCCAAGAAAGCCCCGCTCAGTTGTTTGTTTTGTGATGCGTTGGGTTGTCCTGTCTGTTCGAGTATATCTATCTGGTTAGACAGTGTGTTGATACGTTCGAAGTGTTGATTGACCATATCGGCAGTGAGTACAATCTCTTGTGTGGTGAATTGCAGTGGAGCAGGTAGAATGTGTAGTAGGTTATAGTTATCAATAACGGGGTGAGAATAGTTGGTACTTCTGTGTGCCTGTGTGTTGTTATTGTTTGTATAATAGGACAATGATATGTTCGGTTCATTAACAACATCCGTATATCGTTTCTGTATTGTTCCTCTGGTTTCGCTTTCGTATTGCCGTTCATCTTCTGTGGCATCTTGGTTTTGTGCAGCCATAGCAGAGAACTCCTTTTTCCTGTCTCTCTTTTGTGGTTGTGACTCTGCGAGTTGTAGGTCTGTTGACATGGATTGTGCTTGTATGCTGTCTTTTTTCTGTTCGAGGTTATACGCTTGTGTGCGGTATTGGTTTCCTGCTTTGGCATGTCCTAATGCGATCTCTGCTTGTGCTGCGAGGTAGTATGAAGGCAGGAAGTAGGGATAGCGATTGATGAGCGTTTTGAAGTCCTCCAGTGCTTCTTCCCATTGTTGTAGATGGAGCAGTACGACACCCCGTTGATAATGTATCTCTGTTCTGTCGGGTTCTATATCAAGTGCTTTGTTAAAATCTTCGAGGGCATAGTTGTAGTCTCCGAGTTCTTGTCGCAGTACTCCTCTGTTGTAGTATGTCTGTGCATCCTGTGGTGCGAGTTTGATGGCCTTGTCGTAGTCAGCGAGTGCATTGCGGTAGTTGTGTAGTCTATAGAAGATGATACCTCGGTTGATATAGTCTCCTGCCCATTTGCTGCCTTTGTTGATAGCGTTTGTGAGCGCAGAAAGAGCCTCGTTCTGTTGGTTCAGCATCAGGTATGTGAGTCCTAATGCAGACCAGTTTGCAGGGTTCTGAGAGTCGTATTGTGTGGCAGACAGGAAAGATTGTAGTGCGCATATAGTATCGTTGCTGCGCAGGCATATAGACCCTTTCTCGAAGAGTAGTGATGCGGACTTAGGTTCTCTATAGAGTAAGTGATTGATGTCTTCGAGTGCCAAGTCATACTGTTTTAGTTCTGCTCGAGTGTCCGCCCGTAGCATGATATATGTTTTGTTTTCAGGAGCGAAGATGAGTGCTTCTGTTAAGTCGTTCTCCGCCTTTTCCGGTTTCCCCAGTCTTAGGTAAACATATCCGCGTGTATAGTATGCTCCCGGTTGAAAAGGGTTGCGTTCGATAGCCGCATTACAATCTGTTTCTGCTCCGTTATAGTCTCCGAGTTGTATTTTTGCTATGGCTCGTAGGAGATATGGTTCACTGAGATATGGTTTGAGTTTGATGACTTGGTTGAAGTACTGGATACTAAGCACATAGTCATCGAAGTAAAGTGCATTGCGTCCTATGGCGGTGATACGGTCGGTGTTGAGTTGTGCAAACAATGGACTACAGCAGAACAGCAATAGTAGTCCCATCCCCCTTGACAGGAGCGTGTGTCGTATGTATTGCCATGTAAGACGTATGTGTTGCATATTATAGTTTAGTTTTTGCAACATTGCTCAGGGTCAAACCATGCAGGTACGTCGAATTGTTCTGTCTCGCTATATCCGAGCGTTGTATCTTTATATACTTTTTGCATATAGATTGCGAATATAGGTAGTGCCATATTAGCCCCTTGTCCCATAGCCATTCTGTCGAAGTGTATGGAGCGTTCTTCTCCTCCTACCCACACTCCGCTGACCAGTGATGGTGTGAATCCGACGAACCATCCGTCAGAGTTGTTCTGTGATGTTCCTGTTTTTCCTCCCATAGGTGCTTTGATGCCATATCTTAATCTTGTCCTTACTCCTGTTCCGTGGTCGAGTACGTTGCGAAGCATGTATATCATTTTATACGAAGTGTATTCGCTGATAATCTCGTACGTTTTAGGTGTAAAAGTGGCAAGTACATTGCCGTTATTGTCTTCGATACGTGTTACATATAGAGGTTCTACACGGATGCCCTTGTTCGGGAAAGTGGTGTATGCGTCAACCATTTCTTTTACACTCACCTCGCATGGTCCCAAGCAGATGCTGACAACCGGGTCCAGTTGTCCTTCGATACCAAAAGAGCGCATGAGGCGTACGAGTTGTTCAGGAGTATAGAGTGACATGAGGTATGCCGTCACCCAGTTGCTTGATTGTTGCAGTCCCCAGTTCAGTGTTACCATCTCGCCTTGGTTTTTGACATGTTCATCGCGAGGTGTCCATGCCACTCCGTTCCCATCAATGAGTGTAACAGCATCGTTGATGGTACTATCACATGGGCACATACCTTCGTTCATAGCAAGGGTATATAGGTATGGCTTGACGGTGGAGCCTATTTGTCTTCTTCCTGTGTTGACCATATCGTATTGGAATTGTGAGAAATTTGGACCTCCCACATAAGCTTTGACATATCCTGTATGCGGGTCCATAGACATAAATCCACAGCGTAGGAAATATTTGTTCCAGCGCACAGAATCAAGCGGTGTCATAATGGTATCGATCATACCACTATACGAGAAAATGCTCATCTCTACGGGTGTGTTGAAGATATCGATTATCTCACTCTCTTTATATCCTTGTTTTTTGAGTGCCCGGTATCTATCAGTCTGTCGCATAGAGCGTGTCATGATGCTGTTGATATCTGCCTGAGTGAGGTCTCGAGAGAATGGTGCATAAGTCTTGTTGCGTTTCTCTTTGAAAAACTCTTTTTGTAGTGCTTGCATATGTTCATTGACAGCTTCTTCGGCATATTGTTGCATACGAGTGTCGATGGTAGTGTAGATACGTAATCCATCTTGGTAGATATCGTATGGTGTTCCATCGGGTTTATGGTTCTTGTTGCAGAAGCCATAGAGAGGGTTTTCGTTCCATTGTCGTAAATCTATCTGGTATTGCAGTTTATTCCATTCCGGGTAGTTGCTTTCTTTTGGTTTCTTAGCCGTCAGTGTATTTCTCAGATACTCGCGGAAGTATGGTGCGAACCCTTGTTTGTGGTCTAAGGATTGGAACTTGATGTTGAGTGGTAGTGCTTGTAGCGAATCTCGTTGTTCAGTCGTTGTTACGTATCCATATTTGCACATCTGTCCGATGACAAGGTTACGTCGTGCGAGTGTGCGTTCCGAACGCCGTACGGGGTTGTATAATACAGGATTCTGGCACATCCCTACGAGTGTTGCCGCTTCTTCAATTTTAAGTTCTGCCGGTGTGGTAGAGAAGTACACTTGTGCTGCCGACTTGATACCTACGGCATTGTATAAGAAGTCAAACTGGTTGAGATACATAGTCAGTATCTCTTCTTTGGAGTATAATCTTTCTAATTTTGTGGCGATGACCCATTCGATAGGTTTCTGTAGTGCTCGTTCAAAGATATTGTTTGCTCTGGGCGACCACAGTTGTTTAGCTAATTGTTGTGTGATGGTGCTTCCTCCTCCTGCTTGTCCGAGCATTAATACGGCTCGTGACAAACCTTTGATATCAACACCTGTGTGGTCATAGAACCGTGCGTCTTCGGTTGCGATGAGTGCATTGATAACATTAGGTGATATATCTTTATATGCCACTCCGACGCGATTATCTTGCCGGTAAAATCGTCCTAAGGATTGCATATCGTTAGATATGATTTCTGTAGCGTATTTGTTGATAGGGTTTTGCAACTCGTCTAATGGCGGCAGATAGCCCAACCATCCTTTCGTGATAAACCAGAATATAAGGATGACGAGCAGTACTCCTGCTGTAAATATTCCCCAGAACCAGCATACGAATCGTTTCTTGAAGGTAGTGTTTTGTGAATCTTTTTTCATTGTCTTATTCATATTAAGTCTTCTATTATTCTATTTAGAATATGGTAACCTTGTGTTGTTGCTATGATATTATTGCCTTGTTGTTGTAGGAATCCTTGTTGTATGTATGGTTTAGCTATTGCCATATTGATGTCTGTGGAGTCTATTCCATTGGCGGTACGCAGTCCTAACATTATTTTCTCAGTATGATGTTGCTGTGGTGTGAGTATTTCTTGCTCAGGCTGCAAATCGTGTGCCAATGCTTGTTGGATATATTGATTGAGATTACTTACGTTCCAAGATCGTCTGTTTCCGTCATAGCTATGTGCTCCAGCTCCGAGTCCGATGTATGGTGTGTCGTTCCAATAATTAGCATTGTGTTGTGCACGGTGATTGGGGAGTGCAAAGTTGCTAACTTCGTAATGTTCATATCCTGCTTGTGTCAGTTTGTTAACGATACAGTCAAACATTTCGTTTTCGGTATCTTCGTCTATCTCTTGCAGTTCTCCACGCTGTATCATACAGTAGAGTGGTGTGTTTTCTTCGTAAGAGAGGCAGTATGTGGATATATGTTGTACATTGAGTTGCAGAGCCTCTTTGATATCTTGTTGTGTTACGGTCAATTGTGAGTGTGCATCGGTATGTGGTACGACAGGCAGTCCATACATGATATCGATGGATATATTGTTGAATCCGACTTGTTGTGCGGTGCGCACGGCTTGTACTGCTTGTTGTGCGGTATGTCGTCGTCCGATGCGTTGCAGGAGTTCGTCATTGAAAGTCTGGATACCTATGCTGAGACGGTTGATTCCTACATCTCTCCACTGTTGCGCCTTGTCATAAGTTACGTCTCCGGGGTTTGCTTCGAGCGTTATCTCAGAAGCATGTTGCGTGGGTAGAGCATGGATTAAGCGTTGCAGGTCTGCTATATCAATCAGACTGGGAGTCCCTCCACCGAAGTAAATGGTATGTATGTCTGTTGCTTGTAGGTTGGTGTGGCGGCTTTTCCATTCTTCGATGAGTGCGGTGATATATGTATGCCGTTGGCTTAAAGACGTAGTAGAAAAGAAGTCACAATATCTGCAACGACTGACACAAAAGGGTATATGTACGTAAATTCCTGCCAAAATATACACCACGTTCAGCCTGCAAATGTACAACAATTATTGCAGTTATGCAACTCCTTTTCTACGGGGAAGAATGTTGTCTCATCAAGATTTGTTGTATGCATTGGGTGTTGATGGTATTATGATATAGTTATCATAGTATAATTACTCGTTAATCACCCAATAATCACCCAGTAATCACTCAATAATCACCCAATAAGAACAGAGGTTTTGTTGTTTGGATTGTTTCTGTTTCTTTTTGAAAGCGAGGTAGTGATTTGTGTATATTCATTTTTCTTTGTTGTGTATATTCATTTTTCTTTGTATCTTTGCAAACTTTCTTTGCTGATGATTCGTTGAGAGGGTGCATATTATCAAGATAATGGATGGTACACTTAATTTTGCATTGATAGGTGCTGCGGGTTACATAGCACCCCGCCATATAAAAGCTATTGCTGATACAGGCAACAACTTGATGGTTGCTTATGACAAGTTTGACTCGGTAGGCCGTTTAGACGCGAGTTTCCCAAATTGTTCGTTTTTTACAGAGAACGAGCAGTTTGATCGTTTCTGTTCGAAGCAGATGCGTACTGACAATCCATTATCGTGGGTATCGATATGTACGCCGAACTATACACATGATGCGTTTATTCGTTATGGCCTGCGTTTGGGTTGTAATGTGATATGTGAGAAGCCGTTGGTATTGAATCCTTATAACATAGACAACTTGGTGGAGTTGGAGCGTGAGTCGGGTCGTCAGGCTTATACTGTGTTACAATTACGTTTGCATGAGAAGATAGTTGCTTTGAAGAAAAAAGTGGAACAGGGTCCGAAGGATAAGATATACGATGTGGACTTGACCTATATCACGAGTCGAGGTAAATGGTATTATAGTTCATGGAAAGGTGATGTGCATAAGTCCGGTGGTATAGCCACTAACATAGGCGTTCACTTCTATGATATGCTGCAGTGGGTATTTGGTCCGGTGGAGAAGAATATAGTGCATGTGATGTCCTTTGACAGGGTGGCAGGTTATTTGGAGTTGAAGCATGCCCGAGTTCGTTATTTTTTGAGTATCAATGCCGAGTGTTTGCCTGTGAATGCGGTTCAAGGAGAGAAACGGACTTATCGTGCTTTGTGTGTAGATGGAGAGGAGTTTGAGTTCAGTCAAGGTTTTACAGAGTTGCATACTGCAACCTATAAGAATATATTGGCGGGTCATGGTTTTCGTATTTCAGAGGCACGTCCGTGTATAGAGATCGTGAGTGAGATACGTCATGCCGATCCTGTCGGCTTGGTGGGTGATTATCATCCTTTGGCAAGGTTACCCTTAGCCCGTCATCCTTTTGGTTGGGATGAGAGACGCTGAGGTGTTATGTGAGTTGGAAATGAACAAGAAGAGGCATATTTTGTTTGTTGCTGCGCTATGCATAGGCTTGCTGTCTTCGTGCGTGACGAGTCGTCGTGTCAATCTGATGCAAGAGTCAGGTAAACATGGCGTGCCACAATACACGGACACATTATCTTTTGAGGATTATGAGATACGTACAGGCGATAGATTGTATGTGTATGTGTATTCGGTGGATGAGCGTGTGAGTGCAATGTTTAATGTATCGAGTGGAACACAGAGTACGATGATTCGCCAGCAGAATAGTATGGGTGGAGGGTATGACTTGTACACATATTTGGTGTTGGATGATGGAATGATAGATTTTCCCATGGTTGGTCATGTTTCTGTGCAAGGCAAGACGACCCGTGAGGTCAAGTGGTTATTAGAGGAAGAGTTAGGCTCGTTTGTCAAGAGTTATGGGGATTACAAGATGATGTCCGTTGAGGTGAATGTTGTTCGTCGTACATTTAGTGTTATCAGCGACAAGGGTAGTGGTGTGTTCTCTCTGCAGAGGGAGAAAGTGACCATCTTTGAAGCCTTAGCAATGGCGGGAGATATAGGGGATTTTGGTGACAGGAGTAAGGTGCGTATTATCCGAGAGAAAGAGGGAAAGACGACAGTGATGCAGTTTGATGTTCGTTCGAAGGATATAATAAACTCGGAGTATTACTACATAGAGCCTAATGATGTTATATACATCCAGAAGATAAAAGGGCATAGTTTCGGCATAAACTCAGCAGCCACTACGATTAGCGTTGTTGCCACGACATTAGCATTTGGCGGTTTTGTATATGGCTTAGTGGTTCGTATTATGAATTCGGTGAACACTCATTCTCAATAGGGGCAATAAGAGGAGGAAAGGATGAAAAGGATAGTATGGTATAGAGTAAGTTGGATGCTCCTGTTGGTAGTAAACTTGACAGGGTGTTACAGTTATCGTCAAGTGGGTTTGTTGCAAGACAGAAAAGACCTGCCTCACTATGATAGCGCGTTATACGAACCTTATCGTTTGCAAGTAAACGATGAGATTATCTATCGTGTCATAACGATGGACGAGACCATAGCGAAGACTCTGACCGCCAATTCGAGCAATGTTGGTCAGTATGCTAATTCGTACCGCATCTATTCTGACGGCACTGTTGATATCCCATTCCTGCCTGCTGTCAAGTTAGAGGGGCTGACGGAGTTGGAGGCGCAGGATACGTTGCGGAAGATGATGCGAGAGATTATTCCTGATTGCGATGTGAAATTGGCCTTATACAATAAACATTTTACAGTGTTGGGCGATGTTAATTCGGGTACGTATCAGATATACAAGGAACGTATGACTATTTTTCAGGCTTTAGCTATGTCAGGAGATCTGATGAATTCGGGTGACAGGCGTCATGTACGAATCATACGTCCTCATGGTAATGCGGAGCCAGAGGTGTTGGAGTTTGATATTCGCACGAGTTCTATAATTGATTCAAAATACTATTACGTTTATCCCAATGACTTGATATATGTTAGTCGTGATCCGGGCAGTTTCTATAAACAGAGCACTTATAGTACTTTCTTGGCGTTGATAACCAGTTCCGTGTCGTTATTGGTGACAGTGCTGAATTTTATTCCTGGTATATGGTAACGGTAACAGAGTAAATAACTTACGCATATGGAACAAGAGAATAATACAATACATAATGGTCTTTTGGTGGATGAGGAGCGCTCCAGTTTTAACTTGAAGGAGTGGATTTTTCGTATTTTGCACTATTGGTACTTGTTCTTGATAGCAGGTGTGATAGCTTTTTCACTGGCTTATCTGAAGAACAAACGCGTGATAGAGACTTATCTAACCACTGCTACTCTAATTATTAATGAGTATATGGGCAGGGGTTATGGTGGTTCTTCGTCTTTGATGCAGGGCTTTGGTGTTGATGCCGGTTACAAGAATGTCAACAATCAGATGATAATATTAGGTAGTTATGATTTGATTGCGCGTACGGTGGATTCTCTGCCATTTATGAATGTTGAATATATTACCCAAGGTCGTTTTAAGACCCGTAACATATATAAGGCTACTCCTATATTGGTTGAATACAGCCATTTAGATCCTATGGCGTATTCTTATCTATTTAAGTGTACGTTGCAAAGTGATGGTTCTTTGCTTGTTACGAGTTCCGAAGAGGGGCATAATTTTTCGTATGTGACCCATTATGGAGAGATGTTGCAGACACCTTTGTTCACTGCAGTCATATGGCCTACAGAGAACATGATGCATGCAGACCAGCATATCTATTTCCGTTTTCGCAATCGTGAGGCCTTGGCAGGTGAGTTCTCAAGTCGTTTGAGTATGCACTTTATGACGGATGGTAGTACGGTATTGGCGTTACAATTGGTTGGTACAACCCCTGAACGTGACAGGGATTTTCTTAATAAGTTGTTGGATATCTACCTCCTTCAGAACTTGGAGCGTAAGAACAAGGTAGCAGACAAGTCCATTGAGTTCATCAATCAACAGTTGGATGTGCTACAACAAAGTCTCACCGTTAGTGAAACAGCGATGACTGATTTTAGGAAGGAGAACAAGTTTGTTGATGTCAGTTCGTATGCAGGAACCTTGATGAGCAAGGCCAGTGAATATGACCAACAGCGTATGGCTTTACGATTAAAGGAGACATATCTTGACTATATGGCCAATTATTTAGGGCGTCAGATAGAGCAAGAGTCCGTGGTGGCACCTGCTACACTCGGTCTAAATGAGCCGATGTTGATGCAGTTAGTTCAGCAGTTAAATGATTTGCAGATACAACGTGGGGAATTAAGTCCCAAGAATGTGTACTATGCGAAGTACACGAGTGATATTGAGAATGTCAAGAGAGCCATTTCGGAAGTTGTGAAGTCTATGCGTACTTCCTTGAACATAGAAAAGGCAGATCTCGATAGTCGTTTATCTGAGGTAGAACATGATATCAAGAATCTGCCCCAGAAAGAGTTGCAGATGGTTGCTATAGAGCGTAATTATCGTATAGACGATAACTATTACACTTTCTTCTTACAGAAACGTGCAGAGGCAGAGATACAGAAAGCGAGCAATACTCCGGACAATGAGGTAATGGATCGTGCTCGTACAACCTATACGATGAACAGTAAGGAAAAGCGAACAAATATGATGACCTATATAGCCATTGGTCTGCTTATCCCTTTGGTACTAATTATCTTGTCAGAGTTGTTAAACAATAAGATACGCACTCCTAAAGAATTAAAGCAGTTGAGCGATTTCGACATAATAGGTTCCTTGCGCAATGTCCGTTCGCATAATCCAACCTTTGTACAGTTGCATCCCAGGTCAAGTTATGCAGAAATGATACGTAGTATTCGATCCCGTATTGAGTTTTTGGTGCATCGAAAAACCAAGATAGCTATATGTGTTACTTCTACGCAATCAGGTGATGGTAAGACCTTTGTATGTACAAATATGGCAACGTTGTATGCGATGACAGGGAAACCTACCGTACTTATAGATATGGATATACGTAAACCTGATGTACATGAGAAGTTGGGAATGGGGACGCAACAGGGGGTAACTAATTATTTGATAGGGGACTGTACATTAGAGGATATTATTTTGCATAATGATGCATTCTCGTTTGATATCATCCAAGCCGGTACAATACCTCCTAATCCAGGCGAACTCATACGTAGTGAGAAATTGACGGAGATGTTAAATGTATTGCGTCAACGGTATGATTTTATTGTTATTGATACATCACCAGTTGGTCAGGTGCCCGATGCCCTGTCATTGATTGAACAGACGGATTTGACATTGTTCATAGTGAGATGTATGAAAACCAATAAGTCGTTTACGAAGCAAACATTGGAGAATCTGGCAGTAAATCATCATGACAAGATATATTTGGTACTGTCAGATATTCAGTGGAACAGAAAGAGGGGTGGTTATGGCTACGGTTACGGCTATGGCTATGGATACGGCTATGGCTATGGTTACGGGAACAAACAACATCATAGACGCAGCATTATAACCAAACTGCTCTATAAGGCAACCGGTAAAAGACCATACGAGATGCATAATTATTATGTAGAAGATGATTAGAGTGTGTCGTATTGTTTGTAACTTTGATACAACTAAACAGGCTGTCTAACGAGTTTGCATTGTTAGACAGCCTATTTTATAATGACGTATGATACCAATCTTTATTTATCGTCTTCGATAGCGGCTTGTGCAGCAGCGAGGCGTGCGATAGGAACTCGGAACGGCGAGCAAGAAGCGTAGTTCATACCGATGCGTGCGCAGAACTTCACACTGCTTGGTTCACCACCGTGCTCACCACAGATACCGGTGCGCAGTCCCGGACGGACAGCGCGACCTTTCTCCACTGCCATCTTGATGAGTTGACCAACACCATTCTGGTCGAGAACCTGGAATGGGTCAACTTTCAAAATCTTCTGCTTAAGATAAACCGGCAAGAACGATGCGATATCGTCGCGGCTGTAACCGAAGGTCATCTGTGTCAAGTCGTTCGTTCCGAAACTGAAGTACTGAGCCTCTGTCGCGATACGGTCAGCAGTCAGAGCAGCACGTGGAATCTCAATCATCGTACCTACTTCGAACTCTACCTCTGTTCCGTACTCTGCGAATACCTCTTTAGCAGTAGCCATGATGATGGATTTCTGTTGTTTGAACTCATAGAGGATACCGATGAGAGGTACCATGATTTCTGGCATCGGGTGTTTGCCTTCTTGTTTGAGTTCGCAGGCAGCTGACAGGATAGCACGCGTCTGCATAGCGGTGATCTCAGGGAAGGTAATACCCAGACGGCAACCACGGTGACCGAGCATTGGGTTGTTCTCCGCCAGTGAGTTGACACGCTGTTGAATCTCTTCCACGCTGATGCCCATCTCCTTTGCCATGGTCTGTTGTCCTGCCAAATCGTGAGGCACGAATTCATGCAATGGCGGGTCAAGCAGACGGATATTCACCGGGCAGCCGTCCATAGCCTCAAGGATACCCTTGAAGTCAGCCTTCTGGTAAGGCAACAGTTTATCAAGTGCTTTCTCGCGTCCTACTGCATCCTTGGCAAGAATCATCTCACGCATAGCGATAATCTTCTTGTCCTCGAAGAACATGTGTTCGGTACGTGTCAGACCGATACCCTTTGCACCAAAGGCGCGTGCCACTTGTGCGTCGCGAGGTGTGTCGGCGTTGGTACGTACTTGCATGTGTGTGTATTTGTCGCAGAGGTCCATAAGAGCCTTGAAGTCTCCACTGAGTTCTGCAGCGCGGGTAGGGATCTCACCTGCATATACTTGTCCGGTAGAACCATTGAGCGAGATATAATCGCCCTCTTTGTAGGTGACGCCTTCGATGGTAACGGTTTTGGTTTTATAGTCCACTATGATAGCACCAGCACCAGAGACACAGCACTTACCCATACCACGAGCCACTACGGCAGCGTGACTGGTCATACCACCACGAGCGGTGAGGATACCTTCTGCTGCTGACATACCGGCAAGGTCTTCCGGACTCGTTTCGATACGTACCATCACAACCTTGTGACCATCTTTGTTCCACTCTTGCGCATCGTCTGCGTGGAACACTATCTGTCCGCAGGCAGCACCTGGACTGGCGGGCAGACCTTGGGTGATGACTTGGGCTTTTTTCAGAGCATCTTTGTCGAATACGGGGTGGAGTAGTTCATCCAGTTTCTGAGGCTCGCAGCGCATGATAGCCTCTTTCTCAGTGATGACACCCTCACGCATCAAGTCCATAGCAATCTTTACCATGGCGGTACCGGTGCGCTTACCGTTACGAGTCTGTAAGAACCACAGTTTGCCCTCTTGAACGGTGAACTCCATATCCTGCATATCGCGATAGTGGTCTTCCAACTTTTGTTGGATAGTATTCAGTTCTTGATACAGAGCAGGCATAGCCTCTTCCATACTCGGATATTTCTCTGCACGCTCATGCTCGCAAATTCCTTGTAGTTTTGCCCAACGGCGACTGCCTTCGAGGGTAATCTGTTGGGGAGTACGGATACCTGCCACTACGTCTTCACCTTGTGCGTTTACGAGGTACTCACCGTTGAAGATGTTCTCACCGGTGGCGGCGTCACGGCTGAAGCATACACCCGTTGCGGAGGTGTCGCCCATGTTCCCGAATACCATAGCCATCACGCTGACGGCCGTTCCCCATTCATCAGGGATACCTTCCATCTTACGATAGAGGATAGCACGCTCGTTCATCCAGCTGCGGAACACAGCGCAGATAGCACCCCATAGTTGCTCGATTGGGTCTGTAGGAAAGTCCTTGCCTGTCTGGTCCTTGATGGCTGTCTTGAAATTAGCTACGAGTAACTTCAACTCCTCTACGTTGAGGTCTTTGTCCAGTTTGATACCACGAATCGACTTCACTTCTTCAATGATAGCTTCAAAGGGGTCAATATCCTCTTTGTTGACAGGTTTCATTCCGAGAACGACATCACCGTACATCTGTACGAAACGGCGATAACTATCATACACAAAATGAGGGTTGTTCGTCTTGACAACCATACCCTCAGCAACTTCATCGTTCATACCGAGGTTTAGGATAGTATCCATCATACCAGGCATAGAGGCGCGTGCGCCGGAACGAACACTGACCAACAGAGGGTTCTTCGGGTCGCCAAACTTGCTGTTCATCAAGGTCTCGATATGCTTAACTGCAGACATGACTTCGTCATTCAGTACTTCTACAATCTTAGCTTGACCAACCTCGTAGTATTCGTTACATACATCTGTAATAATGGTAAATCCGGGAGGTACAGGAACGCCCACCAAGTTCATCTCGGCGCAATTCGCACCCTTCCCACCCAACTGCTCGCGCATCTGAGCATTGCCTTCTGCCTTTCCATTGCCGAAGGTGTAAACTCTTTTCTTATTGTCCATGTGGTGAAATGTTATGTATATATTATTAATTGTTTTGCGATATAGGCTCATCTTCATCTGGGGTAGGAGAGTCCAATTCTTGAAGTTTAGGAGCCATGTTTAATATACGATTTCCCAGTGTATCCTGTTGCTTAGTCCATTCCGGGTCGTTAGGATAGTCAGGAGGCATACCATAACATGCAGTCACAACAAACGAAACAGCCGTTAGCATACTCAATCGTATGGCACCCTCCAAGAGCCTGTTGTAACGAGAGCGAATAAACTTCATGCATTTCATAATACCTATATTCTGAAAAAGTCCGCAAAGATAGTTCTTTTCAATGGATTATGCAAGTATCAAGACATAGAATAGTAAAATTGTCTATAAGTATATAGCATATTCTCGCAAGCAGAGTGTAAGAAATACTTACAACACAGGTAATTGCTTATTCAAGAATATCTGATAACCAACCCCACAGTGGAAACAACGATGAGATTGGCAATATGCTTGATATAAATGTATCAGTGCCTGAGTATCTGCCGATGTACTCATATGCTGACCCAATAAACGCCATTGCCTAACTATTGTATTGTCTTCTGCGGGTATAGTTTCCAATAGACTAAAAGCACGGTGCATACTCCACTCATCATGACGTGCAAAGGCATATGCATATTTGTATGGGATAATAGTATTTATCA
>CAVKDW010000016.1:0-19474 GCA_963655075.1 Muribaculaceae bacterium | reverse complement strand
CAATAGAACATAGATAGAATTCTTACCTATGGGGCGAACAGGTGATATGGAATGCAGAGAATCATCTGCAGTATAGGTTTCCGGTTGAAGGATATCAACCATAGCGTTAATATCGTTGCAGTCCATCAACCGTGCAAAAAGGAACTCCGACTGGTGAAGTATCTGCGCAAACTGACGGATACGTACCTCTGGAAAGTTCTGTGGACGCAACTTAGCATGTTTCCACATACTGCCATCTATCGCTTGCAAAGAAAACTTCTGCTGTAAGAACTGATACTCAGACCATAACCTACTATCCTCTTCCGTGCGAATAGTGTCCTGCCGTAGCAAACCAGATTGTCCCAATAGCATAGCCGTCAGTTGAAACAAACTATTTCGATGCTTCTGCAAGTAGGATAATGGAGTATGTATAGCCAATGTCTCAAAGGGAACACCATTGGTGTGAAAACCAAAATTATGTGCCAACGAGATGTAAAAGGCATGCGACCAACTCTGTTGAGTGATCTGCAATAATTGACGAATTGACTCGTGCTTGCACTCCATACGTCTGTGTAACATTGTCTTGCGCCAACCATCTGTCAACATACCGGGATCGGCTAATAACTGATGGCTGCACGAAATAGTACCCCAAACAGAGTCCATCTCACGAGCAGCAACCAGTAACTGACCAAGATAGTCTTGATCATGCGGATATGACAATTCACATTGAGCAATGGCATGACCATCACAATCATAGACCTTCTTATCAGCATGACAAACAACATGCAAGATAACGTGATTATATGCTTTGTCTAAGTGATGATGATGCTTATACCAGTCCGAAGAATAGATGTGCATCTCTACATTACCGATCCAATCCTGTCCATCTATACGTAGATGCACATTTGTAAAGTCTGGACCGGCATCGTTATTATGACTGCCAACAGAGATGATTTCTATCTCACGACCATCTGTCGTTTTCTGCTCAAAACCAGACCATATACGACGCTGCCAGATATAGTGTAAGAGTATCTCAGGCATCGCTATAATTTCAAGTGACTAATACGTTCCATAGCCGTACGAATAGTCGCACTATCTCCAAAACCAGAGAAACGAACAAAGCCTTTCCCGCAAGAACCAAAACCCTCACCAGGAGTACATACCACTTGGCATTTATCCAATAACAAGTCAAAGAACTCCCACGAACCTATACCATAAGGAGTACGCATCCAGACGTATGGACTGTTTGCTCCGCCATAGACTTCCATTCCTATGTTCCGAAGACCGGATAATATCAATTGTGTATTTTCTTTGTAACGAGCGATCTGTTCACGAGTCTGACGAAAACCCTCTTCCGTCAATACTGCCTCAGCGGCACGCTCAGAGATATAACTTGTACCATTGTATTTTGTACATACACGTCTATACCATAAAGCGTTCAAACTCACTTCCATACCAGAGCCATCATAACTGACTAAGCACTTAGGAACCACGGTATAACCACAGCGAATACCTGTAAAACCTGCTGTCTTACTGAAACTGCGAATCTCTATTGCGACCTCTTTCGCACCATCTATCTCATAAATAGAGTGGGGGACGTTAGGGTCATCGACAAATGCCTCATAGGCTCCATCAAAGATAATCAGACTATGGTGCAGACGTGCATAATCTACCCACATCTTCAACTGAGAGCGGGTGAGTGCCGTCCCTGTCGGATTATTAGGAGAACATAAATAGATGATATCAGCCGCCTCTTCCGGCAAGGCAGGACAGAAATCATTCTCAGGTGTACACGGTAACATGAGCAACTCACTCCACCTATCTCCCAACCAGTCACCTGCACGACCATCCATCACGTTGCTATCAACATAGGCAGGATAGACTGGGTCAGGAATAGCCACACGGTTATGCTTAGATAGGATATCTCCGATATTACCTATATCACTCCCTGCACCATCAGATATAAAGATCTCATTTGGCTCAATAACTATTCCATGTCTTTGGTAGTCAAACTCTGCAATACGTTTGCGTAGCCACATTGGACCTATCTCTAACCCATAACCATGAAACGTCTTACTGTCAGCTTGATCATTCACTGCACGATGCAGAGCCTCTATTATCACAGGTGCCAACGGACCTTGTACATCTCCTATGCCTAAACGAATAATCTGCTTATTAGGATGTTTCTGTTCATAAGCAAGAGTACGATCAACAACCTCCGTAAATAGGTACGAAGCACGCAACTTGCAAAAATTAGTATTTATATTCATTCTATTGATATTATCCCATCAAACACAAAATTAGCTTCTCCAGTCATTAACACATGATCATCTGATCGCCATGAGATATCCAAGTCACCGCCACGCAGATGAACGGTCGTTGACCTATCTTGTTGTCCACGATACATCGCAGCTACCGCGGCTGCACAAGCACCCGTACCGCAGGCCATAGTCTCACCACTACCACGCTCCCACACACGCATACGGAGAGACGAAGAACTCTCGATAGCAACAAACTCTACGTTTGTACGGCTCGCAAACTCTTTTGCACACTCTACCATTGGTCCCATCAACGCTACCGGAGCCGCCTGAACATCTTCCACAAAAAGTACGGCATGAGGGTTCCCCATATCTACTGCCACGATATCAAACACGTTAGCATGAGTGTTAATACTAACCTCTCTAATATCCTTTGGGGTACCCATATCCACACAAACGCGCTCCACCTTACAGTTCCTTACATATAAATGCAGATTCTTAATGCCTGCCAACGTCTCTAAACGCACGTTCTCCTTACTCGTGAGACCACGCTCATAGACATACTTACCTATACAACGGGATGCATTACCGCACATCTGTGCTTCTGAACCATCAGCATTAAAGATACGCATATGAAAATCACTCGTCTCACTTGGCATCAATAAGACGACACCATCACTACCAATACCCGTATGCCGATCACTTATCTTCCTGACAAATGCGCACCACGTCTCTGAGTCTAAATCCAACAATGACAGGTTCTGGGATAAGCAATCCTGTACCATATCTATATAGATATAGTCATTACCCAAACCGTGCATCTTTGTAAAAGCTATATCAGACATAACATTAATATCTTTCGATGGGACATTATCCATATCTTTACACAAATACTTACACTACAATTGCCCGCAAAGTTACACATTTATTTCCACCTACACAACATAGAATACATAGATATCTTATAAACTTCATGTCTCTCTAACCTATCAATAACATAAAGAAAAAAGCCGTCTCACGACGGCTATTTTTCCACGGTATTAGTCTGTTTGATTTTTAAGGTACAAAAAAGATTGTGTC
Organism: Muribaculaceae bacterium; assembly: GCA_963655075.1. Classification (GTDB taxonomy): domain Bacteria; phylum Bacteroidota; class Bacteroidia; order Bacteroidales; family Paludibacteraceae; genus Colicola. The sequence goes on along the minus strand of CAVKDW010000016.1, from coordinate 16,157 downwards.
GTATCAATTTCGGGTGCAAAATTACTGCTTCCCGAATATCCCCACAATACCTATTTTTATGTTATGCAACACCTTTTACACTCTTCTTTAATACTTTTATGTTGCATAACATGTTTTCTCTACCTTCTATCTAGTTCGATGACTTCTAAGTCTTTTATATCTGTTCCGTCAATAACAAAACGTAAGAGAGTTTGGACCACCTGCCAACCCTGTTTACCTGCAGCACCAGGATTGAGAGTCAAAAAATGCCACTGGTCATCATACTGAACCTTCAATATATGACTATGACCACATACGAACAGGTTGATAGGATCAATACCTTGGCGACTATTCTCAAATATCGGTAGCAGCAAAGGGTTATATTTACCAGGATATCCTCCTATATGAGTCAACAATACATTGACCTGCTCCACGCGAAATCTATAAAATTCGCTCAGCGAATACCGCACGTCGCCGCTATCCATATTCCCGTAAACGGCTCGAGTAGGTTTAAACTTACGCAATGTCTGCAGTACATCCCAACTACCTATATCCCCGGCATGCCATATCTCATCCACACCCTCAAAATGTTTCAAGACTCGAGGATCTAACAAACCATGCGTGTCACTCAGTAAACCTATATGTGTCATATTATTTACGAGTTAAGTGATCAATGGTATAAATGCTTAGTAATATCGAGACAAAAGCCACAGACAGAAAGAACACCATGTCACGAATATCCACAATCCCACGAGAAATACTGCTATAGTGCTCTTGCAAAACAACCCAATACAACACAAAACACGTAGTTGCACTCAGTACAAACGACACCAGTTGGCTTGTAGAAAACGAACCAACAAACAAACCAATCCCAGTAAATGATGCACTCAAGAACACCAGGCCCATCATCGAACCAATAAACTGACCGCTGTCTATGTTGCCTATGGGTTCTGCCATATAGTAAACTATGAAATAGTGAACAATATTCGGTAACAGGGCTAAAACAGTTAACGTCCATGCAGCAAAATACTTCCCAACTACAATACGCCACAAAGCTACCGGCTGGGCACGTAGCAAAGTCCATGTACCACTACGACGCTCCTCGGAGAATAAACGCATCGTTAGCGCAGAACATAGCAACATAAGCAGCCATGGAGAGAGTTGAAAGATACCATCTACCTGAGCATAACCTGAGGCAACGATGTTCCATTGACCGGGAATGACCCATAAAAACAAACTGATAGCCAATAGATACAACCCAATGACTATATAGGCTATGGGAGACGAAAAATAGTATGTCAACTCACGATGGTACACCGCGCAACAGATTTTTATATATCACTTCTCGTCTTACTGATAGGAGTGCGAGGGAATATAATCCAGAAAGCGACAGCCACTACCAAAGCAAAAGCCGCGAAAATATACCAACTTGCTTGCCAGCCATGCCATACCTGCACCGCACCCATTTCTTGAACACTATCGCTATAAACGAAATGATTTACAATGGCTTGTGCCGACAGCGTACCTATCGTAGCACCTAATCCGTTGGTCATCATCATAAACAGCCCCTGCGCACTGGAACGCTCCGAGATATTTACCTCTTGATCCACATACATGCCGCCGGAGATATTGAAGAAATCAAACGCAAAGCCATAGACGATACAGCTAAGCACAAACAGCAGCACACCTGGGAAGCCGGGATTCCCTAATCCGAACAGCCCGAAGCGCAACACCCACGCAAACATAGCCATCAGCATCACATTCTTGATGCCGAAGCGTTTGAGAAAGAATGGGATGGCTAATATACACAAAGCCTCACATATCTGAGAGATAGAGATCAAGATATTAGCATGTTGCACGCCGAACGTATCAGCGAATTTCTCAATAGCACCGAAACTGGTGATAAACGGGTTAGCGTAACTATTTGTAACCTGCAGACACATACCTAATAGCATCGAGAATATGAAGAATATCGCCATCTTCTTCTGCTTGAACAGCCCAAAAGCCTGCAGTCCCAATGCCTCTACTATAGACTTACTTGCCACATTGCCTTTCACAGGACATGCCGGCATCGTCAGGGCATATAATGCCAATATAAGGCTCAAACCGCCACTGACGAGAAACTGATAACTCGTAGGCTGGAACCCGCAGAGATCCACTATCCACATCGTTACAATAAATCCCACCGTTCCGAACACACGCACCGGTGTGAAATCAGTGTCGATATTCTTCCCCGCTTTCTCTAATGCCGTGAAAGCCACCGAGTTATTTAGTGCTAATGTCGGCATATAGAATGCTACGGAGATGGTGTACAGCACAAACAACGCAGCAAACTGCACGGTATCTCCAGCGAGGATACCATACACGCCTGCACCTATCATAAACGTGCCGGCTACCGTGTGACAAAGACTCAGCAGTTTCTGGGCAGGGATCCAACGGTCTGCAACGATGCCCATCAACGCAGGCATAAATAGACTGACGATACCTTGAATAGAGTAGAACCAGCCGATATTCGTAGCCAGTCCATGTCCCGCAAGGTACGTTCCCATAGAGGTTAGATACGCTCCCCAAACAGCAAATTCGAGGAAATTCAGAAGGATGAGTCTTGGTGTGATATTTTTCATATACAAGGGTATTAGTTATTCTTTCTCTTTCAATTCCACATCAGCCGTAGCCTCAAAACGGTCTTTCTCTTTCAAATAGACAGTAGGCACTCTCACGCTATCCGAGGCATACATACCTGCCGTATCATGCACTGTTACCGATATACTATCAAGACCTATATGCTCGCTCCAGTAGTGATACTCGCCCTTTGCATTAGTATAGAGCGTATCACGGTTGGGAGTTACCACCACTTGCATATGCTTCAACGGCTCTTGTTGGGTATTGGTTACCTTACCTTTTACCTGTAGTTCCTTATACGGCACACCATATTTGCATACACATGATACGCAACATTGAAAGCCGAGAAAGGCAACTAATGTTACTAAACAGCGATTGACTAAAGATAGTAATTTATTTTTCATTGTATTCTTGATTTGGTTAGAACTCACTCGTGAAATGGAACGTAATATGTTTGTAGTCGTTCTGCGCCATCTGTAGCACATACGAAGAGTCTGCCATAAACACATCCCGACCATCTTTATCCCATGCCATATACTGCGCCTTGCGTTTTTTGAATGTCTCCATTTCCATCTCATCATCTGACTCTATCCAGCAGGCTTTGTACATCTGCAGACTCTCCCAACGGCACCTGGCCTGATACTCGTGTTCTAAACGGTATTGTATCACCTCGAACTGCAGTTGTCCTACCGTACCGATAATCTTACGACCGTTCATCTGGTTCACAAACAACTGCGCCACGCCCTCGTCCATTAACTGGTGGATACCCTTATCCAACTGCTTCTGCTTCATCGGGTCAGCGTTCTCGATATACTTGAACATCTCTGGTGAGAACGATGGCAGCCCCTTGAAATGCAGATTCTCACCTGCTGTCAGTGTGTCGCCAATCTTGAAGTTCCCCGTGTCCGGCAGACCAATGATATCGCCGGCATACGCCTCATCCACTGTCTCTTTGCGCTGCGCCATAAAACAAGTAGGTGCCGAGAAACGCATCTGACGGTTCTCTCGCACGTGTTTATAATAGGTGTTACGCAGGAACTTACCCGAGCAAATTTTGAAGAACGCGATACACGACCGGTGGTTTGGATCCATATTGGCATGTATCTTAAAGCAGAAACCCGTGAAAGCATCCTCCATCGGTTCCACACACCGCTCTATTGCCTCCACAGGGCGTGGCGACGGTGCTATCTGCACGAAGCACTCTAATAACTCTTTTACGCCGAACGTGTTCAGTGCGGAACCGAAGAACACCGGTGCAAGGTCGCCAGCAAGGTACTGCTCCTTGTCGAATGGGTTATATACCCCACTGATAATCTCAAGGTCTGACCGCAGTTTCTCCGCATCGGTATCGCCTATCAGCGTGGCTATCTGCGGGTCGGTGACATCATCAAATCGCAGCGACTCTGTCACATGTGTCTTGTCCGGTGTATAGAGATCCAGTGTCGATTGAAAAATGTTGTACACACCCTTAAAACGCTGCCCCATGTTTATCGGCCACGACAACGGCCGCACGTGTATCCCCAACTCACTCTCCACCTCATCCAACAGGTCGAATGGGTCTTTGCCCTCGCGGTCCATCTTGTTGATAAACACCATCACGGGCGTCTTGCGCATACGGCAGACCTGCATCAGTCTGCGCGTCTGCGTCTCTACACCTTTTGCAGCGTCTATCACGATAATCACCGAATCTACCGCTGTCAGCGTACGAAAAGTATCCTCCGCAAAGTCCTGGTGACCGGGCGTGTCGAGGATATTGATATGATATGTAGTGCCATTCGTCGTCAGCGTTGGTGTGTAGTCGAATCCCATCACCGATGTAGCGACGGATATACCACGCTGTTTCTCTATCTCCATCCAGTCGGATGTGGCTGTCTTACGTATCTTATTGGACTTCACGGCCCCTGCTACGTGTATCGCACCACCGTATAGCAGCAGTTTCTCGGTGAGTGTGGTCTTTCCCGCATCGGGGTGACTGATGATGGCAAAGGTACGTCGCCTTAGTATCTCTTGTTGGTCTGCGTTGGTCAACATGCGTTCGCTTGGGTATATATCTAAGTCGTTACGCAAGAGGAATAATACATAACCTATCGTAACAACCCGCAAAAGTACTACATTTTACCGATATACACAACCTCCATGCATTTTTCCACGGCAAACCTATCTGAATAGATCTATGATGAATATACATAAAAAGGGACACCATATGTGATAGGCATCCCTCTTTATTATAGAGTTATACTATATGCTTGCTACAAGGTTACTTGCGGAGAAAGTCCTTGATAGCGAGGTACTTGTTTGCTTTGTGTACCTTCGTGCCTTTGGCTGCGAGTTTCTGAACAGGTGCTACTGCAGACTCCTCCTCGTCCTCGCTGTCATCTTCCCAAGAATATGCACCCTCGTAGGTGAAATTGATACTGGATCCATTGTAGGAAGTAACGGCACCTTGTATGGAGATAGTGTCCGTAGCAGGGTAGGAGACAACGATTTCGCCGCTGACGAAGTAGTATGTATCACTGTAGTAGCCATTCTCAGTGTATACGCCAAGGAAAGATGGAGTATCGTACTCGTCGGAAGAATCGTAACCTGCAGAAGCGGCAACTGTACCGATTTCTTGGCTGTCTGAAATCTTGTAGGTGCCAGCGGGGAGAGCCGATGTAGCATAGAACTCAAGAGCAACGAAGGTCTCACTGTTGATAAGTTCTACATCAACTGTTTCATAATCAGTAGAATAATCATATCCGTTGAACTCGGTATATGTCTCTTTGAAAGTAGTCTGTTCGGTTGGCTCGTACTGATAAGCAGGGTCTGTCATCTTCCAATTGGTGATAGCGAACTTGTAGGTCACGCCGAGATATACGATTTCTGCGTTGATGTTGTAGTTTTCTCCATTGGCAGCGATGGCGATAGAGATGGTGTCGGGTTTTACAATATCTTCTTCGGTGGATGCTTCTGTGTAGCCAGCGATGAAACCGCAGTATGCAGTATCGATGGACTCTTCTGCCACAGAGAATGTTCCGAGAATAGAAGCCTTCTCAGGGAGGATGTCGATAGATGCATAGTAAACCACACCTTTGTCGTCTTGACCGGCCATGATGAACTGATAATCACCATATTTCTCGTAGTAGTCATAAACTTGAACTTGCTCAATGGTGATGTTCACAACATTTTCGGTAGTCCCCTTGTCGGTGTCTTTGTTGTCTGGTGTGGGGTCATTGTTTTGGTTGTTACACGAGTTTAGGGCGATGCAGGCGAGTGCCGCAGTAGCCAAATAAAAATTCTTTTTCATTGTCTGTACTTGTTTTATAGTTAAACGTATTGAATAATTGTTACAGTCTGTTAGCCACATTGCGTGTTCGGTGAGCCTTACCTTTGATGGTCAGATGTGCTGTGGAGAGTGCGCTTTGGTCATTGACCCATGCCATGGGTTTGCGCTTGGCAGGTGCGGCAGCTGCGGTGGTTGGAGTGAAGATTATGTCGGTAAATCCGCCATAGGTCTTCTCGTCTGCTGTGCCGTAGATGAGGAAACCATCGGCCTCGGATAGCGGTGATATCTCGATTGTCCCGCGGAGTGTCGCTTCGAGTAGCAGTGGTTTGTCGGTAGTCTCTCCGTAGTAAATGGGCGAGAGTGCCATCTTCTTGAACTGTCCGCCAATCTTCTGCGTAGCGAGGCTCTGTGCGTTGATAGCCAATGTGTTGTCGGTATCATCGTAGATGGCAGTGATGCTCTTGGCATAAGGTACACCGGTGATAGCAATGGTGCCTTCCTTCTCTGCGATTGAGATGGCCACAGTACTCTCGGCTTCCTCATCTATAGGACTACCTGTCAGCAAGAAATCACCGAGATAGTCGTCTTTTGTGAAAACGATACTCTGATTAGCAAAGAGATACGTTTCGGTATAGTTGCCGATGAGGTTACCATCGAGTGTCAGGGCAGATAGCGGGAACACGAGTTCGGTAACCGTCTCGCCGTGAACAGTGTAGGTATTGGCAAGTGCCGTACCATTGCCGGAAATCACTATATCTTTGCCGAAGAGAGTCTTGCCCGTGGACTGATTGCTTGGGATGGAGATACTGCCGTCTTCAGGGTTCCAATAGAAAGCGAAGCCGTACCCCGTAGCATAGACGGACGGGAGGTAGTAGAGATTGATGAACTCGGACGACTCGCCATGTTCGGGGTCAAGGTCGATAGCCTTGCATAGCGGTTGACTCTGCCAGCGGGCATTGAAAAGTTCTGACTCGTACTGCGTGGTGGCATAAGGCAAGGTGTCCCATTGCCATTGGGTGTCGTTGTAATCTTCGATATGTATGGCAGACACAGCACTTTGATACGCAGCGGCTGAGAGCCAGATATTCATCTCACCGCCGGTGTAGGCGCCGTCTTCGTATAGGTAGATACTGCCCTCTGGGAAAGTGATGACATTACCTTCGATGTAGCCGGGTTCGTATTTGTCGGTTTCACCGATATTGTAGTAGTTACCTATGATCGAACCTCCGTATTCGACACCATATCCGAGATCTGCACCGATGAGGAACTGTGGCATGGTGGCGTTGCCGTCGTTGTCGATAGCGATGACCATGTTACCCACAGCCGTTGGGTCAACGACATCCGATGCACCGAACAGTGGCCACATAGGAAACACTCCGTATTTGTCGGGGGCACAGTCGTCGGAAGCCACCACGTTGTATGGATTCAGCAAACGGTAACGCACGGAGCCATCGGGCAGTTCAGCGATTTGGTAGTCGCAGTAGAATGGATAGTCGCTACCTTTGATGCCATAGACAGTGAAGAACCCATCAACGATAACGGCTTTCTCGATGGCATTGGTCCACGAGATCAATGTCATAGACAGTTGATAGGTAGCCTGTTGTGTGAGGTATGGGTTGGTGTTCTCGGCGTCCACTGCGAGCGTGAGAAAGTACTCGGTACCGAGTACGGCGTTGGGGAAGGACACTTCGAAGGTGGCGATGGAGTCGCCGTCTGCAAAAGTTACAGTCTCTGGCACAACGAAGATACTGTCGGTGTTCTCGAGGATATGCATAGGGACCGTGAGTCCTCCATCGGTGTTGCTCCGTACGATGACTACGGTATGAGTGGTGACACCTGTGGTAGGATCAGCCTCGGAACCTGTCTCGTCGGCATTGAGGAAATAGATGGCGGTGTTACCCTCTGGGAAAGTGGGAGACTCCGCCCGTTGTATCTCATTGGTGCACCCCACTAACAGCAGGGCTGCTGCCATAAAAGGTATATATTTCATTGTGATAGAATATGTTATTGGGTTAAACTATGCCACAGGTTGTGCTGCTTTGGGGTTGTTGTCAGAGTCGGAGATGCCATCGTTAGCCTCTATCTCACTCTGCGGAATCATCCACAAGAGAATGTCGGATTTGGCAGGAATGGTGTATTGCCAAGCCGCAGGGTAGTAGCCCGCTCCCTCACCTTTCTCGCGGACGATAGACTTCTCGAGACGCATGATATCGAAGAATGCGAAACCCTCACCCCATAGTTCGATGCGTCGTTGCAGCCATATCTCGTCTTGCAGATCGGTGTCGGAACTGGCCTTACAGGTGTAGCCCGAGTAGCGGTAGTTCTGTACGAACTGTTCGAGAATAGTCTTGGCTCCTGCGATGTTGCCAGACATTGCTAATCCCTCGGCTTTGATAAGCAGCATCTCCTCAGAGCGCATCAGAATCCAATCGGCAGCGGCAGAGAGGGTAGAGGTGTTGTCATTTACAACGCCAAACTTGACGTTGGTGTAGGCGTTGGCAGCAGAGAAAGATGTCTTGTAGGACTGGTAGTTGCTGTTGTTGAGTAGTGCCGACTCTCCGTTGGCATTGAGCCACCAACCCTTGCGGACGTCGCCGTTAGGGATCTTGCTGTAGAGTGCTTTAGGGATGGAACGTGTGGCACCGACACCGGTATAACCGTCTGTATAGAAAGTGGAAAGGTGCGAAGGCCAGTTGATGATACTGCTCAAGACGATGTCGTTGGACTCGGTGATGATATTTGCCCAGATGACGCTGTTGGCATCGGCAGTGCAGAAGTTTGGCTTGCTGACCTCGGATAGGGTATAAGGTGTTGCTCCGGATAGGTTGAGACACATATCGGCGTCAGCAGCAGCAGCGGCATATTCCTTCATTGCTAAATATGCCCTTGCACGGATACCGTACGCCACGGCTTGGTTGATATGTCCTTTGTCGGAACGTGCGTAACCATTGAGTGCGCTGATGGCATCGGTTAAGTCACCGAGTATCAGACTATAGACGGAGTCGAGCGATGCACGCGGGTTGTTGAGTTGCTGATCCGTGGTGGTCTTCTCGGTGATGATAGGCACGCAGGGCTTATCTTTGTTCTCGTCGCTGTAGGTGAACTGATATATCTGTGCCATATTGAGGTAGGCGTAGGCACGAGCGGCCTTGGCCTGTCCGTAGTTGTAGAGTGCCTCGCCGCTGATAACAGCAGGGTCAAGTGCCTGCAGGGCGTTGTTGGCAGCAAAGATAATCTTGTAGAACACGGACCACATCTGCAACGCATCGGTAGAGGAGTAGTCACGGTCTTTCCAGTCGTAGTTGTAACTGAACCAGTTGTAACCTATGTTGGGCGCGATGAAGTCTTGTCCATTGGACTCTAATGCGATGAGTTGTGCAGCTACTCCGAAGTCATTGTGGTTGCTATAGGTCTCTCCTATTCCGGCGTAGAGTGCAATCATCTGGGCATAGATTCCGTTGACATCAGCGGTGGAGGTAGAAGGATTGCTGGCGAACGCCTCTGATTTCTGCTCGGAGGTCTTGGTGCCTCCTTCCGGGAAAGTGTTGAACATATCGCAAGCGGTAAGGCAGAGCGTTAGAGCAACACCTATGTATGTATATGATTTGTTCATTGTTGTAGTGATTAGTGGTTAGAAAGTGAGTGTCAGACCTCCACTGATAGAGCGGATAGGCGAGTAGGTGGAGCCGGCATCAGAGGTGGCGAAACCTTGTCGTGGGTCTAATCCTTTGCGTGCCGACCATAGGGCTACGTTATCAGCCACAGCGTAGAGACGCAGCGACTGTAGATGTAGTTTCTTCATCCATTTGGATGGTAACGTGTAGCCGAGGGTGATGTTCTGCAGACTCAGGTAGTTGGACGACGTGAGCCAACGGGTAGAAGTGTCGTTAGTGTACTGGTCGGACGTGTTGACACGAGGCACGTCGGTGTCGGTGTTCTCGGGTGTCCACGAACGCAGGATATCGGTATGCCAGTTCTGTCCGGCGCTGTTGTAGCCCGAGTGCATGAGGTCTTGGTAGGTATAGTCGAGGATACGTCCGCCTAACTGATAGGAAAAAGCCACGGAGAGATCTACACCATAGGCTTGCAGAGAGGTACCGAAACCGCCATATACTTTGGGCAGTATGTCGCCCGTGGCATAACGGGTGGCATCCGTCCAGTCGTTGGTCGTAATCTTGTTACCGGTAAGATTACCCTCGGCGTCTTTCTCATCCTTGTACCAGAGCGACTCACCGGTTGTCTTATCTACTCCGGCGTACTCGCGGAGGTAGAGGTTGTACATACTCTCGCCTTCCTTGTAGATGTAACTGCCGCTGATCCATTCGCCGTTGAGTTCGGGCGATAGCTTGAGAATCTTATTCTTGAAATAGGTGAGGTTAGCATAGATAGTCCACGTAACCTTATTGGTGCTGATGACATCGCCGTGGAGTTCCAAGTCCAAACCGGCGTTGCTGACAGAACCGATGTTTACCGGATAACTGCTATATCCCATGGATGTAGGCACAGGTTTGTAGTATAGCATGTCCACGGTACGGCGGCGGAAGCCCTCAATGGTACCACCGAAACGCTCGTTGAACAGCAAGAAGTCCACACCTGCGTTGAAGTTATAAGAGGTCTCCCATGTGATATCCTCATTACCCTTGTATGAGAGAGTCGTAGCGAAGTCACCGTTCGACTCGGAGAGTGTGTACTGGTCGGTGTAGAGATGGTAGTTAGTGTAGCCGTTCGGCGTCAGAAGGTTATCATTACCTTGCGCACCGTAACTGACCTTCCACTTGAGAAGGTTGACCATATCCTGCGCTCCGGACATCCAGTCCTCAGCATTCATGTCCCATGCTAAACCTACTGACCAGAAGTCGCCCCAGCGGTTCTTCTTGGCGAAACGTGAAGAGGCGTCGCGACGATAGGAAGCAGAGATGTAGTACTTGCTGTCATAGTCATACTTTGCTTGCGCTAAGATACCCATGGTTACGTAAGTGTCTGTGTAGGAGGATGTACTCGGGGTGAGGATGGCGTTGTTGACCTCTGCCATGTCACCCGTGAATAACTTGGACTTGCTTCCCGACAGATACGAATAGATATACTTGTAGTTCTCGTAACCTACCAACGCATCCACATTATGGACGCTGTTGAAACGGTTGTTATAGGTGATGGTGTACAACTGGTTGACCGTCATCGTACGGCTCTGGATGACACCTACCGAACCACCCTTCTCGGCATACTGTCCATACCAGGGGTTGGCGGTGTATTGATAGCGGGAACCATAGTAGGTGGCACCTACCGAGGCGTTGAGTTTCAGACCCTTATATACTTCTGCCTGTGCGTACCATTTACCGGAGAACATGTCGTTCTTGTACTGCGACTTATCCAAAGCTACTGAGGAGGCAGGGCTGGACTGCGTCATGAAAGGACGTTGTACGCCACTGACTACGGACACACCGTCACCATAGTCATACACGGTAAAGCCATTGTTGTCAACCATGATATCTCCGTTGGCATCGCGCACGTAGAGCGGGTAGATAGGTGCTACGTGGTTACTGACATAGAACAGGTTACCGCTGGAACCCCATGTCGTTTGTTCGTCAGGGTACTTCTGATCCACATGTGCATACGCCATGTTAGTGCCTATCTTCAACCATTTCTTAGCCTGATAATCAACAGATACGCGGGACGAGGTACGCGAGTAATCGGAGTTCTCGATGATGCCCGTATCATCTAAATACGATGCCGAAGCGTAGTAGTTGAGTTTGTCGGTAGAACCGGAGATATTCACGTTGTACTCCTGACGGAGATTGTTGCTGTTGAACAACTCCTTGTACCAATTGTCAGGGAGATAGGTGTTACTGCCGTCGTTGTAGCCGAGCGTAGCATTCGGGTTGAGTTTGCCGTTGGTACCGATAAGTCGCTGACCATCGGGAACAGTATAAACCAAGTAACCTAAACCACCATTGTCAGCGTCAAGCAGATATTTGTTGGCATATTCGTGTGCATTGATGCTGGACACACCGTTGCAGTATTGCGACATATACAGTGCCTCATAGTACTTCTCGTAGTACATGCCGGCGTCGGTCATGATGGAGTAGGTAGGCACGGCGCGGCTGTTGCTACCCCATTTGGCATCAAGCGTTATCTGGGCATCGCGCGAGGAACCGCGTTTGGTGGTGATGAGCACCACACCGTTGGCACCACGGGCACCATACAAAGCGTTGCTGGCTGCGTCTTTGAGCACAGTGATTGACTCGATGTCATTGTTGGAAAGCGTGGAAATCATGTCGTTGTCAGCCGGCACACCATCAATGACATACAGCGGCTCGTTGCTGGCATACATACTGCCGATACCACGGATACGGATCTTGGAAACCTCACCGGGTTGTCCGTTGCTTGAGATGCTCTGAACACCGGCCACCTGACCAGCCAACGCACTCGTCACATTGCTCGTCTGGCGCTTGCTGATGTCATCGCTCTTGACGACAGAGGCCGAACCTGTGAAAGACTTTTTTGTACTCGTGCCGAAGGCGACCACCATGACTTCGTCTAATTGGGAACTCTCTTCCTCCAATTGAACAGTCATGCCATTCTTGGCTTCGACAACCTGTGATTTCATACCGATAAACGAAATCACTAATTTTGCTCCTTGAGCAACTTGTAGTGTGAACGAACCGTCAACGCTTGTAATGGAACCTTGTGAGGTACCCTGCACTACGATTGAAGCACCGATGACCGGCTCTCCATCCGAGGCATTGACGACTGTTCCCGTGATAGTCTGGGTCTGTCCCAGAACTAAATTGATGCCAATGAGGCATACAATGAGTAGAAGTAACAATCTCTTCATACCTAAAACTATTTATTATACTTAGTGCTGCACCATTGCAACACTAAAAGTCAAATAAAATAAAACCATAGTCTGTAGCACCCTACAAACCAACGCCGTGAATTAACTTGATAAACCGGACTGACGAATACCTTGTTTTTATGCTGTGCTTTGCAGATTATGCTATGCCTCTATGCATCTCACATGTTGCATATTTATGTTGTACAGCATAAAATCGGCTGCAAAAGTATTACTTTGTTTTGATATAACCAAATACTTTTCATGAAAAAAGTGCAAATACTATTATTTTTTCTTGTAAAAGTGTGCTTATGTGATGTTTTTGTTCGTAAGAAACGGTCTTCGATGACACTTTTATTAATCTGATACTACTTCAGATGATGCTGTTGTCTGTCGGATAGTTTAGCATCGCCATACTTATAGGATATATCAGACTGATTGAATGGCTAAACCCATATTCCGGAGGAGGGGTAGGGATGTGTAATCACCTTTCCTCTGAAGGGGCAAAACAGGGGTCAAAAAAGTGCCATTTTCAAGAGCAGTAATTCAGCAGCACTTGAGCAGAAGATAAGCCGATCTTGAGCCGAAACAAACCTGCACTTTTTAGACTTGATTTCCACACCAATCCGATAAGACAATTCACCCTGTTTTTACCATAAAACATATTTATCCCGATTAGGGATAATTTATCCTGTTTTTATAAAACACAACACAACCAACTCATCTCTTACACCATCAGTCTATCCCATATATAACAAGTTCACATAATTCATCATTGCATATCTCAAAAAAAGTGAGTACCTTTGCAAGGTAAATCTGATCGCTATGTATTCACTCAACGACAACGAAGAAACCATCAAGAACCAAGTACGGCGCGACTTTTTTGCCGACTTTGACAGCACACAATGTTTCAACAACATCGACTTTTCTGTCGCAGTGCGAGAGGAGGGCACTTTCCGTTTGGCGGAGCGGGAGTATCTCTTGTGGGCGGAATCCAAGGCGGGCAACAGGCACAGTCTTTTCGACTCGCTCGTGCAACTTATCCTTACAATCGGCAAGGCACGCACGCTCGACAACAACCTTCCGCCGCATTTCTTGGGTGCTTTCGATGCCGAGAAAATCGCCTTTATCCCCTTCCATGCCGTTATGGAGGTTTTCAACTACAACGATTTCAACTGGAATGTTACGCCCTCCGACCACGGCACCAAGGAGTTTAAGCAACTCCACGAACTCGTCAAGCAGCAGATTGAGCAGCATTCCGCTTCCGACGGACAGGTCTATATCTACCGTTTCGCCGAGGACGGGAAAGAACTGCGCAATTTCATCCGCCGCAACTTTGTCTCGGGCCGTGACAAGATTCAGCGTATCCGGGTCAATCACAACAACTTTGTCTCTGTCTTTCAGAAATGGCGTCGTGAGGTTATGCCCACCATCAATATCAATTGGGACAACGCCAAGGCGCACAGCCTGCTCGAAGCCGATTTCTTCTTGGCTGACCTCATCGCCGAGAACAACCGCACTCTGCTCGACAAACTGCATGTCCTCTTGCAGGACACCCACTACGAACTCGACCGCAAGATAGATACCGACGGACTTTTCTCCAGCAAGACCGTGCAGTTCAAGGACAGGATGCAGGCGCACACCCGCTTTTGGGTGCGCTATGCTCGTCCGCCCAAGGAAGCCTATTGGGACAAGATTGTCGCACGCCGTGACTTGCTCGTGCCGCAAGATGTGCGCGAGCGCAAGGGGTCTTATTTCACACCCCGCCAATGGGTGGAACTCAGCCAGCAGTATATAGCCGAGGTCTTGGGCGAGAACTGGCAGGACGAGTACTATGTATGGGACTGCTGTGCCGGCACGGGCAATCTGCTCGCGGGGCTGACCAACAAGTACCATATCTACGCCTCCACGCTCGACCAAGCGGATGTCAAGGTCATGCAGGAGCGTATTGAGGGGATGGGCGAAGGCAGCAACCTCCTTCCTTCGCATGTATTTCAGTTCGATTTCCTGAACGACTCTTTCGATGACCCAAAACTGCCAGAACCCCTCCGAAACATCCTGACCGACCCCGAAAAGCGGAAAAAACTCGTCATCTATATCAACCCGCCCTATGCCGAAGCAGGAAGCGCAAAAACAGTTACCAATACCGGTTCAAATAAAGCAGGCGTGTCAAATGTTAGTAATACCTACAAAGAGTATATCTCGACATTAGGAAAAGCAGGTAGAGAACTATTTGTACAATTCTTCACTCGAATTTACTGTGAAATCCCAGGCGCGGTGCTTGCAGAATTTTCAAAGTTGAAAATTCTGCAAGCACCGAATTTTGCGGATTTCCGCAAAATCTTCCAAGCAAAACTTGATAAGTTGTTTTTGATGCCATCGTATACTTTTGATAATGTAAAAGGGAAATTCCCGATTGGCTTCTTTATATGGAAGACAAGCGATAATAATCCATTCTGCGAGATTGCGGCACAAGTGTATGAAGGAAATAAAGAACCAATATTTGTTGGTACAAAATTAATAACCTTACCACAAGGACATAGTATCAATGAGTGGCTTAAAAAATATGAAGAGAATAGCCTAAAATCGGAAATTGCAGCAATGTGCTGTGTGGGTACTGATTTTCAACACCAAAACTATATAAATATAGCCACCTCAAAAGATTGTATTAAGGGTGTAGGAAATGCAAAAGGAATAGCAAAATTTGGAGTAACGCAAAGCAATGTAATCCAAACATGCATTTATCTTTCCGTTCGTCACGCAATAGAAGCCACATGGCTTAACGACCGTGACCAGTTCCTCTATCCCAACGATGGGTGGCAGACCGACTACGCTTTCCAAGCCGACTGCCTCGCCTATACGCTGTTCCACGGACAGAACCGCATCTCCCACAGCGATACCCTTGGGACAGGCATCAACCATTGGATACCTTTCACCGAGCGGGAACTCGACAGCCCCGACTGCTTCCAATCGCACTTTATGTCCGAGTTTATCCACCGCCCCATCCAACCCATCGCCGCACCCGTTGCACATACCCTCTTCGACAACAACGAAACCGACGGGCATAGCGACAACCACGAAGACGCCCCTCGTACTTTTGCCGACGCCTTCACGCCTGCTGCCCGCATGGTTATGGAGGCGGGCAAAGCCCTGTGGCACTACTATCTTCACTACCCCCAGTCCCCGAACGCTCCTTTCGGCACCACAATCGATGTCAATGCCTCGTTCTATGATATCCGTGTCTTCTTCCAAGGACGCAACGACAAAGGCAAGATGAACAACGAGAGCGAAGACGCCGAGTATATGCGCCTGCTCCGCGACCTGCGCCAAAAACAGAAAGCACTCGCCCTGCAGATACAACCCAAGATATACCGCTACGGTTTCTTGAAATAGACAATACCGCACCACTGGGGTCGCGGGCGCCCCGCCTGCGATCAAGTCGCAAGAGTTGCCTGTATATAC
>CAVKDW010000015.1:33512-36430 GCA_963655075.1 Muribaculaceae bacterium | reverse complement strand
ACCACATTGAAGTGGTTGGGAAGGAATTTTGAAAACTGACATTTTTTTTAGGTCTGTGCGCCTAAAAAGCTGACAGTGTTGAAGGGGACGGTTTACTAAAAATCCGTTCTAACTATTGCCTAATTGCGTTCGAATTCGGATTGGTTGTGGTCAGTTTTTGGTCAGATTTTGGTCAGATTTTGGTCTAATTTCCCGTCGTTAAAAAACTAAATTGCTTCAACTCCGTACAGAGATTGAAGCAATTTGTTGATTTAGAAGAGATTATCTCTTTCTTGCGGAAAGTGAGGGATTCGAACCCCCGATTCCGGTTTTTATTGTGGGCGTTTACGGATTCGAACCGCAGACCCTCTGCTTGTAAGGCAGATGCTCTAAACCAGCTGAGCTAAACGCCCTCTTTCTACGTATGAAAAAGCTCTGTCAAACTTTGCAACTACCACTGTAGTCTCTTTATAAGTCCGACTCGTATTTCTTTCTCAAAAGCGGGTGCAAAGGTACTGTATAATTTCGAACCATGCAAATATTCTATGAAAAAAAAGTGCTTTTTTTCTATTTTTTTCTCTTTTGAGGAGTCCATGACCAGAATCGGGTATCCTGGAGACGTGGGACTGCTACTAAGTAGAGTATGAGAGTACAGATGAGTGCGATGAAGATACCTGCGAAGATGTCAAGCGCGAAATGTTGTGATAGATAGATGCGGGAGTATGCTCCGAGTGCAGCAAGTAGGAAACAGAGGAAGGAGTAGATGCGTTTACCGGGGACATTGGCATCCATAATGATGAGACTAAGAGTGAAGAACAGGAGAAAGAATGTTGTGGTGTGACCTGAGGGGAAAGAGAGAAGATAGTTCATTTTTACATCAGGTGTGAGTGGGAGTTGGATGTCCGGGAAATTCTCTGCGAACCATGTGATAGGGCGAGGTGCGGCAATGATATGTTTGAGAGGTTGCACTACGGCGGTAGTAATGAGTATGTCTGCAGCAAGGAAAGCAGACCATCCTGCCCGGTAGAATAACAGCAGAACGATGGTAACATAAGGTAGCCAGTTGACCAGGTCGGAGTATGTCGGCAGTATGGCATCCAAGAAAGGTGTGTGATGGTTACACAAGAGAAGATGCAGTTGCTCTTTCGGCATAAAACACAGTGCGATGCCAAGTAGGCATAGCAGTATAATAGAGCAAGAGAGGAAAGGTTTAGTGTTGTCGACCAAGGAGGTCAAAGACTTGTTCTTGGCGGATAATGTAGAATTGTCCATTGATGAATACTTTGTGCGTTCTATTTGAAGGAGAGGTTATCGTAGTTATGTCGTCAGTCTCAGGAGGAACGGTTGTGATGATAGTGTTGGATGTTCGTAGCCCTTGCGGAGTGATATTGTAGTAGATAGTCTGTCCTGCGGGCTCGGAGTGTTTTACCCGGTACGATGTCTCGGTGAGGGTCATGGGAAAACCGGACAGGGACGTGTTGGTGACAGTATAATCTCCGGCATAGAGATACGCCTGTTGGAATGAGACACGATGATACCCTGTCTTTTTGCTACCTATCTCTTTTTGTATGATAGAGACACGTTCTGTGCCAGCAGGTATAGGGAAAGTGTAGTAGGTCTCGTTGGCAGTGAGTGTTTGTGTGTACAGCACAGAGTCATTATCCCCACGGATTACTATGTCTGCTGAATTGTCCCCTCGGTAGATGCAGCATCTGATAGTAAGGTAGGTATTGGCGGGTGCCTTACCGAAGTTTGAGAAACGTACTTGTCTTTTGTTTGTTGTTGTGGAGAGACTCACAGCGCATGATCCGTCCATGAGTGTGTATGGCGCATTGGTCCCGTCTTCAAGGAGCCACTGTGCACGTCCATAGGTACTCTCGATATGAGTGCGGTTGAAATAGGGTAGTGCAACGAGCGTGTCGTTAGTCCCAGACAGAGTTACAGTGAAGACGTCAAGGCTATAGGAGGAGCGTTTCTGATCTTTCCAAGATGCTGTGAAATGGTCTTGATAGACATCTGTTGCAGGATATGCCACGGGATCGATGGTGTCATAAGGCACTATGTAGGAAGAGGAGGTAGTACGAACAAGTGTTGTAGGGTTGAAAGTCTCACCTTGTCGGTCCCCCCATATCAGTTCCACCAGGTCCGGATATTCTATAAAAGGGTTACGGTTATGTTGGATGGTAGATATAGCGTCTAACCGGTCTATCTCTTTCTGACTGACAGGGTCTGCCCGATGCCACTGTAGGAGAACGTTTGTCAAGTAAGGTGTGAGCGTCAGATATGACGTGGTGTCTATATATGCTTTGTAGTTAGTTGCCCAATCCAAGTGCCGGTAGGCGGTTGCGACATAGAAGTATGTCCGGGCAAAGTCCCCTTTGTACTCATCGCAGACGGTAAAAGCATAACCTCCCCACGTAGTATCTTTGCCCATAAAGAACATACCATTGTTAAATTTGGCAGTGTCGGTCAGGATACCAGGAGGATAGTTCGACTTGTTGTTATTAGCCACTTGGTCAGCAGGGTTGAGCAGGTACAGATCTGTATAGGCTTCGTTTTCTGAACCTCCCCACCATGATTTAGGGAGGCAGTGCTCTATGTTAAGTCCGGCGGCACTCTCTCCCGGCTTAGGGAAGTAGTGCATAGTGGATGAATACATATCCCAGACACAGCCGTTAGAGAGTCTGTCGGTCTGTATAAATCCGTACCAAGTGCCTAACGAGCGGATGTCTCCTTTGTGCCAGAGAGTATCACCTTTATGGAAAATGTACGAGCCATCGGGAGCGATAGAGTCAATACTTGCCACACTGTCCTTGTATTGGTATGAGTTAGTGCCGTACGTGTAACGACAGCCTCCTTGTATGGTCCGGTGGAGAGCATCTTTCAGTGCAGCATTGCTCAACCCATTGGCAGCATCATAGTACCCATGTGGCATGTTC
>CAVKDW010000015.1:0-33502 GCA_963655075.1 Muribaculaceae bacterium | reverse complement strand
GTGCATAGTAGAGAAGGCACAGAGGAGAAGAACATATATGGATAAGTGCTTGGTCACCGGCGAGAGAGAAGCAGAACGAAATTATAGAGTATATACCATAGTACGCATACACATCCGGCAAAAGCAGCCATCTCCGGGTATTCGTATTGCACAGCGCGGACAGCACAGAAGACGATAATCACTATGCAACCTACAAGGAAGAGATAGGTACGCCAGTTGTTGTGCCAGGTGAGGTCGTGGAATTTGAGTCCAAAGAAAGGTATCTCGCTGATGAGAAGATAGCAACTAACGAGGCTCATCCCGAGCAGTACCCAAGGCATACAGTCGGCCATCTCAACGATAGGTGTACATGTGATAGATGCCCAGAATATAGCATTGGGAGGTGTGGCTAATCCGATGAAAGATGTGGTCTGTCGTTTGTCCAAGTTGAACTTAGCGAGTCGTATAGCAGAGAATGCAGCCATGAGTAAGGCTATTATGCACCACCAGCCAATAAAAGGCTGTAGGTAACAACATAGCATCATGGCTGGAGCTAAACCGAAAGTGATATCGTCAGCGAGAGAGTCGAGTTCCACTCCAATAGGTGATGGGACTTTGAGTAATCGAGCAGAACTGCCATCGCAGAAGTCAAACAGTGCTCCTGCAAGGATAAGCAGGAGTGCATATATGAACTCGTGTTGGGTAGCCATGAAGACTGCTACAGCCCCACATAACAGGTTGCAGCAGGTCAGTGTGTCAGGAATGATACGTTTGATATTCATCGTCGTATAGAATTCGTTACAAACTATTTCTTACCATACTCGACATGTACTTTGTTATGGGCAAAGAAAGTCACTGCCACTGTGGCGATACAGCAGCCGATTACCATCCAAAAGAAGTTCTGGTAGCCGATTGCCTCCTGTATATAGCCTGCGAACATGCCCGGTATCATCATGCTGCCTGCCATGAACGCCGTACAGATTGCGTAGTGTGCTGTTTTGAACTCGCCTTCCGAGAAGTACATCATATACAACATGTAGGCAGTAAATCCGAAGCCGTACCCGAACTGTTCGATAGCAATAGCCGTTGAGATAAGGATGAGGTTCTCGGGTTGGCACATACTTAGATAGACGAAACTGAAACAGGGTAGCGTCATACATGCTGCCATCCACCACATGGATTTCTTCAGTCCCACACGCGAAGCAAATATGCCGCCCAAGATACCGCCCACCGTCAGAAAGAGGATGCCGATAGTACCGTAGGCGATACCTACGGTTTCCGTGTTCAGTCCAAGCCCGCCTTGTTCGACGGAGGCTACAAGGAACGGGTTTATCATCTTGATGAGGAAGGCTTCCGGCAGGCGGTACACCAACATGAATATCATGGCAAGCCAGATGCCGGGTTTCTTGAAGTAGGTGGCAAAGGTACGTCCGAATTCGCGTAAGATCTCAAGACTGCGGTTTGCCGTACTTTCGTTCAAGTGCGATTGGTCCGCCGCCGGTCTTGGTATGAAGAACAGATGCCATGCGGTAATCAGTCCGAACAGGGCTGCCGTAATGAGCAGCGTCATCTGCCATGCAAAGGGGATATTGCCCGTGTGCGTTTCCAACAGACCTGCAATGGTCAGCAGCACGCCCTGTCCGAAAAGCGAGGATATACGGTAAAAGGTGGATCGAATGCCCACAAACAGTGACTGGTCACCCTGTGAGAGTGCCAACATATAAAAGCCATCTGCGGCTATATCGTGCGTGGCTGATGCGAAGGCCGTTATCCAGAAGATGATAAGCATGACCGCAAAGAGTGAGATGGGCGTCTGTTGCGTGGCTATCATTCCGGCAGTGGGGTGCGGAATGCTCAGTGTCAGTCCTACAAACGCCGCCGTCATCAGTATCTGCATAGCGAGTATCCACCATCGTTTGGTCTTGATAATATCCACAAACGGACTCCAGAACGGCTTTATCAGCCATGGCAAGTACAACAGTGATGTGTATAATGCCATTTGCCCGTTAGGAACTCCCATACGGGTAAACATCATGACGGAGACATTGTTTACTATGAAATATGGTACGCCTTCGGCAAAGTACAGGGTCGGTACCCATAACCAAGGGTTAATGCTGGTGCGTGCTTTGTCTCTGCGCACTGCTTGCTGTTTCTCTAACTGCGTCATATTGCTTTTATCGTGTGATTTCGTGACCTAATGTGTTGTATATATGTCCGTTTTTGATGATAACCAATTGTCCGTCTATCAGTAGTTTTTGTGCTGTGTTCTCTGCTTTCGGTATTTGTATGGTGTCTATGCCTGTTTCCTGCGTATCATAGAGCAGGTAGATACCGTCAAAGGGGATACGATATTCCTTTTTCTCGGCTTTTTCGTTGAAAGCAAATTTGATGAAGTCCAATGTCACGGGGTAAATAACAAGGTCGTTCTCTACACCGAAAGTCGCATCAAAATCGATGTGGAGCGTATTCTCCTCATCGGGTGTGAGGTTGGGGAATGCTACCAGACGTTTTTGACTTTCGTGGTTGGCGCGTACCCCGATGGTAACGCGCTCTATCAATTCTTCCTGCGGCGTAAATCGGAGTTCCATCGCTCGCGGGTTGGCGTAAAGAAGGGTGTCCGCCGTCAGTTTGATGTTGGGTTGGCGTCCCGCCGTATAATTGAGGTACATCTCGGCTTTGCCCTCGCTGTTTGTCCGAAAGCCCGCCTGCCATGCCGACGCCGATGCTTTCAGCGTCCAGCGTTGGTCAACGGCAATCAAGTCCTCCCACTTCAATGGGTTGGTCGCCGGTATTTCGACGCGGACGGTTTGTTGCAAGGTATCTGCTCCCAAGATACCGCGTATGAGGGTGCGACCGTTGCTCAACCCCGTGAGGACGCCCTCGTCCGATACGGTGCAAATAGTCGGGTCGTCCACTTCCCATGCGAACGCCGCCGGCAGGACTTGGAAAGTTTTCTCGTCCACACTGCCGTTTATCTCGATGGCATACTGCGTCGTATTGGAAACCAGCACGCTGTCTAACCGCAAGGCGATAGCGGCATCGTCCGCAAGGTCAATGCGGATAGGCAGTTCGGCGTTTTCGTACTTGGCGGTCAGTGTACCACTGCCGAGGCATACAAATTGCCCTTCTTCGGTAATGTAACCCGTATTGTCATCGCAGTGCAGTTCGACGCCTGCCAAGTCTTTGTCGATGAGCATTCCGTATTGGTTGTAACCTAAGAACGAGGGACGATACATGGCATACTTGGGCAGGCGCAGGAAAGTAGCCGTGCTGCGCATTTCCGATACGATGCTATCATCCGGAGCGGTCGAAAATACGAAGATGCTGTTGCTTACGGCGCGCGGAGTTGCCTCCGTCGTGGGATTGAGGATACTGCCCCGCAGGTTGAACTGCGCACTGCCGCCGCCGTCTGCGCCTCCCGCGTCCGTTGCACCAAAGTGCCGGAAGATTGAGCACATTTCATGGGTGTACATGCCGGGCTTCTCCATGACCATCAGCCAGAGTTTGTCGTGTGTTGCATTGCAAGCAAAACCGGTGCGCGGATAGTTCTGGTTGTTATACACCTCGTTCCAGTTGCGGGATGTGAGGCGACCTCCTTTCATGACGAGGCAGTTGCCCGCCGTAAGTTGTTCGATGGCGGGCGTTTCCCCCGTCAAGGAATTGTAGATTCCGATATGGAGCGTCAAGGCATCCCCCTCCTTCAAGTTCTGCAGAAAGGTCAGCCCCGTTCCGCGACCGCGTAGTACTGCGTAGCCGTCCGGAATGAGGGTGCCGCCCTCTGTGTTGGTAGTGACTACGGTCGCCGAAAGGTCTTTGTTTATAGCCCATTCGTCCTGCAGGCGCACCACGACCTCCAACATGTCTGTCTCTTTGCCCAATCGCGTGTCGATCACAGATTTGGTGAGCGTTGCTTTTGTACCCAAGTCAGAATTGAACAACACCAACTCATCGTCGGCGGGATTGTTGCGGTTTCGATTGCTCTCGCTGATGGGGTAGGTGTTCTCGCCAATCCGCACGGAGGCGTTCCACGAGTACTGGTCCACAAAAGCGTGTTTGGCGGCATCCATCATCAGAAATCCGACGGCTTGGCGGGGATCGTCGTACGCCACTTCCCAGCCCGTGATACTGGCTCCCACCTTACCATTTCTGACTTGCCCGGTTGCTCCCACGCCTAACAGATTGTTCTTCCCGCCCTCGTCGGTGCTACCCACAAACCAGAAGTTGCAGTTCACCGAGCCGACTGAACGGTGCCCCGCAGAGTCCAAGCGGGCATGCGTGACGGTCATCAGTTCCGTGTTGCCCATCGTTGTGCTGTGGCACTCCTCAATCCGGTTGTACGGATTGTTCAAGTCCACCTCATAGATATAGCAATGGCGTGTGTTGGTCGAACTCGTGATGTTGAAACGCGTATAGACTACGCCGGGTGCGACTTGGTAACTTTCCAGTGTGTCGATACCGTATTGGAGAATGACGGTACTGTCCATGTTGGTCTGGATGTTGACGGTTCCATGCTGCGCGTAAAGAGGTACGCTCAGAAGCAGGAGCATGAGGAGATAGATTTTCTGTTTCATATGATATTAAATAAGTTCATTGCATACGGTACGCCTGCTTTAACATAAGTCAAAACCCATATCAAGCCCACAAAGGTACTGCTTTCTTCAGACATACGCAAAGCAAAAGTTTTCCGGAGGCTGCGTCGTGGGTGGTGGGGAGGATACCTCTCCAAGCCCTTCAAGGAGATGAGACAAAACCTCCCCTAACCCCTCCGCAGAGGCTTGCGAGGACCCCGCCGGCACTCAGTGTGCTACGCACACCTGCCTTACGCTTCACGTCCCCGGTGTTTTTTAGTTGAGAGTTGAAAGAAGTTGGAGCGTGGAGAGTTTGCTTATTCGGCGGAAAAGTAGTACCTTTGTTGCGGAATGGTGGGGCAAATCTGCATCGCAACGAAAGGAGATAAGGACAGAGACGAAATCACAATCTTAAAATACGAACATGAGAATAGAACACATTGCACTCAATTGCATCGATTTGGAAGGTATGAAGGCATTCTTCGTCAAATACTTCCAGGCACAACCCAATGACCTGTACCACAATCCACGCACAAACCTGCAAACCTATATTCTATCATTCCCCGACGGAGAGGAGCGATTGGAACTGATGACCCGACCTGAAGTGCGCGGTAACAACGATGACCTTTACCACATGGGCTATATCCATCTGTCGTTTGCTGCAGGAAGCCGAAAGGCTGTCAAGGAACTGACCGCACGACTGAACGCCGACGGATACGAGGTCGTGAGCGGTCCGCGCGTAACCGGCGACGGGTACTATGAAAGTTGCGTGAGAGGTTACGAGGGTATCTTGATAGAGATTACGGTGTAGTTTGATAGTTGAGAGTTTAGCGTTGGGGCTGTCTAACAACTATAGACAGCCCCTTTGGCATATTGCTTTGCGTCCTTGAATTATTGGAAGCGTGCTCTGTTGTCTGTTACGTCTGCTTTATCTTCTATCAGGCTGATGGCCTGGTATGGCAGGCTATAGGCAGTACGCATATTGAGTTGTTGTATCTCCTGTCCGGCGTTCAGTTGTCCATTCGCTACTTGTTTTTCTCCTGTCAGGATGAGGTAAACTCCCATATTGCCTTTGATGGGTTGTGACAATGTGTTTTCCTCCATAGCGAGTGCTGTACCTATGACTGCAGGTTCCATGCCAGCCGATCCGAAACGATAAGTACTTAGGGATACGTTCTCAGCGATCTTGATATCCGTATCAAGGAGTGTTGCTGCTTCGTCCAGGGTCTTTATGTCTTTGAGTTGGTTGATGATATACTCGGCTTTTTTGTTGTTTGTTGCTTCGAGAGTGAGTTCGGCGCGTACGTCATCGATGGTGCGGTACTCTTCGTCGTGTGTTTCGGTGAGTACTGCTACAATGAACTTATCATTGCATTCGAACACATCGCTTACCTGTCCCTCTTTCGCTTCGAAAGCCCAGCGTACGATAGCACGGCTGTTCTTGAGGTCTGCTACTTTTTCGGTGTTGGCATTGAGGGCATAGGCCGGTGTGATTACGAGTCCTTGTTCGGCTGCAGCGTTTGTGAACTTCTCCTCTGTATTGTTAGCAACGACAAACTGTTTTGCCCGGTTATAAAGTTTGCTGTACGTCTTGCTGCTAGCCCCTACGGTACGTGACAGGATAGCCAGTTTGACTTTGGGTGTAGGTGTGCTCTTGTCAACAATCCGGAAGGTCTGTTCTCCCATGCCAGAGGACAGGGTGAATGTAGAACCTTTTTTCCCATTGAAAGCGGAGTCTGCTATGTTTTTCTGTATCTCATCGGCTCTGAACCATCCGAGATCCACGTCTTCTGCTCCTTCAGTGGTAGCGATGAGTCGTAGTTGTACAGAGTCGGACTTGTTGTATCCGCAGTCGATGATGCGTGCCATAGCGTATGTGTTGTTTGAGAAACTGAGTTCTGTACAGTCGTTTTTCTTTGCGTTTTTCCCGAAAGCAAAGTCTTTGTACTCTGCTGGTATTGTCTCGACAGAGTAGTCTCGTCCGTCGTACAGTATGTCAGAGTTTCCGTTCACGATGAGGCTGACATCCGGGTTGGTTTTGAAATCGTTCTCGAGGCTATGCATCATGTTCTCTACCTCAGCGAAATCTTCTTCAGATGGTAGGATAGAGAAAGACACATATTCGATAGAACGGTTAGGTGTCTGTTTGTACAGTGACTTATGTTCGTTGTACAGTTTCTTGATATCTCTGTTTGTCACTTTCACAAATGTGTCCGGCAGGGCGAAATATGGTTGCTGTACGTACTGTACGTCCACAGTCGTCTGACGTGCGTTGAAAGCATACTTGGCGTCGATGTTGTTAGCCGTTATGAGTTTGGACAGCAGGTCGGTGTATTTCTCTTGTGCATAGGTGAGTCGCACGGCGTTCTCCCAATACATCCAATATGATTTGGCTTGTTTGAGGTTGGCTGCTTGCTCTGCATTATCTACTTCCTGGTTGATTGAGTTGAGGAAGTTGATAAGTGCATTGCGGTTGAAGTTTCCTGTCTGGTCATAGAATGCCCGGCGTTGGCGTATCAGTTGGTGAGGGTTTTCTCCGATGCACAGGTTGCTGAGTTCATCTGCAGTGACGTCCATTCCTATTTTCTCCGTCTGTTGGCGTAGTGTATAGTCCATAAGCATCATTTGCCACACCTGGTTGCGTATCTGTGCGCTCATCTCCTCGTCGATATCGTTGCGTCCGCTTTCGATTTTGTACACCTCTGTGAGTTGTTCTTGTGCTGCCTGGTATTCGGTGTAGTGTACGTCGTGTCCTGCAATCTCTCCGATATTTTCCCTGCTACGGTTGAAGAAACTACTTCCTGAGTTAATAAAGTCCCCCATGATGAATGCCAACATAGCGATTCCTACGATGACGAGAAGGAGTGCGCCATGGTTTCTGATTTTTTGTAATGCTGCCATAAATTATGTTTGTTATATTGTTTCTTGTGTTTGTTGTGCTATGGATAATTACTCCAAAAAGCGCGCAAAGTTACTACTATTTTTTTGTTCGTACAAATGTTGTGTGTTTTTTGTGCCGAATGACCGCACTGCAGGCTTTGCGGGGGCTCCGTAGGTGTCGGGTGTCCCCAACAATGCAAGAGGTTGCCCGTGGGGCAGCCTCTTGTTGATAGATTTACAGTTGTTCTATTATTCTAACTGATGTTGTTATAGGGTCTAAAGTCAGGTAATAGGGGGCGTTTAGTTTTTCTTTACGAAGTAAGCACCCATGACTTCGATTTTGCCTTGGTAGGAGCCACGGAAGCCCCGGATGGTAATGTTGTCTCCTGCAGCGAGTCCGAGTGAAGCGTATGACTTGTCGTTCTTGGTACTCCCCACAGCGATAAAGGATTTGGTGAGTCCGTACACATAGACTGTTCCCGTTGCATCTGTCAGGTCGAAGTTCCCATAGGTGGTGTTGATAGAACCGCCGATGGTACCTGTGAGTTCGTAATACACCGATGTCGATTCTTCCGCAGCGATGAACTCAGCAACGGTTGCTACGATAGCAGCAGGCTCTACTTGTTCCACGTCTGGGTCAATACCAATTTTGTTGCCATCTAACTCAGCATAGGAGATAGACTTAACACCTGCCTGTCCGAAGTATTTCTCGAGAGAGCCGTAGAGCAGCACTTCTTTGCCGAGGTTGCCCGGGTTCTCGGGGAGGTTAAGGGCAGTACGGAGTGTACCTGTAGGCAGTTGCACTGCGATGCACTTGGTGTAGTCGGTTTCGGTAGCGGAAGCCGCGATGATGATGTTGGTATTATACGTAGTAGAGTCGGAACTTGGTGTGAAAGGAGCGGCGAACTCTGCATCTTTGATAGCCATACGTGGTATTTGACCTACGATATAGGCTTTCACCCAGTATTCGCCGGTCTTGGTGTTGTTGAGGGAGATGACATCCGTAGCAGTATAGGGGTTGGTGCGCGTGCCGTCTCCGGTGAGTTCAGCAGGGTCAACAGTGCTACCGCTGATGAGTGGATTGGTACTCTTCCATATATAGGCAGCCCCATTGCCGACGGTCTCGTAGGTGTTTTTGTAGTTAGTGATTTTTCCGTAGAGGACAACGAAGTCGCCCACGGCTACCTGGTCAACGTTAGTGAGTTTCGTACCATTCGGTCCAAGGACTTGGTAAGCGAGGAAGTCATCGTTGGAGTTAGCCCCTTTAACGTCTTCCATATAGAATTGAGCGTTGCCATATTTGGTGACGCCTTCTGTATGTTTGTTATGTATTTTCTTGACCCATCCCATGATATAGTATGGGACGTTGGATGTGGCACCGGTATCGAGGTTGCTGGCGATGTCGCGTGCTTGAGCGACTGTGAGTACTTCGGCGGGGATATTCCATCCGATAGTATCAGGAGCAACCGAGGTAGTGTCGGTCTTCTCACCGCCGCCAGGTCCAACGACAGGAGGGTTCTGGATACATGCCGCAAAGGTTGTGGCAATGAGTAGCAGCGTTGCTGCGATAAAATGGTTGTGTTTCATTTGTTTTGTTATTTATAATGTGATGATTTTGTATTCATGATATGATGATTGCTTGTGTGTTGTTTCGATTTGTCGAAACGGGTTGCAAAGGTAGTAAAAGTTTTTCGTACAACAAAATATGGACATAAACTGTGCCGCTTTTGTTCTTGTATTGTTACGGTGTGTAAAAATTATGTTTTTTTCTTCCAACATTTTGCAGGTTGGTGAAAAAGTAGTACTTTTGCAGCCGTAAACATAAGTAGGAGGATACAACTATAGCAAATCCACAGAATGGTCCGCAACGTCGTGGCCGCCAAGAGAAAGAGTTGCCCAACCGCATTAACGATAAGATTCGTGGTGTTCGGGAAGTTCGCCTTGTGGGCGATAATGTAGAGCAAGGTATTTATTTATTTGAACGTGCGTTGCGCATTGCTGACGAGCAGAATTTAGACCTTGTAGAGATTTCACCCAATGCTGTTCCGCCAGTATGCCGTATATTGGACTATCAGAAGTTTCTTTATCAGAAGAAGCGCAAGGAGAAGGAGGCGAAGGCTAATTCTGCCAAGGTTGTTATCAAGGAGATACGTTTTGGCCCTCAGACTGATGAGCACGACTATAATTTCAAGTTGAAGCATGCTCAGGAGTTTCTGAAGGACGGTAACAAAGTAAAGGCGTACGTGTTCTTCCGTGGTCGTAGTATATTGTTCAAGGAGCAAGGAGAGTTGTTGTTGGCTCGTTTCGCGAACGACTTGGAGGAGTATGGTAAGGTAGAGGCTATGCCTAAGTTGGAAGGCAAGCGTATGATTGTGAATATTGCTCCGAAGAAGTAAAGGACTCTCCCTATCCCCTCAGAGAGGGGGTAAACAGAAATGGGGTGAGAGGGGGTAATAGATAACGATAATTGTGCATTAACTATGGTCCCAGGGCTACCGATGGCTGCCCGAGACCTTAAATATTAACAGTTAAATATAAAACAAAATGCCAAAGGTAAAGACTAATTCCGGTGCCAAAAAGAGGTTTACTCTTACCGGGACGGGTAAGGTTAAGCGTAAGCACGCTTACAAGAGTCACATTCTGACGAAGAAGACCAAGAAACAGAAACGCAACTTGACTCATGTTGCAATGGTGGATCCAACGAATATGCGTTCTGTACGCGAGTTGTTGTTGCTCCGCTAAGTCATTAACCACCAAAAAATGTAGTAAAAAACTATGCCAAGATCAGTAAATCACGTTGCTTCGCGCAACCGTCGTAAGAAGATCATGAGCCTCACACGAGGCAATTTTGGTGGCCGTGCCAACGTTTGGACAGTTGCCAAGAACACCTGGGAAAAGGGTCTGTTGTATGCTTATCGTGATCGTAAGAACAAGAAGCGTACTTTCCGTGCTTTGTGGATTCAGCGTATCAACGCTGCCGCACGATTAGAGGGCTACAGTTACAGTCAACTGATGGGAGCCTTGAAGAAGTCGGGTATTGAGATCAATCGCAAGGTCTTAGCGGACTTAGCGATGAATCAGCCTCAGGCTTTCAGGGCGATCGTTGAACAAGCAAAGAAGTCTATCTGATGATGACTCGAACAAATAAGGTGTGTCTCCGACGGAGTTGCACCTTATTTGTTTCTTACAGACGCGAGTGGTAGAAAAGTGTAAGGGGATTAGGTGAAAAACATAGCATATTTATTTATGAAGTACATTAAGTTTTGCATATTATTACTTGTAGCCTTTTGTGCCAATATGTCAGAGGCGGGTGAGTTATCCGGTTTCCGCTATGAAGACGCTACTCATTTCCGGATTATCAACAAGGGTTGGTCTGCTACGAGTGCTTCATATGGTCGTATGCCTGCATATATGCAAGACAGTTGCCGAGCCAACCAATGGTGGCTTTATCAGCACTCCTCCGGCATTGCTATCCGCTTTGCCACCAACAGCAGACGTATCGCTGCACAGTATAACCTCATCAACAACTTTCACATGCAACACATGGCTATGACGGGTATCAAGGGTACTGACCTGTACTACTTGAACGAGCAGAGTGGTCGTTGGGAGTATGTGAACACTGCCCGTCCACAGGAGAAGAACTCCATTGCCGATTCGGTGCAGTCGAAGATGTATGTGGAGAACCTTGACGGCGAGATGCATGAGTATATGATTTACCTGCCGTTGTACGACGGTGTGAACTGGTTTCAGATAGGTGTAGATTCCAGTGCTGTACTGACCCAGCCCCGTGTACAGAACCCGCGTAAGGGCAAGATAGTGTTTTACGGTACGAGTATCCTGCAGGGCGGTTGTGCCAGCAGGACGGGAATGGTATCTACCTCTATGATACAACGCGACTATGATTTGGAGTGTGTGAATTTAGCCACCTCAGGAGAGGGTAAGATGGATTTCCCTATCGCCCGTGCGATGGCGACTATTGAGGACGCTGTATGCTTTGTGATAGACCCTATACCTAACTGCACGGAGATGATGTGCGACACGTTGACTTATCGTTTTGTGAATATACTGCGTGACTTACGTCCTGAGGTGCCGATAATCATGGTGGAGGGTATTACCTATCCCTATGCGCGGCATAACAGTTTCTTTGGTGAGTACTTGCCGAAGAAGAACGCCGCTTTCCGTAAGAACTACGAGCGGCTGAAAGCGGAGAACCCCAAGGGGTTGTACTATGTACCTACCGAAGGATTAGTCGGTCCTGATATGGAAGGTACGGTTGATGGTATCCACTTGACGGACTATGGTTTCCGTGCGTATGCTGATATCTTGGAGATATACATCAAACAAGCGTTGGATGCAACGGGTATAGACTACCACTTGACACCTGCACATAACATTGTGCGTTAGCAAAGACAATTACTAATCATGGTTATATGAAAAAAATCTTTACTCTTTTACTAAGCATACCGGTTCTTGCCACGGTGTATGCTCAAACGGTCACCGTTACCGGTACGGTGCTCGATGCCGACAATGGCGATCCACTTATCGGCGTATCTATCTTGGAGTCAGGTACTACCAATGGTGTTGTGACCGACTTGGATGGTGACTTCAAGGTGACCGTACAGTCAGGTGCCAAACTGCAGTTGTCTTATGTGGGATACACCACTCGTGAGATATCTGTGAAGAAAGCCGGTGATATGGGTGCTATCCGTTTGCAAGCGGAGGCAGTAGGTTTAGAGGACGTCACCATCACGGGTCAGGTAGCACGTCAGCAGAAGACTCCTGTTGCTGTCAGCCAGGTGTCTGCGTTGGAGATAGAGGAGCGTCTTGGTGGTCAGGAGCTCCCAGAGGTACTGAAGACGACGCCAGGTGTGCATGCCAACGGTCAAGGTGGTGGCTGGGGTGACAGTGAGATATGGATGCGTGGTTTTGATAACACGAATGTCGCTACGATGATAAACGGTGTGCCGATGAACGACATGGAGGGAGGAACGGTCTATTGGTCCAACTGGCAGGGCTTGAGTGACGTGACTTCTACGATGCAGACCCAGCGTGGTATGGGTGCGAGTAAACTGTCTGCTCCTTCGGTGGGCGGTACTATTAACATCGTGACCAAGGGTATAGACGCCAAGCGTGGCGGGTCGATAGCCTACTCATTGGGGAATGATGGTGCCAACAAGATAGTCTTCTCGGTGTCCACAGGGCTTATGAAGAACGGCTGGGCTATCACTGTATTAGGTGCGCGTTCCTGGGGTAACGGATACATACAAGGTACGGGTTATGAAGGGTATAGTTACTTTGCCAATATCAGTAAGCGTATCAATGAAAACCATCAGTTGAGCCTGACGGGTTTCGGTGCTCCCCAATGGCACTGGACACGTCCTTCCGGTTCGAGTGGTGCTTTGACATTAGCGCAATGGAACGAGGTGAAGAAGTATATGACTAACGGTATGGATTACCGCCGTTACAATCCTGCTTACGGTTATGCCAATAACGGCAAGCAGAAGGGTGCTAACTACAACTCCTATCACAAGCCGCAGATCAGTCTGAACCATGTATGGCAGATAGACTATAAGTCTTCCCTCTCCACCTCGCTCTACACCTCTATCGGTCGTGGATATGGAAACACGGGTGAGGCCAGTCCGTATTCCACGTATGCCTATTCCGACCTGACACGCGGAGCGTATAACGGAGTGCTGTGTACCACTTTCCGCCGTGAGGACGGATCGTTCGACTACGGTAAGATAGAGGATATCAATGCTGCCAGTGAGACCGGTTCGCAATTGGTCATTGCAGAAAACCGCAACTACCATAACTGGTACGGATTGGTTAGCACTTACAACAACAAGTTCCTTGAAGAGCGTCTTGACTTGACGGCGGGTATTGATGTACGTTACTATCAAGGTATTCACACGGCTGTCATCAGTGATCTGCTGAGTGGTGAGTACTTTATTGACGCTACGCGTGCCAACAGTGTATCGGCAAGCAACAACAGCAACCGCAATAATCCTGACTGGACGTATCAGAAGCAGACGGTAGGTGATGTCGTTTACCGTGACTACACGGGTCATGTGATGCAAGAGGGTGCTTTTGCCACGTTGGAGTGGAATCAGGATAACCTCTCCGCTTTCGTCAACGGGTCTTTCTCTTACACCAGTTACTGGCGTGTTGACCGTTTCTACTACGACAAGGAGCATGAGCGTTCGGAGACTATCGGTTTTGCCGGTGGTACAGTCAAGGGAGGAGTGAATTACAACTTCAACTCCCACAACAATATGTTTGTCAATGCTGGTTTCATCAGTCGTGCCCCCAAGTTCAGCGGTGCTTTCATGACGTCGAATACGAGTCACGCCTTTAATCGCAACGCGGCTAATGAGAAGATTGCTTCCGTGGAAGTGGGTTATAGTTTCCACAACCAGTATGTGAATTTAGTATTGAACGGTTACTACACCCGTTGGATGGACAAGACGATGTCGCGTTCTACGACGTTGGACAACCAGTCCACCGGCTATATCAACATGACGGGTGTCAATGCGCAACACATGGGTATTGAGTTTGAGTTGAAAGCCCGTCCTACCAACTGGCTTGAGATAGAGGCTATGCTCTCGTTGGGCGATTGGCGTTGGAAGGGTAACGACATTGTCGGTTACTTGTATGACGAGCATGGTAATGCGGTTACTTCTTCGGGTGCGACCACTACTCCCGGCAGTACCGAAGCAGGTATGGAGCATGCGTGGGCAAAGATAAACTTGGAGAATATCCACGTAGGAGGTCAGGCACAGACTACTGCCAGTTTGGGTGTGTTGTTCAAGCCGTTCAAAGGTTTCCGTATCGGTGCCGACTATATCCTCTATGACCGCAACTACTCTTACTACTCTTTCTCGGGTTCTAACCTGAGTGTGGGTAAGACGGTGAATATCGTGGAGCCTTATCGTTGTCCTGTGGGTGGTGCGATGGATATGCGTGTAAGTTATTCGTTTGAGATGGGTCCGATGCGTGCTACGTTGTCTGCCAATGTGACGAATGTGCTTGACCAGCACTATATTGAGAAAGCGTGGAGTGCGAACACTGTGTCGCAGAGTATTGCCGAGAACACCATCGACAATATCTACTTCTTCTACAACAAAGGTCGTCAGTGGAACCTGCGTTTGAAAGTGGCGTTCTGATGTAATGTTTAACCCATTAATAAGACAGTAATATGAAGACTACAAAATATATTATCCCCATCGTAGCATTGGTGTGTGCATCGTGTACCAACTTCTTTGACGAGAAGCAGATAGGTAACACCAACTATATTCCTTCGGATATTCGTACGGATATGGTTTATGACTTGACGTCGGAAGATGTGATACAGATTGGTAAGAAGGGGACAGCGTACGAGGCCAAGGCGTTGTCGCTGTGTACTGAAGCAGACTCCTCCGCCTATGAGGCATGGTTGGAGATAGGGACACTGAAGGCCTTCACTGAGCGTGCCGACGCTGATATCTACGTGCCTGCGTTCATGGCTGCCACGTTCCCCTATTTGGATGCGGGAACGATATGTAAGGTGCGCTATCCGTTTTATAAGGGCAAGAGCGACTATGCAGAGGCTTTCGCCCAAGCGACGGGTTATACGTTGACCGATGACGACTACAAGACGGTATGGGGCGGTCGTGGTGCTGATTATCTGACCGTTACCTCAGAGCCGAAGATACCGGACTTTTTGCTTAGCAAGTTCGCCACGGCTACCGAAGGCAAGATTGTTGTGCTGACCTACAAGACTCTGCAGTACGACCCGGACACTATCTATCCTCCTCTGCCCTATATCTGTACGGTGAGGGAGTTGTTGGATGCCCAAGAGACGGTAGAGCATCAGTTGTCCGGTACGGTTGGCACGATAAAGTCTCAGATCTACGGGCGTTTCTACTTGGTTGACGGTGCGGACTCTATCTATGTCTATGGTCTGACTGACGAGAGCGGTGCCAAGGTATGGAAAGACAAGGGTATCCAACAGGGCGACCAGATCACGTTGAAGGGTAAGTACAGCAACAGTGGTGACGAGCCTACTATCGAGGGTGCTGTGTATATCAGTCATACAGCCAAAGGGGCAATGCCTCGCCGCGTCGTTGCCGGCACACGTCCGGTGGAGCAAGACACGTTGTATAAGTCTGTGATCTATCAGTTGAGCGGTGGCGTATGGAGCACTTACAGCAATGAGTTGGTGGAAGAGGTGTATGTGATACCGCAAGCCACCTACGACAAGTTAGGCAGCACCAGTATCACCAACCCAGAGGTGGTAGTCGCCAAGTGTCTGCTACAGGCTTATCCGTATGCTGAGAAGGATGATGAGGTGATGGTTGTCTATCAAGGCAAGAGTGGTATGACGGCTGATGAGTTCACGTTTGATGGTACGACCTTTGTGATGAATACCGGTTATACTACCGAGGAGATGAACTTCGTTCGTTCGACGGCATGGAACGCCGATATATCGACCTATTACACCACTCCGTTCGTGAACAACGGTCAGGCGGATTTCCGTATCCAGCATGTGAATTTGGACGGTCTGTCTTACGTATGGCGTTACCAAGCCTCGTATGGTATGACGGCTTCGGCGTATGTGAGCGGAACGAATCACCCTGTTGAAGACTGGCTCATCAGTCCGAATATCCGTCTGAAGAAGAGTGTCCAACCCTATCTCACTTTCGACCACGCCATACGCTATGGTAACACCTCGTACAACAGAGACTGGCTGAAAGTGATGGTTACGAACAGTTATACCGGCGATGTCACTACTACCGAGTGGGAGCATCTGCAGTTCCCCGATTCTATTCCGGATGGCAGTAACTGGGTGTTCCTGAATGCCGGAGCCTTTGACTTGAGCAAGTATAACAATGAGACTGTCGTCATCGCCTTCCAGTACAACACTACTACAGGCGACCTAACATCTGCTCCTACATGGGAGATACAAAATCTGATTGTGTATGAGAACTCGGAAGAGAAAGAACAGTAAGACAATACAGTTAACTCTATTATAAACAATTAAATCATTTATGGTTATGAAAAAGATTTTCATTATGAGTGTTGCTGCACTGATGGCAGCAATGAGTGCCAATGCAGAGATTAAGAATATGACCTGTGCAGAGGCTAAAACAGCAGCGTTGTTGTTACCCCAGAACAACGTGCCCGGGACGGACTCTGTAGCTGTTACAGGGTATGTTACCAGCACCGACGAAAAGATTAGCAAAGGACAACAGACATTCTGGATGGACGATGAGAAAGGTACTACGAAGACTTTTCAAGCATATTGGTGCAATATGCCTGAAGGAGATACTATCCCTCTGCATGTAGGCGACAAGGTGGTCATCAAAGGTTTCTTGATGAAGTATAATAGTACCGCTGAGATGAAGAACGGTGATATCACTATTTTGGAGCGCGTGGTCGTGAAAGTGGATACTGTAGAGGCTACGGTATGTGAGGCTATAGAAGAGGCAGAGGCTCTGAAATCCGGTGATTACAGTGCTGATGTATTCAAGGTAGCAGGTGTGGTTAGTACCCTGACCAAGACCAATGATGAGTACAAGACTGCACAGTTCAACCTCACTTGCGAGGATAATAAAAAAGAGTTGGTTGCCTATAATGTAACGATGGAGAAAGGCTACTGTGCTGTAGGCGACTCTGTTCTCGTTATCGGTAAACTCACAAAGTACAACAGCACTCTTGAGATTATTGGTAACGCAGAGGTTACGAAGAAAGGTACCGTCGTTATTGACACCATTGAGGCTACTGTAGCAGAGGCTCTTGCTGCTGCCAAGGCGTTGTCTAATAATGCTGTTAGCAAGGATGTATATCAGGTGACGGGTTATGTGGACAGTATCTCTTCTGCTTATTCGGAGAAGTACAACAACATCTCGTTCTTTATGTGTGATGACCTTGCGTCTCCTGCTTACGAGTTCCAAGCCTATCGTGTGAAGGGTGGTGAGGATATCAAGGTGGGTGACAAGATTGTTGTCACGGGTAACTTGATGCACTACTACAAGGCTGCTACTGAAGAGGGTAAGGAGGATACTCACGGTTATCAGATGAATGCAGGTGCCACGTATGAGATTATCGCCGAGACTGCAACAGAGAACGTGGTTGTTGATGGTGCTGCTGCCGTCAAGATTATGCGTGATGGTCAGCTCGTTATCATCTCGAATGGTGTAGAGTATAACGCTATGGGTGTGGCGTTGTAAAGACCGTCTGTGCTATAACAAAAAAGAGCGAGGTGAGAGCCTCGCTCTTTTTTGTTGGAGTAAGACTCCCCCAACCCCCTCAAAAAGGGGGCTTAAAGAGTGACAGAAGACTCCCCCGACCCCCTCAAAAAAGGGGATGTACACAGTATAGTCTGATGGGTCTTACGACCCCATAATGAAGAATTGGAATGAGGAGTATATTTAGTGGGTTAGATGTTTCGGAGTGCGCGTTGTATGATCATCTGCACGTTTGGTGAGTTGGGTACGAGTGGTAGTCGCAGGTTATTGTGTATGATGCCTTGTATGGACAGTACTGTCTTGATGCCTGCGGGGTTTCCCTCGACGAAGAGCAGGTGAATGAGGTGTGCATAGTGTTGTTGTACTGTCATGCTGTGTTCGTGTACTATTCGTGCGAAGTCGTTCGGGAAGGCGTTGCTTGCGACGCTGATCAGTCCGTCGGCCCCTGCATTCATTAGTTCGCATGCTATGCCGTCGTCGCCACTGATGACCAGCAGTCGGTCGTGTGCGAGGTCGATGAGTTGTGTTATCTGTTCGATGTCTCCGCTGGCCTCCTTGATACCTATTATCTTATCGGGGTGTGCGTTGTATAGCCGCATGACAGTCTCGGGTAGCATGTTGACGGCCGTCCTGCCGGGTACGTTATAGAGTATGACGGGTATAGGGCACGCTTCGGCGATAGCGGAGAAGTGTTGGAACAGTCCTTCCTGTGTCGGTTTGTTGTAGTATGGGCAGACGGACAGTATGGCTGCGAAATGTGCTTGCAGGGTGTCTGTCAGTTGTTGTATGCGTTGTATGACGTTTGCGGTATTGTTGCCTCCTACTCCGAGCACGAGCGGTTTTTGTCCGTGTACGTAGTTGATGATATGTTGTATGAGTGTGAGTTGTTCGTCCGGTGTGAGTGTTGCTGCTTCGGCTGTTGTGCCGAGTATGACGAGGTAGTTGACATTGCTCTTGAGTTGCAGGTCGAGTAGCCTGTCGAGTGCGCCGTAGTCTATGTCTCCATTGTCGGAGAACGGGGTTATCAGGGCCGTACCTAATCCTGAGAGTGAAGTGGTCATATCGTTCGTGGTGCTAAGGGTTGTTGGTTAAAGATTTTTTACATTATCTGTTTTCGTTTGTTTCGGCTTGAGTTCGGCTCAAGGTCGGCTTATGTGCCGCTCTTTTGCAGGTGTGGAAAACGGGGTGTGCGGGTTAAAGATTTTTATCCTTCGTTAGCATATTGATATATTTGATGCTTTGTTGGTAGAGGAAGTCGGGTGTGGGTTGTGGTGGTGTATCGATTGTGAGGTCGTATATCCCTTCCCGTGTGTGTCTTCCGACTTTGAAGTTTGCGTGTATATACATAGCCATGTAATAGGAGAGTAGGTTGGGTTGTTGTGTGAGGTCGATGAGCAGGTCATACTGTTGTGTGGTGATGGCGCGTATGACCTCTTTGGATGGCCGTGATAGTAACCGGTTGGTGTGTTTCTTGTCCGGTTGCGTGAATGTGTCTATTCGTGCGCGGTAGATAGACAGTTGTTTGACAATGTGTGCGATATCGTCCGCATCGTGTAGTACAGCGATGTATCGTACCTGTTCCATCTGAGGCATAACCACCTGCCGTTGCGGTTGTTTATGCAGTATGTAGTTGAATATGTTTTCTTTTATAGACATGTTATTGTTAGTTTAGAGATTAGAGTTGAGCGTATAGAGAAGTCTTGTAAGTTTGTTAGTCGGGGGTATTGATTCGTTGCAGGAACTCTTCTTCGGTGATGATGGGTATGCCGAGTTGTTCTGCTTTTTTTCTTTTCTCCGGTCCCATGTTTTCTCCGGCGAGTATGAAGGTTGTCTTTTTGCTGACTGATCCTACGTTTTTTCCTCCATTGTTTTCAATCATAGCCTTGTATTCGTCCCGTGAGTGTAGGCTGAACACGCCTGATACGACGATACTCATTCCTTGCAGTATGTCGGATAGTGGTTGTGTGTTGTCTTTTGATGAGTGCATCTGCACACCCGCCTTTTGTAGTCTGTTGACAATATCGAGGTTGT
This sequence comes from Muribaculaceae bacterium, assembly GCA_963655075.1. Taxonomy (GTDB): domain Bacteria; phylum Bacteroidota; class Bacteroidia; order Bacteroidales; family Paludibacteraceae; genus Colicola. The sequence continues at coordinate 13,818 of CAVKDW010000015.1, read as the reverse complement.
GTATATCGTTGAAGTATGCGATAATGTTGTCTGCGATCTGTGGTCCCACATCCTCTATGGCTGTCAGTTGGTCGTGTGTAGCCCATTGCAGTTCGTCGATAGAGCGGTAATTTCTGGCTATTTTCTTGGCTGTTGTCTCTCCGACCATTCGTATGCCGAGTGCGAACAGTACCCGTTCCCATGGCACTTGTTTGCTGGCGTTGATGCCTGCGAGTATGTTTTGTGCTGATTTCTTCCCCAGTCTTTCCTGTCGTGCTATGTCTTGTTCGGTGAGGTCGTATATGTCTGCGATATTATGCAGCAGTTGCCGTGAGTATAGCAGGTCTATTGTTTCTTCTCCGAGTCCGTCGATATTCATTGCTTTTCGTGAGACGAAGTGTTCTATTTTCCCTTTTATCTGTGGCGGGCAACCCGCTTCGTTCGGGCAGCGCCATGCGGCTTCACCCTCTATGCGTACCAATGGTGTGCCGCATGCAGGGCAGACTCCTCCTGTTCCCTGCAGGAGCGGGTTGAGTGTTGCGAGTTGAGAGTTGGGTGCAGTGGAGAGTTGGGGGGTCGGGTCTGTCTCTTTGCCGACTATCTTTGGGATTATCTCTCCGCCTTTCTCCACCCATACCTTGTCGCCCTCGCGGATACCGAGTTGTAGGATAAAGTCTTCGTTGTGCAGTGTGGCGCGTTGTACCATGGTGCCTGACAGTTGCACGGGGTCAAGGTTTGCTACGGGTGTCACGACCCCTGTTCGTCCGACCTGATAGGTTATGCGGCGCAAAGTGGTGAGTTGTCGTTCTGCGGGGAACTTGTATGCGATAGCCCATCGTGGTGTTTTCGCCGTGTATCCGAGTTGTTGTTGTTGTTCGAGGTCATTGACTTTGAGCACTATACCATCCGTGGCTACCGGCAGGTTTTTGCGTTCTAGGTCCCAATAGTTGATATACTGCATCACCTCAGTGAGTGAGTGGCATACCTGTACAGCCTCGCTGACGTGAAATCCCCATTGTTTTGCTATTTGCAGTCTTTCGTAATGTGTGTGTGCAGGCAGTTCTTCTCCGAGCATATAGTAGAGGTATGCGGTGAGTCCCCGCCTTGCCACTTCCCGTGGGTCTTGTAGTTTGAGTGTTCCTGCTGCGGCATTGCGCGGGTTAGCGAAAAGCGGTTCTTCTTGCTGTTCGCGTTCTTTGTTGAGCCGTTCGAATGCCTCCCATGGCAGTAGCACTTCTCCACGCAGTTCGAAGAAGCCGGGTATGTCGGGTCTGTGTATCTGCCATGGTATGGACGGTATGGTTTTTATGTTCTCGATGACGTCGTCTCCTTTCTGTCCATCTCCCCGTGTGACGGCGTGTGTGAGTATTCCGTGTTCATACCACAGTGATATGCTGAGTCCGTCGAACTTGAGTTCGCACACTATCTCCACGTCCTGTGGTAGTTTTCGTATCCATTCTTCTACTTCTGTTTGTGAGTACGTGTTGGCGAGTGAGAGCATCGGGTATCGGTGTGTGACCTGTTCGAATCCTTTTTTATTTATCAGGTCTGATCCGACGTGTTGTGTTGGTGACAGTGGGTCTGCCATCTCGGGGTGTTTTGCTTCGAGGTCTTGTAGCCGTCGCATCTTATGGTCGAAGTCCCGGTCGGACATGGTAGGTGCGTTGAGGACATAGTACCTGTAGTTGTTTTCCTCTATTTCTTTTCGCAGAGATAGAATCTCGTCTTGTTCTGTTTGTGCTATTTGGTTGAATAGTTCCATACTTACCGTACGATAATTTTGGTTGGCAGGCATACCCCTTGTCCGTATATGCTGACGATATATATGCCCGGTGTCAGGTTGTTTATTTCTTGTTCTGTGGAGGTGATATTGTCTTGTCCCACGAGTTGTCCGTCTATCCGGTAGATGATGTAGTATCCTCCTTTGGCGTTGCGAATGCACGGTGTTTCTCCCAGGTAATATATTTCGTAACTGTTGATTGACGGTTGTATCTCGATGGGTGTTGTGCTGCTATCGAGTCTTAGTCCTACCAGTACCGGGTCATGGTCGCTGCATCGGAACATAGTCAGGTCGTCGGACTTGTCATAGGTATAGTTATCATGTTCATCGGAGTTGATGTGGTAAACCACCATTCCGGTGACTTGCGGGTATAGTGTGGCGTTGCAAAGTGCATGGTCGAGGTATCCTGCCTGTCCGCGGAAGGTGTAACTATAACTGCTGTCTGCGTGGAATGCGCGGTGCAGGTCTATCATTCCTTCTTCTTTGAGTATGGTTATAGGGTCTTCTTTTGCGTATGCGTTGAGGTCTCCCATGATAAGTATATCGTTATCGCCGTAGAATATGGCATCTTGTTCGTAGTTGGACAGGACAGACAGTGCTTCTGTTTTTCGAGTTGCATTGAATGACCCTTGTCCGTCCCCTTGGTCCGCGTCGGCACCTGTTCCGTTTCCACTCTTGGCTTTGAAGTGGTTGATAGAGAACAGGAACTTCTCGCCTGTGGTGTTTTGGGTGAATGCTTGCACCTTCTTTCTGTTTATAGGTTTGGTGTTGTTATTGCGCAGGCTGCCGTATGGTGTGACTGTCTCGCTACAATAGACATATCCGGATTTGGTGTATGTACTATTGACGGATGTGTTATCGCTGATGGCGTTGAAGTGTCGTCCTGTCTTTTTCGTGAGGTCTGCTGCTATCTCTGCCATAGCACTTTGTCCTTGTTGCACTTCGACGAGTCCGTATATGTCTGCGTTGATCTTGGCGAGTGCGTTACTGATTTTGGTTCGTTGTTTCTGATGTTCTGCTTCGTCTTTTGGTCCCACCGATCCTCCCAGGTTTTCGGTGAGGTAGTATTCGCAGTTCATAGCACAGACGAGCAGTGTATGTTGTCCTTTTTTGTTGATAGCCGTCAGGTCGTATCCTTTTTCGAGTTCTTGCCGTGTGTTGCCTGCCCATGTGCATGATACGAAAGAGAGGCTGTTCGTGCTGGTAACATAGACAGTCAGGTTGAGCAGTTTCTCTCCCATGCGGTGGTAATCGTAGATGTCTGTCAAGTAGATTTCTCCTGTAGCGTTTGCCGACAGAATTTGGTTGTACTCGTCAGAGAGAGGTAATGCCTGGTTGGTAGGTGTGAATATACGCCGTGTGGAGATGACGAGTCGGTTGGAGTAGTAGTTATTGGTTACATAGAAAGGTGTGGTAAACTGTATGGTCTGTCCGACATATTGTTTGATGTCGGAGTTCTTCCATGTGTCAGGGTTGTCGATAGTCACTTTTGTCTGTGCATAGAGCAGAGTGCCTGTACAGAGGAGAAAGAGTAGTATGATATGTCGTGAGATGTATTGCATATTACATATTTGCATTGTAGTATTTTTGGTTATATGTTACTTCTTCGCCGATGAACGAAGGTTTGTGGAAAGTCTGTTGTTCGTTGTCCAGTTCTATCTCCGCCATTACGAGTCCGTTCAGTCGTCCGTGAAACTCATCGACTTCCCAGAGCAGTGTGTGTGTGCCGGGTGTTGTTGTCTCAGCGGGTATGATCCATCGTGTCTTCTCAATCAGTCCCGGCAGGCATATCTGCAGGAGCAGTTGTGCGGACTGGATATCTATCTCTTTTTCCCATTCGAGGTGTGCTATATGGTTGTCATCCGGTTTGGATTTGATGGTGATATATCCTTTTCCTGTTCCGTCTGTCTCGGTACGCAGCCGGATACGTACCGTGCGTGTCTGATCTTTGCATATATAGCCTTGTATGATATCGTACCTATAGTTGGATGATTGTTTGTAACTATCATCCGCAACGAGGAACTTGCGTTCTATCTCTGTGTTGTTTGTCATTTGTCTGTCTTGCATGAGCTGACTTTGTTTACGAGTTGTGCGATGCCGTAGTATTCGATGCCTGCGTGCGTGGTGAGTCCTATCTCGCATGTTCGTGAGTTGCTGACTCCTATGGTCGCTTGTGCCTTCTGTACCTGTCTTTTCAGTTTCCGCAGTGCCCATTTGTTTAGATCGGGATGTGTGAATCCTTTATCTCCTGCAAAGGCGCAGCATCCTATCTCTTCGGGTATGAGTACTTGTTTCGCACACGCTTGTGCCACATGTATGAGGTGTTGTTCTGTTCCCATTCTTCGTGTGGAGCATGTGATATGTACGGCTACGCATGTGTCTAAGGGTGTTATGTTCAGTTCACTGAGTACAAAGCGGTCGATGAACTCTGCCGGTTCGTACAGTTTGAGGTGTGGCATTGTGTTCCTCATGCGGTGCAGGCATGGACTTTGGTCGCACAGTACCATCCATCGACCGTTTTCGGTAGCGTGCAGCAGTGCTTGTTCCAGTTCTTTGGCTTTACGTGTTGCTTCGTCGGGCATCCCTTTGCTTTCCCATATCGTCCCACAGCACAGGTTTTCCATTCCTTCGGGGAAGATGACTTCGAAGCCTGCTTTGTTCAGGACTTCTGTCATGTCGTTGATGAGTGGTGTGTGCGTGTCGCTACCCAATCGCTGATTGATACATGAGGGGAAATAGACCACTCGTTTGTCTTGTAGTCCTTTGAGTCCGTGTACAATACCATATTCCTTGGCGTCTATGATGTTTTTGTCTCTTACCGGTTTGGGTAGTGCGGGTGTCCATAGCGGGATATGTTTGCCACTGATGAGGTATAATCCTTTTCCGACTACGGTTGTCATCTTGTTTCCCAGTACTTTTTTTGCTACAGCAGCGAGTCCGAGTATCTGTTTTAGTCCGTTGCCTATGTGTGCCAGATGTGTTCCTGCCCAGTATCCGATATGTTTTTTTCGTTCGGAGAGTGTCTGTTCGCGCAGCAAGTGGATATAGTTACCTACGTTGATTCCCACGGGGCATGACGTGGAGCATAATCCATCGCCGGCGCAGAGGTCTTGTCCGTTGTATATGAAATCTCTGCTGAGGCGTTTTGCCATACGTCTGTCAGCGGGGTTGCCGGTGGACAGTAGTCGTTTTATCTCTCGTTGTATGACTATCCGTTGCCGGCTGGAGAGTGCAAATCCGCAGCTCACGCAATTGACTTCGCAGAAGCCACATTCGATACACTTGTCGATGAGAGTATTGACTTCCGGTAATGGTTTGATATGTTGCAGGTAGGAGTGTGGGTCTTCGTTGAGTATGACTCCCGGGTTCATGATATTGTCCGGGTCGAACAGTCGTTTCACCTCGAGCATCAGTTCGTATGCTTCGTCTCCCCATTCGTGTCTTACGAATGGTGCCATGTTTCGTCCTGTGCCATGTTCTGCTTTGAGGCTTCCGTGGTATTTGTCCACTACGAGACTGATGACTGCGTGCATCATCTTGTCGTATTGGTTGATGGTTTCCAGTGTGTCAAAGCGTTGGTTGAGAATGAAGTGGTAGTTCCCTTCGAGTGCATGTCCGTAGATGACGGCATCGGGGTAGTTGTATGCATGGAAGAGGTGTTGCAGGTCGAGTGTTGCGTCGGCGAGGTGTTCGATAGGGAAGGCTATGTCTTCTATCAGGCATGTCGTTCCGACTTCTCGTGTGCCTCCCACGGCAGGGAATATGCCTGAGCGCATTGCCCAGTATTTGTTTACGGTCTGTGCATCAGAGGTGAACGATGTGGGTTGGCACAGTTCGTATTGTTGTAGCAGTCGGAGTATGGTGGTGTTTTTCTTCTCCAGTTCTTCTGCGCTGCCGGCTTCTGTTTTTATCAGTACAGCCCCAGCATCTTCAGGCAGTCCTTTCAGTTCGCAGAAGTCTTTTTCCACTGTTCTCATGGCTTTCCGGTCGAAGAACTCGGCTGCTGACAGTGTGTTTGTCGTTTTCATCTCCATGATCGCTTTGCATGCGGCCTCGGTGGTAGGGAAGAGCAGCAGTGCCGAAGCAGAGAAAGGACAGTCCTCTCCTGTTCGCATGGTGACTGACGATAGGAAAGCCAGTGTCCCTTCGCTACCGACCATGAGGTGTGCAATAATGTTAAAGGGGTCGGAATACTCGATGAAGGGTAGGATAGTCAGTCCCGTGACGTTCTTTATCTGATACTTGTGTCGTATGTGTTCTGTGAGTTGTTTGTTTTTCAGTGTCTGCAGCCTCAGGTCGTCGATTTTTCGTATGAATCGCGGATGGCTCATCAGGAAGTCGCTTCGGCTCTGTTTGTCGCCTGTATCCAGCAGTGTCCCGTCGGGCAGGATGATTCGCACGGACTCGAGCATACGGTAACTGTTGGCGTGTGTCCCACAGCACATGCCTGATGCGTTGTTGGCAACTATGCCGCCTACCATAGCGGACTTGATACTAGCCGGGTCAGGTGTGAAACGTTTGCCATAGGGTTTGAGTATATCGTTAACCCGCTGTCCTATCAGTCCAGGTTGCATGGTGATGGTGTTTGCTCCTTCGCCGATATGGTAGTCTTCCCATTTCTTTCCGCACACTACGAGCAGGCTGTCGCTTATCGCCTGTCCGCTCAGGCTCGTTCCTGCAGCGCGAAAAGTGATATGTTTTTTCTCTTTCCGTGCACGTCGTATGATAGCCTGCACATCTTGTTCTGTGGCGGGATGCAGCACTTCTTGTGGGATGAGCCGGTAGAAGCCGGCGTCTGTTCCCCAAGCAAGGCGGTCGATATACTTCTTCATTACACTGTTAGTCATACAGGTAGTACTTGTTGGATGCTTGGCGGTAGGATTCTACATCTTTGTACCAATAGTCTTTGGCGTCGTCCCACAGATAGCGTTGTCCGAACAGTTCCCGTATCTTGTTGGTGCCGCACACTTTATCGAACATATTAAAACGGTTCCGGTTGCATAGTGCGAACCAGTCTTTGTCGGGATACATACGCATCAGTTCCTGTACAATCAGGAACTGCACATCGCTGAGATGTGCCTTGTCGTAGTCCATGATATGAATCTGTACCCCTTGTATCTGTTCTCCCTGGAAGACGCTGTAGTAAGGTTTGTAATATATAGGCCGGAAGAACAGTCCCGGCAACTCGAGTGCATTCATTGCTTCTGCCAGGCTGTCTGCGTTTATCCATGGTGCTCCCATCAGTTCGAAGGGTAGTGTATAGCCCACTCCTATGTTGAGGTATCCGAACTCTCCGAATATGCCTGTCATAGGGTAGAACAGGGCTGTCTTGCCTTGTGGGATATGTGGCGAAGCCACTACCCATTCGAGTCCGGTCTTGTCCCATGTCATGTCGCGTGTCCATCCCTCCATAGGTGCTATTGTCAGGCGGCACGGTTTCTCGGCTTGCGCATTGAGATATAGAGCCAGTTCGCCCGGGGTCTGTGCATAGAGGTATGGTATCTTGAATTGGCTGACGAAGGATGTATAGCCGTCCTCCACGATATTTCCTTCAATCTTTTTCCCGCCAAGTGGATTAGGCCGGTCTAATACCAGCAGTTCTTTGCCGTATTCTGCGCACGCCTCCATGAGCATCCCCATAGTGGATATATATGTGAAACTACGGCATCCTATATCTTGGATATCATATACCATCACGTCTATCTCGTCCATCATCTCTTTGGTTGGTTTGCGTGTTGCGCCGTAGAGGGAGTACATGCGCAGTCCTGTTCGTGCGTCCACCTCGTTGCCGATGTGGTCGCCAGCATGAACATTGCCTCGTACGCCATGTTCAGGACCATACAGTGCTACGAGATTCACGTTCTCCGCCTCCCATAGGATGTCTATTGTAGAGCGCATCTGCAAGTCCACTCCTGTGGGGTTGGTGCACAGTCCCACACGTTTTCCTTCCAGTGGTGTGAAGTTAAGACTCTTCAGCAATTCGATACCTGTGCGAACAGGCGTGGCAGGGTTGTGCTTGGTGTTATTACTTACGAGTACTTGACCAACCGTATTGGCGCAGTCCTGTGTGGAACAGGTCCGGTTAGTGTTACACCCCGTCAGGCAGAGAGTCGTAACGAGAGTGAGGATAAAGATGTGTTTGTTATGCATACAGACAATATGTTTAGACCGCAAAATTACAAAAAGGTCGCTACATATACAATATCTGCAGTAAATTTGCACACGATTGTTGGAGTGGTTGTTTAGGTGTATGTTGATGGTGTGTGAAAGGAAATTGTGGGTGAGGCATGTATGACAGCCAACAGGTTTGTGTAGATAGAAAAGGTTTTGTATCTTTGCAGTCATTAAATAGTTAATGTTATGAGACGTTGGTCATCCAAAACAATCGGTTTGCTTGTTCTGTGTGTGTTGTTTGTTATTGTTGTTGTCAGTGTATTGTTTACCAATAGCATAGCCAAGGAGATGGCAGAGGCGGAGCACAAGAAGATAGCGTTATGGGCTGAGGCGACGCGTCAGTTTATCATCGCGGATGAGGATCAGGACATCAGTTTCCTGTTGCAGGTGATGGAGGATAACACGACCATACCTGTTTACATGGTTGATTCTGACCACAAGTTATTGTTGTCGCGTAATGTGAAGGAGCCCAAGCGCAATGTGGATGAGTTCTATGTCAAGAAGATAGCCGCCTTGAGTGCATCGCAGGAGCCGATAGAAGTGCGCATCTCGGATGATGTGGTGCAGTATATTTATTATGAAGACTCCACTGTGCTTAAGAAGTTATACTATTTCCCATATATCCAGGTATCGATTATCTTGGCCTTTATTGCGATAGCGGTTATAGCCCTGGTGTTTGCCCAACACAGTGAGCAGAACAGTCTGTGGGTAGGTCTGTCCAAAGAGACTGCGCATCAGTTAGGTACGCCTATATCATCGCTCAACGCGTGGAAAGAGTTGCTTAAGGTACGGTATCCGAGTGATGAGTTGTTGCCTCAGATGGATGAGGATATTCATCGCTTACAGACTATAGCAGAGCGGTTCTCCAAGATAGGTTCGCAGCCTGATCTGGAGCGGCATGATATAATCTCCGTAATAGAAGAGTCTATCAGTTACATGCGCACACGCACATCATCCAAGGTGGAATACAGTCTGCAGCAGAATGGGGTTTCTTGTTGTGAGGTCATGATGTGTGTGTCGTTGTTGGAGTGGGTTATAGAGAACCTGTTTAAGAATGCGATAGACTCGATGGAAGGTGTGGGACGCATCACTATATCGGTACAGCATACAGAAGACAAGGTGTTGGTGGATATAACAGATACGGGCAAGGGGATAGACAGGCGGTTATATAAGACTATCTTTCGTCCGGGCTTTACGAGTAAGAAAAGGGGGTGGGGGTTAGGTTTAAGCCTTAGTAAACGTATCGTGGAGGATTACCATCGTGGCAAGTTGTTTGTCAAGCAGTCGCAGATGGGTGTAGGAACGACTTTTCGTATAGTACTCAGGTCGGCTTTATAACTTGGTGTTCAGTATCTGCAGCGGTTTTAGCGGGGCAGGTAGTTCCTTGATATCGTCCTTGTCGAACAGGGCGTATAGGGTGGAGCCTGATCCAGACATGGCTGTATAGAGTGCCCCGGTGTCTTTCAGCCTCTGCTTTATTTCTCCCAATTCGGGATAGAGTGCAAACACTGTTTCTTCGAAGTCGTTAACCAGTAGTGGTAACATCGTCGCGAGTGGTTCCCGGCGGCGCAGTGCTGCGTCTATCTGTCCGGTGGCTGACGGGTGGCAATGTATTCCGTAGTAGGCATCTCTTGTGCTGACGGAGATATCCGGTTTGAGTAATATGATGCGCATGCCATTGACAGGGAGAGAGATGGGTCTTAGGATGTCGCCCACTCCTTCGGCGTAGCAAGGTGTGTTGTAGATGAAGAACGGGCAGTCTGCTCCCAGTGTCCGCACCAGGTCTGCCAGTTGCTGTTGACTTAATCCAAGGTTGAACAGTCGGTTCAGTGCCAGAGCCGTGTGTGCGGCATCGCTGCTGCCTCCTCCCAAGCCTGCTCCAAATGGGATGTTTTTATGGAAGCGAATACGCACATTACCAATCTGCGGGTAGTGTTTTTGCATCAGTCGATAACAGCGAATAATCAAGTTATCCTCCGCCTTACAGTCAACGGACAAGCCTGTTTGCCCGAATGAGAACGTGTCGGCAACCTCGATATCCAACTGGTCATGCAAATCATGAATGGGATAGAAGATGGTCTCTATGTTATGGTAGCCATCAGAGCGTTTGCCGACGACACGCAGTCCGATATTTATCTTGCAGTTAGGATAAAGCGTCATACAGTATCCATGAATGAGCGTTGTACTTTGTTGAACACCAGGATACCTATGGTTAGCAACAGTACCATAAACACAAAACTATACCCCAGCATCCACCAGTCATGACAACCAACGCCAAGCATCCCATACTTGAAGAACTCTACAATTCCCGTCAAGGGGTTGAGTTGCATGACAAACTGTAACTTAGGGTTGGTAATTGTGGATAACGGATAAATGACAGGTGTTGCATACATCCATAGACTGACGAAGAATGACAGTAGCAGTTGCAGGTCACGGTACTTGGTTGTCATACTGGAAAACAGGATACCAAAGCCCAATGCCAGTCCTGCGAGCATAACGATCAGTATAGGGAACAGCAGAGCACAGGCATTCATGTGTACATGCACGTCGGAGAACAGAGCATAATACAGATAGACGCAGGCGAAAAGGCCGAATTGAATACCCAGGCGCACGAGGTTGCTGATAATGTCACTCAAGGGTATGATCAGACGGGGGAAATACACTTTCCCGAAGATGGCTGCGTTGTTGACAAAGGTGTTTGAGGTCTTGGTAAGACAGTCGGAGAAGTATTGCCAGAAGCATATACCTGCCAGGTAGAAGAGCGGCTGTGGCAACCCGTCTGTAGATATCTTGGCGATGCCTCCGAAGACTACCATGTATATCACTGTTGTCATCAGCGGTTGTATCAGATACCAAAGCGGACCGAGTACTGTCTGTTTATATTGCGTGATGATATTACGTTTAACAAACAACATCAAAAGGTCCCGATAGCGCCATATCTCTTTGAAATCGACAGAGAATAGACTATCTTTAGGGCGAATGACAGTAGTCCAGTTATCTGATGTTTGCGACATAAATTTACCAAATAGGGCGCAAAGGTAACAAATCGTTTGCTAATATACAAATGTTTTTGTACCTTTGCCGCAAATTTAACAGTACCCCGCTTAGCAGGCGTAACACGTAAGATTATGGCAAACGCAAAACAGCAGTTCGTAGATGAACTAAAGGAGTTGCTACAGAAAGATGTAGCAGAAGTAAAGGAGCAAGTAGAACAGCTCAAGAAGCAGTTCTATAGTCAGTATCACCAGGAGCAAGAGGCACTCAAGACCGCGGCAGAAGATGCTGCCAAGGCGGCCGGGGAGACCTTAGAGAATTGGCAGCCTGTTGTTGATGAGACAGAGCAGGAGTTTCGTGAATTGCTGAATACCTACAAGCAGAAACGTGCTGAATTGCAAAAGAGAATAGAAACGGAGCAGGCACAGAACCTGCTGCGCAAAGAGAATATCCTGGCGCAGATGAAGGAGATGTCAGAGGCAGAGACAGCAGATGTCATGGATAATCTGAAGAAGATGCGCGAGTTGCAGTCCGAGTGGAAGACTATTGGTGCTGTACCTGCGCAGAAGTCGCAAGAGATTTGGAAGAATTATCAGCAATACCAAGAGCGTTTCTACGATTTAGTCAAGATCAACATTGAGTTGCGCGACTTGGATTTCAAGAAGAACTTGGAACTCAAGACTCTTCTTTGTGAGGCTGCGGAGAAGTTGAAGGATAACCCGAATATCGTGGAGGCGAGCAGGTCTTTGCAGCAGTTGCACGATGAGTGGGCGGAGATTGGTCCTGTGGCGCGCGAGTTGCGTGAGGATTTATGGAATCGCTTCAAGCAGGCGAGCAGCATTATCAACAAGAAGCATCAGGCTTATTTTGATGCGTTGCATGCCCAGGAGGGTGAGAACCTGGAAAAGAAACAGGCTCTTATCCAACAACTCAAAGACATTGATGTTGAGGCTATCCAGTCGAACAAACAGTGGAATGATGCAACTGCCCGTGTGCAAGCGATACAACAAGAATGGCGTGCTATCGGGTTTGCACCAAAGAAGCATAACCAGGCTATCTACGAAGAGTATCGTAGTCTTTGCGATGGGTTCTTCAAGAAAAAGACTGCTTTTTACAAGGGTATGCGTGACAGTTTCAGCAGCAATTTACAGGCTAAGCGTGAATTGATAGCGGCCGCAGAGGCTCTCAAAGACAGTACAGAGTGGAAAGAGACTACGGGCAAGTTGATTGAGTTGCAGAAACAATGGAAAGCTATAGGTCCTGTTGCGCGCAAGTATTCGGATGATTTGTGGAAGCAATTCACTGCAGCGTGCGATACATTCTTTGAGGCTAAGCGGGAAGCCACCAAGGGGTTGCGTGAGGCGTTCCAACAACGCCATGCTGAAGCCAAAGAGAAATGGTCCAAGAAGATAGATGAGTTGGGGGACAGGCAGAAGTTGATACGCCTCTATGAGAACCTGCAACAAGAGATTAAGACGGCAGAGAACAATATTCTCTTCTTCACGGGTAAAAGCAAGTCTGCTAACAAGTTGGTGGATGATATGCAGCAGAAGATAGACACTCTCAAATCGCAACTCAAAGAATTAGAGGAGAAGATCAACCAAACAGAGGAATAATGAAATGTCTGCGTGGCATAGGGCTACTGCCATTGCTACTCATATCACAAATGGGCACGGCACAATATCTCTATAAGGGTGAGAACAAGTATGGGACCAAACTCTATACTTGGGACGGCGAGTATGTGTACCAAGGGAGCAGCAAGTATAACACAAAGTTGTACTATTGGGACGGCGAGTATGTATATCAAGGCGGTAGTAAGTATGGCACCAAGTTATACTATTGGGATGGGCAATGTGTGTATCAGGACAATAAGTATGGCAAGAAACTATACTATTGGGACGGTGCACATATCTACCAAGGTGGTAACAAATATGGCAACATACTCTATACCATTGCCGATGGGCATGTTTACTCCGGTAGGAATAAATATGGTACATGCCTGTACACCATGGATGCAGTAATCCCTATTCCCATATTACTATTATTGCTTTGATATGTCCAGTTTGATCAAATACCAGAATGTAGAAGTCTGTCAGGAAGAACAGATTGTATTGCGTGATGTCAATATAGAGATTCAGTCCGGCGAGATGGTCTATCTGCTTGGCAGGGTAGGCAGTGGAAAGTCCAGTCTGATGAAGACTTTCTATGCGGAACTACCTATACATGGGACAACCGCCAATGTGATGGGATACGATCTGCTTACCATACGACGCAAACAGATACCTTATCTGCGGCGCAGGGTGGGGATTGTCTTTCAAGATTTTCAACTACTCATAGACAGGAATGTAGAAGACAATCTGATGTTTGTGTTGAAAGCAACCGGTTGGAAGGATCAGCAGTTGATGCGTAGCAATATCCATGATGTGCTGGAGCAAGTAGGGATGGCAGAGAAAGCGTACAAGATGCCTTATCAGTTGTCGGGTGGAGAACAGCAGCGTGTGGTCATAGCGCGTGCGTTACTCAATTCTCCGGAGATTATCTTAGCCGACGAACCTACGGGTAATCTTGACCCGGAAACAGGACAAGGTATCATTGAGTTGCTCTACAGTATCAGCCAAGCCGGAATGGCTGTGGTCATATCTACACACAACCCTCTGTGGCCGGAACGTTACCCGGGCAGACGTATTGATTTTCAAAACGGACAGATAACGGAGCGTTAGACATGTTGTCCGCGAATAGTTTGTGCTACCTCTTTGCGGCGAAAGCCAAGGCGTAGAGGCGCATCTGCTTCAGCATTGCTGACAGTCCATTGCTACGTGTGGGGGACAGGTGCTCCCGTAGGTTGATAGCATCGATAAAGAACAGGTCGGCATCGATGATCTCTTGAGGAG
>CAVKDW010000014.1:18607-37031 GCA_963655075.1 Muribaculaceae bacterium | reverse complement strand
TATATCATACACTAAACAGAAAAAGCATTTGTTGCACTTCTAATGTGAACTTAAGCTCTTCTGCAATGTCTGCCGGAGAGCGGAGCAGGACGAGAACCTCAATGTCACTCTCCAGCGTATCTTCCGCGCCATCGAAGCCAGTGCCGTAGGCACGCCCAGCGAGGAGGCGGTGCGGGGCTTGTTCTCCGATTTCTCTGTGGACAACTCCCAACTCGGCAACTCGGTTCAGATGCGCAACCGCCTGCTCAGCAAAGTGTTGTTGGCTATTCGCGATATGAACCTGCACAGCACCAATTTCGAGGACAACACCATTGATACTTTCGGCGATGCCTACGAGTATCTGATGCAGATGTACGCAGGCAATGCAGGCAAGTCGGGTGGCGAGTTCTACACGCCGCAAGAGGTCAGCGAACTCTTGGCGCGCCTCGCCTCGTACGACAACCCGCACATCGAGAAGGTATACGACCCCGCCTGCGGCAGCGGTTCCCTGCTTATGAAGTTTGCCAAAACCGTCGGGCACGACAATCCCAACCTCCGCTATTTCGGACAGGAAATCAACCCCACCACCTACAACCTCTGCCGTATCAATATGTTCCTTCACAACATCAACTACGACAGGTTCAACATCCGCCTTGGCGATACGCTCCATTCGCCTATGCATATCGCCGAAAAGTTCGATGCTATCGTCTCCAACCCGCCCTATTCCATCAAGTGGGACGGCAAAGAGAACCCGCTCCTTATCAACGACCCGCGCTATGCTCCCGCGGGAATCCTTGCCCCTTCGAGCAAGGCAGACCTTGCTTTTACCATGCACATGCTCTACCAACTTGCCGAGAGCGGAACATGCGCCATCGTCGAGTTCCCCGGTGTCCTCTATCGCGGCGGGGCGGAACAGAAGATACGCCACTACCTTGTTTCCAACAACCACGTGCATACTATCATCCAACTCCCAGCCAACCTCTTTTTCGGTGTCAGTATCGCCACGTGCATCATCGTGCTCAAAAAATCGGCAAAGCGCGACAGCAGCATCCTCTTTATCAATGCGAGCGAACTCTTTGAGAAAGTGGGCAACAAGAACCGCCTCAGCCCCGAGAACCAAGACTGTATCTTCAGCCTCTATGCCGACCGAAAGGATGTCCCCTATCTGGCACGCCTCGTCAAGAACGATGCCGTTATGGAGAACGACTGCAACCTCTCTGTCTCCAACTATGTCGAGCAGCCCGACACCCGCGAACAGATAGACATTGCCCAAGTCAACTGCGACCTCGAGGACATCGTCCGCCGAGGCGCCCTCCTCCGCCAACAAATTGATGAAATAATTAAGGATTTGTAACATGCTCACTCTTACTACATACGAATTGATTTCTTTGGCATTGTCGGTGCTGACCATACTCTTTGCCGTCGTTTCTGTCGTCATTGCTATCTACTCAGCCAAGTCTTCTGCCAAGACGGCACAAAGACAAATCGCCGAAATGAACCGCAATACACGGCTGCATATTGCCGTGGAAACAGACAAACTCGAAGTGGAGAGTTTTCGCATCACTATGCACATGCTGGAACTGAAAGAGGAAAAGCAAAAGTTGCTTCAAAAGCCCAATGAGTTAGACACGCCGTGCCTTATGGGCCCCAATGCTCGGGAACGTGTCAAACTCATAGATGCCGAATTAGACCGTTGCAACCGGCTTATTCAGAAAATCGGTTTCACACAACTCGATATGAAGCAAGCCATCAACAATCTCCAGAATGAATCACCTCGATAAACTCATATCGCAATACTGCCCCAACGGCGTGCAATGGGTCAAGTTAAATCAACTTGGTCGCTTTTATGGTGGGCTTACAGGAAAAAGCAAGGCTGATTTTGTTAATGGAAATGCAAAGTTCATTAGTTATAAGAACATATACAACAATCCTGCTCTTGATATGGATATACAAGAGTATGTTTGTATCAAACCGGAAGAGTCACAAAATATAGTACAATTTGGTGACATCTTATTTACAGGTTCTTCGGAAACTCCAGATGAGTGTGGGTTGTCATCAGTAGTCAATATCCAGCCTAAGGAAAATCTATATTTGAATAGTTTTTGTTTCGGGTTCCGGATGTCAAAACCTCAATTATTGAATATTGATTTTGCGAAACATCTGTTTAGGAGCAATGAATTAAGGCAACAAATAGCAAAGACGGCAGACGGGGTTACTCGTTTCAATGTCTCAAAGGAGAGATTTGGAAATATCTCTATCCCCCTCCCCCCTCTTCCTATCCAGCAGGAGATAGTCCGTATTTTGGATTCGCTGACTGCCCTCCTTGCCAATCTCGACTCCGAAATTGCCGCCCGCCAGCAGCAATACGCCCACTACCATAAACAACTACTCACTTTTAATCAAGATATAGAATGGAAATCTCTTGGAGATGTGTTTGAGATGCGGAATGGTTACACTCCTTCCAAATCGAATCCTGCTTTTTGGGAAAGTGGTACTATTCCGTGGTTCCGTATGGAGGATATTCGTGAGAATGGTCGAATTCTTAGTGATGCTATTCAGCATATCACTCCTGAGGCAGTAAAAGGTGTTGGGTTGTTTGAGGCTGGTAGTTTTATTTTGGCTGCTACGGCAACAATAGGAGAACACGCTCTCCTAATTGCTGATTCGCTTGCGAATCAGCAATTTACGAATTTAAAAATTCGTAAATCGCTAAAAAACAAACTTTTGACAAAGTTCGTTTTTTATTACTTTGATATCATTGATGATTTCTGTAAAAATCATACCAATAAATCGGGTTTTGAGTCTGTAGATATGGAAGCATTGCGGAAAATGTCGATTCCCCTTCCCCCTCTCCCCATCCAGCAGGAGATAGTCGCCAAGTTGGATACCTTTGAGTCTCTGCTTGCCACTCTCCGCCGCGAGCGCACCCTCCGCCAACAGCAATACGAATACTACCGCGAACGCCTGCTCTCGTTCCATAACAATACAAACTAAGAAATTATTACTACATTAATATGACTGAATTTGAACTTTCTAACTACATAAGAGCCAATTATCCGAAAGAAAATGAAAGTTGCGATTGGAAGAGTTATCGTAATTTGAAACAAATGGTGGCTGGCAAAGAGGGCGAAGATTTTGCTACCTATGTGTCTGCATTCGCTAATATGAACGGGGGTGCTTTGGTTGTTGGTATCCATGATGGAAATTTTGTAGTAGATGGCATTCAAGACTTTGCTAATTACACAAAAGAGTCAGTCAAGTACAAGTTACTGACGGCTTGCAGCAATCTGAAAAGCGAGGGTTTTGATATTAGTGAATATACTACAGATGATACCAATAAAACAGTATGGATCATACAGATTCCGAAGCATGCACCACGCAAACCGGTATATGCCCACGGTAAGGCTTGGCAAAGGCATGGAGATAGTTGTGTCGTGATTTGGCAAGACCGATTGGATGCCATTATCCATGAAATAGTTGTAGACGAAGACTGGAGTGCTGAAGTTATAGACAATGCTACATTGGATGATTTAGATCCTATGGCTATAGCAAAGGCACGTGTAGAATTTGCCAAACGAAATGCAGACAGGTTGGAGGAAGTGAAAACATGGGATGATGTCACGTTTCTCAATAAAGCAAAACTGACACAAAGAGGGAAAATTACTCGTACTGCCATTATCTTGTTAGGAAAAGAAGAAAGTGAATTTTTGCTGTCTCCGTATGTCGCCAAAATACGTTGGGAACTCAAAACGGCAACTAACGAAAACAAAGACTATGCTATATATGGGATGCCATTTATTTTGGCTGTAGATAAGGTTTTTGGCAAGATCCGAAATACACGCTATACATATATGCAATACGGTTCCCTTTTTCCTGAGGAGATACTTCGGTATGATCCTTTTAATATACGAGAGGCTCTCAACAATTGTATCGCACACCAGGATTACACACAGGCGGCACGTATTGAAGTTACAGAATTTGAAGACGACCATTTGATATTCAGGAATTATGGCTCATTCTTGCCAGGTAGTGTCGAAGATGTTGTACAAAAAGATTGCCCGGAATCAATATATCGAAATCGTTTTCTTGTAGAGGCAATGCGAAACCTCAATATGATTGAGACAGAAGGAGGAGGTATCAAGAAAATGTTTGGAAATCAACGACGCAGACTATTCCCGATGCCTGATTACGATTTCTCAAACGGGATGGTAAGAGTCGATATTATAGGCAAAGTTATTGATGAGAATTTTGCTAAGATATTGGCAAACGTATCAGATTTAACTCTATCCGATATTATTATGTTGGATAAAGTACAGAAACACAAAACATTAACAGACGATGAAATCACCTATCTTCGTAAACAGAAATATATCGAAGGACGGAAACCTAACTTTTATCTTTCCTATAACGTGGTTGAACCTACAGGGAATAATGATTTACGCATTCAATATATCAAAAACAGGAATTTTGATGATGCACATTACAAGGATATGATTATTGAGTATATTCGTAAATACAAAAAGGTGAAAAAGGCGGAAATTACCAAGTTGATAATAGATAAACTATCGCCGGTGTTGTCCGAAAAACAGAAAGCGGCAAAAGTGCAGAACCTGCTATCCGCTCTTAGAATGGATGGAAAAATTGCTTTTAAAGACAAGTATTGGATACTGAAAAAGTAAATGCTTAAATGATATTTTCTAAACGGAATACAATGTACAGTACTGACTATCAGTCAATTACAAATAGAAAATCTAAACGGTAAAAATGCTGCTAAATTAACCCTTTAGGAGTGTGTTTATAGGTAAAATATCTAAACGATTCAAGCCCCTATCTTAAACGCACGTTCCGCATAACACGCTATTTTTCAGGCGAATAAATCGCTCGAAAATAGCAAAAAATTAAACGAATAGAGTATGACCGACCAATTCAACATAGTAGTAGAGCAAGACCGCAGCACGGTCGTGGCTCGTTACGAGGCAGCCCCTCAGTCGCCCGATGCCTACCAGAGCGAAGCCATGTTAGAGCAACGCCTCATCGACCAACTCATCAGCCTCGGCTACGGATATGCCCGTGATGTGGTGGACGAGCCGTCTCTCATTCGTAACCTCCGCTGCCAACTCGAAGCCCTCAACGACTACCATTTCTCCGACTTGGAATGGAACCGTTTCTTGTCTTCCGACCTTGCCGGTGAAAATCTGCGCATCGAGGACAAGACGCAAATCATTCAGCGCGACTACGTCCGTCTGCTTATCTGTGACAATGGGGAGAACCGCAATATTCGCCTTCTTGACAAACGCAATATCCACAACAATCGCCTGCAGGTCATTCACCAATACACTCCTGCGGGTGGTGCAGCGAAAAATCGGTACGATGTGACTATTCTGGTCAATGGTCTGCCGCTTGTGCATATCGAACTCAAACGCCGCGGAGTCTCTATCCGCGAAGCGTTCAACCAAATCAGCCGCTACCAGCGCGAATCATTCTATGCAGGGCGTGCCCTCTTCGATTATGTACAGATTTTCGTTATCTCCAACGGTACGCAAACCAAATACTACTCCAATACCACCCGTTTTGCCAAAGAAGAGGAACAGCACAAGCAGAATATCCTCCATCAAAAAGTGGAGTCCAACTCGTTTGAGTTCACCTCGTGGTGGACGGATGCCGAGAACCGGCAGGTCTGCGGCTTGCAGGATTTCGCCAATACGTTCCTGTCCGCTCATACACTCCTCAATGTGCTGACACGCTATTGTGTTTTTACGGTCGACAAACAACTAATGGTCATGCGTCCCTATCAGATTGCCGCCACCGAGCGCATTCTGCTGCATATCCAGACCGCTATCAACAATCGTTGGCAAGGACAACGCCGGGCAGGTGGGTATATCTGGCACACCACAGGGTCGGGCAAGACGCTCACTTCGTTCAAAACCGCCCAACTGGCTACGCAACTCCCTGAAGTCAAAAAAGTGCTCTTTGTTGTGGATCGTCAAGACCTCGACTATCAGACTATGAAGGAGTACAACAATTTCGAGAAAGACTCTGCCAACTCCAATGCCAACTATCGCGTCCTCCTGCGCCAACTCAACGACCCCAACTGCCATATCATCATCACCACCATCCAGAAACTCTCCTCCTTGCTCAAATCCAAGCGCGAGGATATCACCATTCTTGATGATAATGTGGTCATGATTTTCGATGAGTGCCATCGCTCGCAGTTTGGTGAGATGCACGCACAAATAGTCAAACGTTTCCGGCGTTACATGATTTTTGGTTTCACGGGTACACCCATCTTTTCTGTCAATGCACAAAAAACGGGTAAGTCCAACCTAAAAACCACAGAACAGGTTTTTGGCGACCAACTGCATAGTTACACCATCATCAATGCCATCAACGACCGCAATGTCCTCCCCTTCCATGTGGATTATATCTCTACGATGAAAGCCAAAGCGGAGATTGCCGACACATCCGTTTGGGGCATTGAGGAAGATAGTGCTCTCTATGCGCCGGAACGTATCCGCAAAGTCGTAACCTATATCCTCGACCACTACACGCAGAAAACCAAACAGCAGGAGCAATACGGTTTTGCACAGACCTACAACATCGAGCAGATAGTTACGAGCAAAAACAAAGTCGCAGCCAAGAAAAACAAAGTGGCTCTTTCGGGCTTCAATTCTATTCTCGCTGTCGATTCCGTCGATAGTGCGATGGCGTACTACAACGAGTTCCAGCGTCAGATGAAAGACCGTCCTGGGGAAACACTCCGTATTGCTACTATCTTCACCTATGCCGCCAACGAGGAGGAAAACGATATGGGATATGTGCAAGACGAGAACCCAGACGAGATGGGTAAGTTATCCGCTACGGCAAAAGAGTTCCTCTCGGGTGCTATCGATAGATACAATGCCACTTTTGGCACCAACTACGATATCTCGGGCGATAAGTTCGGCAACTACTACAAGGATGTATCCCTGCGTATGAAAAACCGCGACATCGACCTGCTCATCGTTGTCGGCATGTTCCTTACCGGTTTCGACGCCAAGACACTCAACACCCTGTGGGTGGACAAGAACCTCAAGTTGCACGGCTTGTTGCAAGCCTACAGCCGCACCAACCGTATTCTCAATTCGGTCAAGGATTGCGGCAATATCGTCTGCTTCCGCAATCTGGAGAAAGCAACCAACGACTCTTTTGCCCTCTTTGGCGATAAGGATGCCGGTGGTGTCATTGTCTTGCGTCCGTTCCATGACTATTACGAGGGCTACGATGATGATAAGGGACACCACGAGGGCTATGTCGAGGTCATTCGTTTGCTGCTGGAGCGTTTCCCGCTCTCTTCCTTGCAGGATATGAAGAGTGAAAAAGAGCAAAAAGACTTTGTGCGCCTTATGAGCCAAATCCTGCGTATGCAAAACCTGTTGGCTCCTTTCGACCAATACACGCCCGAAGATGATGCACTGCGGCAGAAGATGCAGATTATCTCCGATGGTGAGCGCCAGGACTACTTGTCGTGGTACAACCATCTTCACGAAGAAATGGTGCAGCAGAACAAGCACAACAAAGAGAAGATTACCGATGATGTCGAGTTTGAAATGGAATTGGTCAAGCAGATTCAGATTAACATCGACTATATCTTGATACTGGTTCAGCGTTACCACGATTCCCTCTGTCAGGACAAAGAGATTGCCCTCAAAATCCGCCGTTCCATTGATGCCAGTCCCGATATGCGTGACAAGAAAGAACTCATCCTTCGTTTTGTCGAACGCATGACACCAGCCAAGGATACGGATGTCTTTTCCGATTGGACAAAGTATATCGCTGAGCAAAAAGAACAGCAACTGTCGGCTATCATCACCGACGAACATCTTAATGACACCGCCACACGCTCTTTTGTCCAACAGGCATTCCGCGATGGCTATGTTACGGAGACAGGCACGGCTATCACCCGTATTTTGCCGCCTATGCCTCTCTTTGGCGCAGCCGCAGGGCAACGGGCTGAAACCAAAGCGCGGGTACTGGAAAAAATCAAACTCTTCTTTTCCCGCTTCTTAAATCTTGGCTAAAATTATATATATGTATTATAGCGGTTTCTTAGCCGGCGATAGTATCGCCGTATCATATAGCGGTTTCTTGGTCGGTTACATTATCGCCGTCCCCATCGCTCCCTCGCCCTTCGGATATACATAGTCAATGCCTGAAAAAACAAAATATCTTACACGCCTTGAGGAACTCAAAACCAAACTTCAAGGCTGCGACAAAGTCACAGATGATGTGACGGGACGTTTACGCCTGTTAGGATTGCTATTTGAAGTCGAGCAAGTGACACAATTTTTCGCAACAGAGGCAGAAAAAGCCGACACCAATGTGTGTATCAATTTGGACTATGATATTGACTACAGAACTTGGACAAACCCTGTTCTTTGGATAAATGGCTGTTGGATGAGTCAAAAACAAGGATTGGTGAACAATTACTTACGGAGTGCATGGACAACATCTGCCCAAAACATCTACGATATTCCGTCTCTTAAAGGATTTACAAAATATCTGCCGACACCCTTTACTGCTACTTATTGTAATATGGTCGCGGCAGACACTGTATTCAATATGCTCAACATTCTGTGTGGTAAATATACAAATGCGGCTATCACCCAGCACATGATTTACCAATCAATAGTGCACTTATGCGATATACTTAATCTCCTAAACAAAAGACTGCATAGGACATGGTCTGATGAACAATACTCTGTATTTGCAAAACAACTTTATCTCAAGTTTTGTTCGTCCAACAAAGCCATATCTGAAGACTATGAATCTCAAAAGAATCATCTAACCTGTCCTTTTAACGGCGATTGGCTTGAGGCACGTTGTGAAAATGCCTTGGAAGAATTATACAAATCAGAATTCATGCAACTCAAAATAAAAGAGTTTTCCAAAAATCAGGCTGCATCTGTCTCTATTCCATTTGAATTGGATGGTGTCAGCAAGAAGAAAACACAACTCTTTTATTATGCTTTGTTTCAGTTCTGCACCTATGCAAATCATTATTTTTCGTTTGATGGTTTAGCACATAATGTAGCCCACTTTATCTACAATTACCAAGACAAACTGGTAGAATCTGCCCAATCCGCCTTTTTCCGTTTCCGCTATCTCATCGAACTTATCCAAGCCGATATGGCTACATCTCCTGCTCCCACACCCAAGCCCACCTCACAACCCAAACACGCGACATTGCTGCCTGTATTATCCCCCTTTATAACCTTTCAAAAAGGGGCTATGCTTAGCGACTATCATATTGCAGCACTGCAACAATACCTTGTTGAGCAAGGTTGGATAGCCGATTCTACTAATCCCGATGATTTTGAGGCTCTATTCTCTGGCAAATCGTGTATTTGTAATATCATTTGGATTGGTGGTGGTGTTGGTAATTTGTATGAGTTATTTCGTCAGATTAAAAAACACAACCTTATTTCTATACCGGGTGGTCATGGTTTAACCACGGTCTTGCAGAAACATTTTGTTAATCAAGAAGGGCAACACCTTACAGGTCTAAACAGCGGAGCCTGTGCCAAAGGAAATTTACCGATTATTGCCGAATGTATCCGTATTCTACAACAATCCCTTGATTTCATTGCCTCCTAATCCTTCTATACGCGCAGCCTACCGACTGCGCGTCTTTTTTCGGTAATTCTTTCGGTAACCCGATAAAAATTTTGCATTTTTCTTCACCATAGTCGAAACATTCTGTATATCAGTCTGTTTCGATTTTTCTTTTTGTGCGTTGTGAATGCCTTGTAGCACCCGTTTTCCTGTTCATTACCGAAACTATTACCGAAGAAACTCGCCCTTTTCCGCGTAGGGTGTAGTCGTCAGGCAACCGAACCGCTGTTGGTTCGACCTTAAAAAACGGCTCTTTTCTCTACGATGGAAAAATATCATTCTATCATCGACCGCACACCGGCAATGCGTGCATATTTCCGGCAAGTAGAACACGCCAATGTGGCAAGTATGAACCCGCGCGATGCACTCGTCGTTAGCAATTATCGGCTGGTTGTTCGGATTGCAACTCTGTACCGGCATTGCGGGCTCGACCTCGAAGACCTTATCGGAGCAGGCAATATCGGATTAGTCGAGGCTGCCGACCATTATGATTCTTCCTATGGGACTCCTTTTGCCAACTATGCCTGCAACTGGATTAACAAGGAAATCCGTCATGCACTCACCGAGGTAGGGCATCCCATTCGTCTGCCCGAGCGTATGCGTTTGTTGGCACAACGCCTTTTCCGTGTACAGCAGCAGTTCCTTGCTGCCAACGGACGGGAAGCAACCATCGACGAACTGGCAGAACGGCTTCATATAGATTCAAACGCCATCCTTCCTATATTGTATGCCTCACAACCTTTCGACTCCCTTGATGCTCCCATGGGAACTGCAAAGGATTCCTATACGTTAGAAGACACGCTTGCTGCGGCAGATCCCCCAATCCCTGACCAAATGGACAGACGCACCAAGGTCGAGCAAATCCTCCGTCATCTCAATGCGAAACAGAGGGAAGTTCTGGTGCGCCGTTTCTTCAACGACGAAGATTTTTCCGAGATTGCCGCCCACATGCACCTCACCGCCAATCGTGTTCGCCAAATCTACCATTCTGTCTGCCCGAAATTCTAAAAAATGCACTTTCTGTTTCGTTTTTTGGACAAAGATGCAGTACTATCGTCATGTCAACAGCAACCAAGCGCTTGGATAAGTGTTGCGTTATTCTACTCATCTTCCCCTCGGGTGTGCTAAGGGGACATACAAAGTTGTATGCTACATCACACCCCCGTTTTTATTATGGCTAAAATAGAGCCTATGACACATTTCGATGCAATTAGTGGCAAATATGCCAAGACAGACCAAGTGTACACCCGTGTACGCAAGTTTGATAATCAGGTTATCGGTGTCGCCCTCAAGCACCCTGCTACCAATCAGCCTCCTACCGAAGGACAGCAGGCTGCACAGCAGAAGATGAAGACCGTGCAGGCAAAGGTAAATACCATTCTTTCCGATGCCTCGCAGCGGGCGCAGTATCTACTCAAATGGAAAAACCAGAAAAAGTACAAAACTCTCCATGGTTATGTCTTTGCTCAGGAATACGCCAAACCCTAATCTGTAATTGTGTGTAGAAAGCAGTAGACTTATACAAGGAAAGTATTGTTTCTTAGCGCGGGATATTATCCCGTTTCCTATACAGCATTTCCTTACTATTCTACTGCTCTCAACTCTCAACTCTCAACACTCAACAACTAATAAACTATTTCAACCACATATAAACCCATAAACTTCTAAACTAATCAACCAAATGGCTAAAATTACATTCATCGATCCCGTCAAATCCTTCAGTGGCAAATTGTCAAAGGCAAGTACCGTAACCTTCATGCGCCGTCAGGCAGCCACCTCCAATGCGGCAATGTTGGCTAATCCCAACTACACCCACATCATGGGCAAGCGCAAGTCCACACCCTCGCAGTCCGAGGTGGAGTACCGCACTCGTTTCGGAGTTATCTGTACGGCAACAAGGAAGCGTCTCCAAGATGCCACAAAAATGCCTGCCGACATTGCGGCTTTCAAATTGCAAACGCAGTACCGCACCCTTCGTCAGTATGTTTGGCACCAATGTGCAGACGAAATCGCGTAAGGAGATAGTTAAGCGTTGAGAGTGGAGTGTTTAGAGCAGTTGGAAAGTGGAAAGTTGTATAGTTTTGCACAGACTACTTTCTTCTATTCACTCTCCACTGCACTCAACTCTAACCCCTCACCTCTCAACTTCTATCAACCATCAACTTTTAACTTTCAACTCAGAATGAAACATTTGCAACTCATTCTCGCAACCGCGATGCGCACCTTCGGGTGCGCATTACTGGTCGCAGGAATTGCCCTGCCACCCGCAGGCGAAATCCTCACTTTCTCCGGCTCTATCGTCGGCATAGACTATCGCTACAAATATCGAGGTTAGGTGTTGCGTTTAGAGTTGAGTGTTTAGAGCGGTTGATAGTAGTATGGAGATGACGCGTCCCGCATCGTTAAGTGGAAAGTGGTATGTGCAAAACTATAAAACTTTCTGCTTATAAACTTCTCTCAACTCTCAACACTAAACTATCTAAACCACGCATAAACTTATAAACTCATCAACTTCTAAACTAAAAAATATGTTACTGAAACTCATACGCAAAAAGCCGCAAGGCAACGCCATCTGTGGCGAACTGCTTATTGACAATCATTGGTTTTGCTCTACCTTGGAGCGCACCGATGTCGCTATCCCCGCAGGTTTCTATCCTGTCACGCTTACTATGTCTCCTCGTTTCGGCGAGGTGCTTCCTCTCATCGGCAACGTGGTCGGACGCACGGGCATTCGGATACATACCGGCAACTATCCCCGTGATACGGCAGGTTGTATCTTGGTCGGTGTGGCAGACCTGCTCTATCCGCCTTTGGGCTCTGCCGAACCGGCACAGCCGTGTCTGCTGTCCTCCCGCCGCACGCTCAACAAACTGCGTGAAATACTGCTAACTAATTACAACGACCGCAAAACCAAACGTTATGAACCCATTTATATTGAGATTATCAACTTTGACCCGTATCCTTTGTATGATGTGCCTTGTCCTTTGGAGCAGCGCATGCACTACATCGAGGGTCAGCGTGCCGCCCGCGAATACGACCTCGCACACCCTGACGAACACATTGCAGCGTGACAGCACCTATCGCCGCGACAGCATCTATATCCGCGAATACATCCGTGGTGATACCGTCTATCTCGACCGTTGGCACGACCGCTGGCAGGAGCGCATTATCACTCGTACAGATACTATCTATCAAGACAAGGAAATTGTCGTTCATTCTCCACCTGAAAAGTATGTACCTCGCGTGGTAAAATACTTAGCCTGTATCGGTGCCGCAGCAATAATCATACTCCTATTATGGCTACTATGGAAATTTACCGGTTTAATCCGTGGGTAATTATATGTTCGTCACCTGCCATTCTCTGTTTTTAACGGATATTAACGGAAAAAATGCTCCCATCGCTTGCTCCTTTCTTTTCCCCTTCATCCTCGCGCCAAGCAGCAAGGGTGAAGCGTAAGGCGGGTGCGCCATGTGCACTGAGCGCCGTAGCGACGCGAAGCCCAGTGGGCTGAGCAGAACTCCTTACAAGCAAGGGATGCGCAACCTATAAGCAACATATAACGAACCTATAAGCGCACTATTTCCGACACACCGAATCATTTGGCTACATATCCTTTTTGCGGATGTTCGGTACATTTTTCCCTCTTAGCGAAGGAATCGGAAAAAATGTAAAGGACATCCGCTTTTTGTGTAAGTGGTAGTTTGTGGGTTTGTTATAATTTTGCGACGGAAATGTAAAACCGTGCTGTCCTACCCAAAAACAGGCAGAAAAATGGTATCTCTAACAGGAATAGGCAATGGGGATTACCTTAATTCCGGGAATTACTACCCCAATTACATATTGCAACATAGAAAGTTGCAAAGCCGAACAAAACGGCAGTATCTTTGCAGCCGAAAACATTTGACAGACAAACAAATAAACATCTTTAAGCAACTGATTATGAAAAAAGTATTATCCGTTCTGATGATAACCCTTGTGCCTCTATTGGCAGCATGCAATGGTAACAATCCCGTCATTGGTGACGGGGAGATTGTCGCTAACCCCACCACGCCCACGGACAGCACACGCATGCTGGTGGCGTATTTCAGTTGGGGTGGCACTACCCAACGTATGGCACAACAGATTGCCGTGCTTACGGGGGCTGACCTGTTCCGTATTGAGCACGTTACGCCGTACCCAACTGAGTACACCCCAACCACAGAGGTGGCGCGTGCAGAGAAAGAAGCCGATGCTCGCCCCGCTATACAGGATACGGTATCCAACTGGGAACAGTACGACATCGTGTTTATCGGCTGCCCGGTATGGTGGTGGACAACGCCGATGATTATCTGCACCTTTGCCGAGAGTTACGATTTCTCCGGCAAGACCGTAGTGCCGTTCTGCACATACGCATCTACCTACCGCGACGAAACATTGGCACGCATTGCCGAACTGACACCCGCCGCCAAACACTTGACGGGCTGCGGACTGACAAGCAGCCGCGTAAACGAAAGCAACATAACCGAACGGCTGCAGCGTATCAACCTGCTTCCTGCAGAGGATTAGTAGTTGGAGATTTATGAACAAGGTCCTGACACTGATTGTTTTGGCAGTCGGCTTGTGTGGGTGCAAAGCACACAATGCTCCGACGCCGGACACGCCTGCCGGACAACCGTCAGCGGACGGCGACCGCTCTGAATATACAAGTCTTGTTACGAAGACATATTCCTATCCCGCCGATTACTCCGAGGAAGCGGAACATCGTGGGCGTGTGGAGCGTATCGACTACACCACCCGTGACTATGCCGAGGGAACGGGGCGCGAGCGCACCAACACAGCGTATGTCTATCTGCCTTACGGCTACGATGCAGACAGCGAACAGCGGTATAATGTGCTGTACCTCGTACACGGACATTACGGAACTGCTGCCACCACTTTCGAGGCGGAAGGCGGACTGCAACGCAAAGTGCTTGACCACCTGTTTGAGAACGGCGAGGCGGCTCCCACTATCGTGGTGTCTCCGAGTTACAACTATGGGCAACCCACTGCCAATTATGCAGATGCTGACCCATACTGCAAGGCACTGCCCACTGAGTTAGTGAACGACTTGATACCCATTGTGGAGAGCCGTTATCGCACATTTCTCTCCTCGCCCGACAAAGCGGGCATAGAGGCTTCGCGCGACCACCGCGCCATAGGTGGTTTCTCGATGGGAGGCGTTACCACATGGTATGCCTTGGCGGAAACGCTCAACTATTTCCGTTATTTCCTGCCGATGAGCGGCGACTGTTGGTCGCTTGGTAGGTTTGCAGGTATGTATCGCCCACAGGAAACGGCACGCTACTTGGCAGACATAGTTCGTCAGTCGCCCTATCGGGACGCATTCTATATATGGGCGGCAAGCGGCACAGGCGATTCGGCGTACCGCGAGATACTGGTGCAGATAGAAGCCATGGCGGACATAACGGATGTATTTGGACTGAGCAGGATGACCTTCCACGAGAAAAACGGCGCACGGCACGAGTTTCTGCCCACGGCGGAGTAGGTGTACAACGCCCTGCTGTTCTTCTTCCTGCTTGAATAGACGGCGCAGAACGCCACCTATACACGCACCAACCGAATCAGCAATGTGATGGGGGACATGGTGTTCAGCGACTACGGGACGGTTGATATTCCTCGTGGACAGAACTTATACGAATCGGAGATATTTGGCAGGTCGAAAATAATCAAACATTAAACTAACGAATATGAAACGGAATCATTTTATACAAATACTCTTAATCATTCTCATTATGGCAACCATTCAACCCCTTTCCGCCCAAGAGATTAACAGGGACGGAATACCCTACATAACCCTCAACAACGGCATTCTGATGCCGCGTTTTGGTATCGGAACCTACAATGTCCCCGGCGACAGCGTGGCGTGTGATGCCGTACTGCATGCGCTCCGTCAGGGCTATCGGCACATCGATACCGCCCATGCATACCGTGTTGAGCGTGGCGTGGGCAAAGCCGTCAATGAGTTTGTTCGCGAAAGCGGTGTCCCGCGCGAAGAAATATGGATTACCTCCAAACTATGGCCGACCGAATACGGCGAGGGTACTACGATGGAGGCTATCAACAAGATGCTCGACCGTCTGCAGACCGACCATATTGACTTGCTCTATCTCCATCAACCGATGGGCGATTTTCTCGGAGCGTGGCGTGATATGGAGAAAGCCGTGCAGGCGGGCAAGGTGCGTGCCTTGGGCATCAGCAATTTCGATGCTGCCGATTCGCTGTTCCATGCCCTTGTAGATAGTGTAGAGATAATGCCCGCTGTATTCCAAATGGAGTTGCACCCGTATGCGCAGCGTATCGAATGGCGTGAGAAAGCCTGTCAATACGGTATTCAGGTAGAGTGTTGGTTTCCGCTTGGTGGTGCAATGAGCGATGGTCTTTTGTTGCGTGACTCGGTTATCAATGCTATCGCTGCTGTACATAGCAAGACTGCCGCACAAATCATTCTGCGCTGGCATCTACAGGAGGGTCTCTCAGTTATTCCGGGTGCCACTCGCCACGACTATATCGAGGAGAACATCCATATCTTCGATTTTTCCTTATCCGACGAGGAAATGGCAGCCATGCGTGCGCTCAACAAAGAGGAGCGTATCTTCCGTATGGACTACGAGCAAGCCAAGCAGTTTATGCTGAATTGGAAAATCGAAGACTAATCGATACGCATTCGTGCAATACCGAAATAACATTTGTACAAGTGAACCTTTAATGCGAAACATACTATGGAATCAATCATCATCGCCGACACCCTCAGCGGACTCGGAACTGACCGTTACGAGGACTATCTTGGGCATGCTCTCTGTATAGGAGGTAGTTGCCGTTTTGTTTTCAATGGTGAAGAAAAGACGCTCTCTGAGCGCGACCTGCTCATCGTTCGCAAAGGTAAGTTGATGGACAGGATTGAGCCCGATGCTGATTTCCGCGTGATGGTGGTGTATGTCACATCGGCTTTTATCAATCTCTCCACACCTCAAGCCAACTATGGAACGAAGGGACAATTAGCGTTGTTTCTCAACCCCATCATGCACCTCACAGAGGAGCAATATCGCTTGTGTTACAATGATCTTGAAACACTCCGCATGCGCCTTGCGCAGACGGAGCATCATTTCTACGGCGACTTGATGATTAACACCGTACAGACGCTCATCTTGGATTTCTTCGATTTCCATTCTTGTCTTTACCAAGAATATGACATCTCTTCGCAGTATGCATCGATTATGAATCGTTTTTTGTCCTTATTGGAGAACGGTGAGTTCCGCACGCACCGTGAGGTTACATGGTATGCGGACAAACTTTGTGTAACCGCCAAATACCTGTCCGAGGTGTCGAAGAAAGTGAGTGGCTATCCGGCTAATTTCTGGATAAATCGTTACACTTCGGTTGAGATTTCTCGGCTTTTGCGCGATAAGTCGTTGTCTTTTGTCGCCATTTCAGATAAGTTAGGTTTCTCCTCTCCCGCCTATTTTAGTCGCTATGTCACGCACAACCTCGGTCTTAATCCGACCGACTACCGTGACCGCTAAATTCGCTATTCAAATATTCAAATCCTTTGACAAAATGAAAATAAATTTGTCATATCAGGATTATTTTGTACCTTTGCTGCAAGTTTAGTACAGACAAACAATAATGGACATTAGTTCGCTCATAAAAGAATACTTCAATACTCAGGAATCGGTGACTATTGATGTCTTTGATGCAGAGAGTATCTACTCGGTATACCAACGAGTAATAGGTATCCTTACCCAACATATTGAGATTGAGACGACCGTCTTGCAGGCATTGAGTTACTGCTTTTATGAGGTACTGGATAATGTGCTGACACATTCCGGAAAGATATTAGGAACCGTTTTGACGCAATATGACCTAGTTCGACACACGCTTCGGTTTCTTGTTGCAGACGATGGAATCGGTGTATGGAAATCGCTCTCAGAAGATCCTAAATATCGCGATATTACAGAAGCACAAGCGTTGCTTGAATGTGTCAAGGATGCCGTTACCGATGGAAAAGGTATGGGATTCGGACTGTATTCAACATCGCTGTTAGCGCAGACGATAGGTATATGTTTTGAGATCCATTCCGGACAGCACCGACTTACTCTTCAAAACGGAGAGATGGTCGTTAGTCCAAGTAAAATATGGCAAGGCACGACCGTATTCATGGAGATACAAACCAATAAGGAGATTGATCCGAATGAGGTGGTTGCAAACCGAACGGATTGTGCCTCACAATATAATGAGGAGTTTATTGACAATAAAGATGTAGAAGAATTATGGTAACATTTCGTTTTATCGATTTTGGTAAGGATCTCGGAACTCGTCAACTCGGCTCGGAGATTAGAGAGAAATTGTTACCACTACTGAATGGTGACGAGCGCATAGCATTGGATTTCACAGGAGTAAATGTCGTTTCTAACTCATTTGCCGATGAGTGTATCGCTAAGTTACTGATGACTATGCCATTGGATGAGTTGAAGAAGAAAACGACTTTCCAAGGTCTTAATCCGGTAGCATACCAAAGTGTGCTTACGGCTCTGCAAAGACGCTACGCTCTGCTGCAAGCATAATAGTCAACAATCTTCGGATTAAGTTTAACACCGAGTCTACCTAACTCCGGCATACCATACAAAATAGTCAACCTAATTTAGGACAAGACATAAATACCAAATAGAAAAATCTATCACAAACATTCTTAATGCTACTGACAATAACTCCTATTGTATTTAAGGATTCTGATGTTTGGTTTACCCAAGACAACTA
>CAVKDW010000014.1:0-18597 GCA_963655075.1 Muribaculaceae bacterium | reverse complement strand
ACAACTATTTGGATTTATGTATCTTATTCAATGCAATCCAAAAAATAGAAGATGAAACTTATTGCAACTTATTCGAGGTGATTTTGTCTTCGCTTCTCAATAAAGTTTGTAATAAGCGTAATATATGGAATTTGGGATATTTGTCTGATAATATCTTACCGAATAAAGAAACTAAGATTTCTCTAAAAACAGAATTTGAGAAAAAATGTATTTGGTTATTATCGGCAATTCGTGAAACTGAGAATTTGACAAATAGGGCTGTTGTATATTGTGGTAATGCTGGTACAATACAACTTGACAAGAAAGCAGATATTGTCATTACCTCACCGCCTTATCCTTTCGCTGTTGATTTTGCTCGGAATAATAGGCTATCCTATTATTTGTTTAATGAAGATATAGAAGAAGCAACAGCAGCAGAAACAGGTGCGCGAAACAAAAGAAATAAACGAGATTGTGAACGGTTATTCTTTGAAGAAATGCGAGTTATATACCTTAACATAATGTCTCAAGTAAAACAATATGGGTATTTTTGTATGACGGTATCAGATACAAAACGGAAGAATCAGCAAATTAGTTTTGTACAATGGTTGTTGGATTTATTTACCATAAATAATTGGATAATTATAGAAGACAGTATACGCCAATTAGAGCACCAATCAATGGGACAGAAGAGGATTACAGAGGAACATTTATTGGTACTGCAAAAACAATAGTTATATTATCTTCATTATCGGCGAACCGATACCGTGTCTTCCATGTCCACCACCATGCTGTTATGAGTGAGGAGCGTATGCGCCGTGCCCTTTATCCTAATCCGACCGGTAAATATTTCTGTTTTGTGTTCGATGAAGAGGTGCAACTGCAACCCCACATAGATGTTGCTAAGTTAGTCAATTTGCAGCGTCTGAGTACCAATCCGCCCTACATAGACGGCACGCCTATTATTCTCTCAGGCAACGATTTGCAGCAGTATGCTTTATAATCCCACCGACTACCGAAACCGTTAAATTCACTATTCAAATATCGGATTGTAGATAGTGCTTGTTTGGCGGACATCAAAGACCTCTGTGTGGACTTGCCGTCTTCGTCCTGTCTCCGTCGTGACTACTGTCTTGACCCGATAAAATAGAGATTAGACCTATAAAGACTTACCGCCTTTTAGTCTGCAATTTGACCTATACACCTACGTAGGTCCCAAGTACCATGCCAAAGAAATAGTATCGACGGCGGCACGTTTGTTATCGGACAATACATATTTTACCCAAATACTCAAAAAGATTTGTACGTATCAGAATTTAGCACTACCTTTGCGCCACTTTTCACTGACTCGTATAGAGATGAAGGAAAGATGGCGGAGTGGTCGATCGCGGCGGTCTTGAAAACCGTTGACCTGAAAGGGTTCGGGGGTTCGAATCCCTCTCTTTCCGCAAAAGCGGCAGCCTAACAGAAGTTGGGCTGCTGCTTTTTTATACTATGTACTATACTCAGGATAGCCACAACAGCCTTCTATGTCGGTCTAACGATATTCCTTATGCGAAAACATCATGCCCACTGAAATGCAAAGAGCACTTGACAAAATAGGAGATGATTTGTTCAAACCAAACAAAAGGTGTATCTTTGCGCTCAGAAGTACACCTGTGTCATTATGGAAAAGAAAGAATCAACCCATCTTCCTGAAAATGCAAACCGCCCACTCAAACAAGGCGAAAAGTACACCCCCATCTTGAAACCCGAACAGAACTACTTGGAAGTCACACCGTACAGTGTGCTAATGGGTGTGTTGATGGCTGTGATATTCTCTGCAGCGGCTGCCTATCTTGGATTGAAAGTAGGTCAGGTGTTCGAGGCGGCTATCCCTATTGCTATCATTGCAGTGGGTCTGTCATCGGCACTACATCGCAAGAACGCCATCGGAGAGAACGTGATTATCCAATCAATAGGAGCATCGAGTGGCGTGATAGTGGCCGGGGCGATATTCACGCTGCCTGCGCTGTATATCCTGCAGGCGAAGTACCCTGATATCACTGTAAACTTCATACAGATCTTCCTCTCGTCATTGTTGGGTGGCTGCTTGGGCATATTGTTCTTGATACCTTTCCGCAAGTATTTCGTGCAGGAAAAGCACGGTGAGTATCCTTTCCCTGAGGCGACAGCCACAACGCAAGTGTTGGTGTCGGGAGAGCAGGGCGGCAGTCAAGCGAAGCCATTGATATGGGCAGCAGGTATTGGCGGGTTATACGACTTTATCGTTTCCACGTTTGGTCTATGGACGGAGAGTCTGAGTACGCGCATGACTGGCTGGGGGGAGTTGTTAGCACAGAAATTCAAATTAGTATTCTCAATAAACACCAGCGCGGCAGTGTTGGGATTGGGCTATATCATCGGTTTGAAATACGCGGCAGTGATATGTGCCGGTTCGTTCTTTGTATGGTGGGTGTTGCTCCCATTATTAGGTTCAGTACCAGGTATGGAAACTGCTGACCCGCAGGCACTATTCGCGAACTATGGTCGGAATATCGGTATCGGTGCTATTGCGATGGCGGGGCTGATAGGTATCGTCAAGAGTTGGGGTGTAATCAAGTCGGCAGTAGGTTTGGCGGGCAAGGAAATAGGTGGCAAAGGTAAAGCAGTGGCATCAGCGACACTACGTACGGAGCGCGACTTGAGTATGCGGTTCCTCGTGATTGCTATTGCAGCAGCGTTGTTGGTAACCTTCGTATTCTTCTGGGTAGGTGTGCTACACAACTTCTGGCAGGCAATAGTGGCTTTCGTAGTAGTAGCGGTGATAGCATTCTTGTTCACTACGGTGGCAGCAAATGCTATTGCTATTGTGGGCAGTAACCCCGTAAGTGGTATGACACTGATGACCCTTATCATTTCATCGGTTGTCTTTGTGGCAATAGGTATGAGAGGTTCGAGCGGCATGGTGGGTGCCATGGTGATTGGCGGCGTTGTATGTACGGCATTGTCGATGGCAGGCGGATTCATTACCGATTTGAAGATAGGATATTGGATTGGCACTACGCCTAAGAAACAAGAGACATGGAAGTTCCTTGGCACATTGGTGTCAGCGGCTACGGTTGGTGGCGTGATGATAATACTGAATAAGACTTACGGTTTCACGGGCGAGAATGCGCTTGTTGCCCCACAAGCCAATGCCATGGCAGCGGTGATAGAGCCGCTGATGTCGGGGCAAGGTGCACCATGGATGCTGTATCTCGCGGGAGCAATATTAGCGTTGGTACTGAATCAATTGAAGGTACCCGTATTGCCTTTCGCCTTGGGTATGTTCATTCCGCTTCACCTAAACACACCTCTGTTGGTAGGTGGTGCTATCTCGTGGTTTGTCAGCCGCAAGAGGTCCAAGGACGGTGCCGAGGCGGAGACGTTGGCACAGAAGCGACAAGAGAAAGGCACACTTATTGCAAGTGGATTTATAGCAGGCGGAGCATTGATGGGTGTGGTGAGTGCTGTGATAAAATTCTGCGGTGCAGAGTGCTATCTTAGCGAGTGGGCAGCGTCTTCAACTGCAGCAATTGTTGGTATTGTAGCATACGTTGCACTGATAGTGTATTTCGTGTTAGCGAGTAGGAAGGTGAAACAAACAATAAGTTACAAAAAAGATATATGAACTAACTAAACTAAGTATTATGGTAAGTTACAAAGAATTAGGTCTGGTGAACACTCGAGAGATGTTTGCTAAGGCAATCAAGGGGGGATATGCTATTCCTGCCTTCAATTTCAACAACATGGAGCAACTTCAGGCTATCGTTAAGGCATCGGCCGAAACCAAGAGTCCTGTTATTCTCCAAGTATCTAAAGGCGCACGTAACTACGCTAACCAAACACTGCTCCGCTATATGGCACAAGGTGCTGTGGAGTATGCAAAAGAACTGGGTTGGGAGAAGCCACAAATAGTGCTTCACTTAGATCATGGTGACAGTTTCGAACTCTGCAAGAGTTGTGTGGACTTTGGTTTCTCGAGCGTCATGATTGACGGTTCGGCTCTGCCATACGAGGAGAATATCGCACTGACCAAGAAAGTAGTTGAGTACGCTCATCAGTACGATGTTACGGTTGAGGCTGAACTCGGTGTACTCGCCGGCGTTGAGGATGAGGTGGCCGCAGAAGAGAGCCACTACACCAAACCCGAAGAGGTTATTGACTTCGCCACACGCACTAGCTGCGACTCATTGGCTATCTCTATCGGGACAAGCCACGGTGCATATAAGTTCAAGCCTGAGCAGTGCAAGGTTGACCCACAGACGGGTCGTCTTGTTCCTCCTCCATTGGCATTCGACGTATTGGACGCAGTGATGGAGAAATTACCCGGCTTCCCAATCGTGCTGCACGGTTCGTCATCTGTACCGCAGGAGTACGTGGATATGATCAATAAATATGGAGGAAAACTTGAGGCTGCCGTAGGTATCCCAGAGGAACAACTGCGTAAGGCTGCCAAGAGTGCTGTCTGCAAGATTAACATCGACTCTGACAGCCGCTTGGCGTTTACCGCTGCAGTACGTAAGGTCTTCTGGGAGAAACCGGCCGAGTTCGACCCACGTAAGTACTGTGGTCCTGCTCGTGACCTGATGGAAGAACTCTACAAGCACAAGATTATCAATGTGCTTGGTTCTGACGGAAAGGCTGAATAATCTCTCGCTCTGAGATATCATAAAAAAAGGGCTGTCTAATAATGTAATATTGTTAGGCAGTCTTTTCTATACATACAGATACGACAAGCATTCTTCAGTCTAATTCTATTAGAGAATAATCTTGGACGTGTTAGTGTTACTCGTGATGATAAAGACCCCATGTCCGAGTGCACTGATATCCTTGCCCATATATCTTCCCATAGTGTCATATACGGCTATTCCGGTAGCACTACCTGTAGAAACATCAAACACGTTAAAGGGGGTGCTGTCACTCCATCGAGCATAGAGTATCCCTGTATAACCTGCGGGGATAGTGATGAGGGGACTTCCCGAGAAAGAGGGGTTGTCATACCAACCGAGAAAAGTTTCCCCCTCTTTGGTGGGGGTAGGTAGCGTGTACGTCTCTGAGACCGAGGAGGGTAATACAACGCCACCATGGGCTAATTGATAGGCACTTCCCCATGCCGAGGGTTGTCCTGCTGTGGTAAAGCCTGCTACTTTCACTGTCAACGAGTTAGCCTCCGAACAGTTGAAGAAAGCATGTACCGTCCAACGCCAAGCCGACTCGTCTGCATTATCCATACTCGTACTTAGTGTATAGCCCTGTGCTGTAGCCACGGAATAGACATAATCGCCTAACCATTTATACTCTGATGTGGCATCGGTCATTATCTCCTGCATATACGGATAGGCGAAAGTGGACACCTTATCAATAGTCTGTGTGCTGCGAGGGATATACGTCCGCCCTGCATAATAGGTGTTGTAATACGGCATAAATGATTCCCATAACTTAGCGTTAGTGGGTACAGGAACGGAGACAGTGCCTCCGTTGAGTACCCACGTGATATCCGATTTCGCTTCATTATACAGAGCAGGTGTATATTCCACGCCGAAGCGGTCATACGCACGTACGGCGATGGTGTAGTTGTCTATATCGCTGAGTGCCGACAGGTCATAGGACTTGCCATAGGCTACACCCAAGAGATACTGCGAGGTAGATAATGCTGTCGTCATATCTGTACCTTTAGGATAAGCATAGACCGTGAAACGTTCTGCTTCTGTATGTGTCCAAGAGAGCGTCGCCCCAGAGAGAGAGATGTTATTTGGTGCTGCAAGCGTAGTTGTTGCTTTCCAATTCATAGCAGGCGGCAGAGCCTTGTAGGTAAAATGTGATGCTTTTAATTCATCGTGCATCTTCTGATAGGCTTTCGTATTATAGAAGATTGATCCCGGTGTGACAGCATCATACTGACGGTTGTAGTCTATCTGGCGTTGAATCTCGGTGACACCATCGTCGTAGCCTCTGTAGTAACTTCCATCTTTTTCTGGATATGCGTGGTATGCTGCCTGACTGACAAAGAAGTCCACTCTCTGGTCACCGGGCAACTTAGCAGAGAAATAACGGCACACATCATCTCCCCACCATTTGCATAGCACACTATACGATTGTGCTGCTATTTGCGTAGACCAATAGAGTTGCGGAGCGATATAATCCACATATCCACCTTTGACCCACTCTACGGGGTTACATGCCTGTACCTCGTAGTCGTCCAGTCCTGTGATGCCTGTTGGTAGCGAGATACCATAACTTGCTGCTACGGACTTCTGCGTTGTCCATATCCCGAAAGGTCCCATACCAAAACGCACCCAAGGTTTGACACTCTGGATACTGTCATATAAGGCTTTCACTGCCTTATCCACGTTACTCCGACGCCAATCACCATCACTCATGCCTTCCGGCTTATACAACCCTTTGGACGTAGCATCTTCGGTCGTTGTCCCACCATAAGGATAGAAATAATCATCCATAATGATGCCATCAATATCATAGTTATTGACTATCTCCATCAGCACTTTGATAACATACGCACGTGCTTCAGGAAAGCCGGGGTCGATGATTTGCCCCGAGAAACTGCCGTTGTCGTACTTGATAATCCAGTCCTTGCAGTTCTCCCACACCTTATCGGTAGTGGCTACCGTTCCACTGACTGTGACACGGAACGGGTTGACCCATACATGCACTTCCAATCCTCGTTTATGTCCCTCTTGTATCGCATAAGCGAGTGGGTCATATCCGGGGTCTTTGCCGCGTGTGTCTGTGAGGTTCTTGCCCCAAGGCTCATACGAGGACTTGTAATAAGCGTCCGACAAAGGACGTGCTTGAAAACAGAAAGCGTTCATATTACCTTCAACGAGGTCATCCAAGATGTCGGTCATCTCTTTCTGTTGAGCAGCGATCTGGGCAGCGTTGCCAGTAGTGGTAACTTTTGCTGTAGGCCAGTCAATAGAATAATGGGTGGTGAACCACGTAGCACGGAACTCACGTTGCGGTTCTGCCCATGCTGTTGCACAGAAGAGAATGGTGGTGAGAGACAGAAGTAGTTTTTTCATGTGAATATAGTTTTATAAAGTGATTATAATGATAATGCCTGCATGACTACCGCTCCTGCCATAGCAGATAGCATCGTCAGCACATATATTATTCCTGTTCCTATTGATGAGAGGCGTATGGGTAAATAAATGATAAGCGTAACGAGTATCATCTGTCCTATTGTTATCCAACGTGGTAGGTATTGTATTTGGAAGAATAGTCTATGCGGAAGACTTGTCCATCCAAGAAAACAGGCCACTGCATAATAGAGTCCGAAAGTGGCTATGGCTATCCATGAAGCAGCAAGCACTCGCCAAGTGATGACGTGACGGTATAAAAGATAGAGCCACATAACAGGGATGAGTAGTAATATGTCTGGTAACAGTAGTGAAATACCACACAATATCAGTGTACTTAGGAAAGCCTCTTCAAGAGGAACATGCTTATAGTCTATATGCAATAACGTTAGATAAGCGAGTAATAACCCCAGTACTACTAATTGTCCTTGCCAACAAGTGTGCAACGCAGGATAAGCGGAAGCCATCACCCAGTATGTGACAGGGATAAAGGCTGTAGGCAAGTTGATGATGTTGGATTGATAGAACACACTCATAATAATGAGTGCATTGACTATCACCAATATCATCGTTATTAGCAGTGCTAACCAATCTGCATATATAAAGAACGATGCTCCCCATATACCCACACCAAACAGAGAGAGTAGTATGGTTCCCGGTAAGTTAGTTCTGGTAATATGACGAAGCCAATATTTCACTATACAGCTATTTCTAATATAGTCACCGAGTCCATGTCTATACTCGGTGACTATATGTCATAACGATTTTATTCTACAAAACCTTTGCGTTCAAGCAGATACTTCGGATCAGCCTCCTTACCACGGAACTCTTGATACAGTTCAGCAGCATCGCGTGTACCTCCCTGCTCCAATAGATGTTGGAAACGCTTTGCTACTTTTGGGTTGAGAATATCTCCTGTCTCCTCGAAAGCGGTGAAAGCATCGGCATCAAGTACAGCAGACCATGTATAACTATAGTAGCCTGCCTCGTAGCCCGTCGTGAAGATATGGTTATAGAAAGTAGAACGATAACGTGTGATTATCTCAGGTATCATGTGCATCTTCTCCATAGAGGATGCCTCAAAGGCGTTGACATCAAAGTCAGTGGTATCGCTCATCTCATGGTAGTCCATATCAAGGATGGAAGCAGAGAGCAACTCGGTCTCAACGAATCCCTGATTGAAGGTCTTGGCATTGTTGATTTTCGTAATGAGTGAGTCGGGGATGAGTTCTCCCGTCTGATAATGGAAAGCATAGGTCTTCATAATCTCCGGGCGGTAGCAGTAGTTCTCCATGAACTGCGAAGGCAGTTCGACGAAGTCACGTGGTGTATTTGTCCCAGCAAGAGTTTTGTAGGTTGCTTTGGACATCAGCCCATGCAGTGCATGTCCGAACTCGTGGAAAAGGGTCTCTACGTCGTCCATAGAGAGTAACGAAGGGTTGCCTTTGGTAGGTTTATTGAAGTTGCCGACATTGATGATAACGGGACGGTGGTCAACGCTTTCCTCATCCACATACTGGCTGCAGATATTGTTCATCCATGCTCCCGGTCGCTTACCTGCACGCGGGAAATAGTCGGTATATAAGATACCAACAAGGTTATTATGCGCATCTGTTACCTTAAAGACCTCTACCTCTTTGTTATATACGGGCATATCCTTGAGTGGTTCGAAGTTCAGCCCATAGAGGTTATGAGCAAGAATGAATACTCCATTGCGGACGTTGTTGAGTTCAAAATAAGGTTTGAGTATCTCCTCATCAAGGTCATACTTTGCTTTGCGCAGTTTCTCGGCATAGTACCACCAATCCCATGGTTGCAGTTTCTCTCCCGGCATATCTTGGCTAAGCATGTCTTGCAATGCCGCAGCCTCACGTTTCGCCGCAGCCAGGCTTGGTTGCCAGACGGATTGTAGGAAAGCGTCAACGGTCTTGCTGTCATGTGCCATACAGTCGGACAGGATATAGTCGGCAGGGCAGTCGTACCCAAAGAGGTGGGCTTTCTCCACGCGCAGTTTCATGGTCTTGACGATGACGGCTTTGTTGTCGAACTCATTATCGTGATTGCCACGTGTGGTGTATGCCATCAGCAGTTCCTTGCGCAAGTCTCGGTTCTGGCAGTATTGCAATACAGGTGTGAAACTAGTGCGCTTGGGAGTGAAGAGCCATGCATCGGGACGTCCCGCAGCCACCGCATCTTCCTTAGCGGCAGCCTTAGCACTCTCCGGCAGACCAACGAGTTGAGCCTCATCGGTGATGAACAACTGATAAGCGTTCGTCTCAGCCACCACGTTGTTGCCAAACTGCAAGGAGAGCAGACCGAGTTCTTTATTTATCTCTTTGAGTCGCTCTTTCTGATCGGGGTTTAGGTTAGCACCGTTGTTCACGAACGACTTGTATGTCTCGGTCAGCAGGCGCATCTGCTCGGTGTTCAGTCCCAGTTGCTCGCGCTGGTCGTAGATGGTTTTCACGCGCTGGAAAAGGGTATCGTTGAGCAGTATGCCATCGCTTAGGTCGGACAGGAGCGGTGATACCTCCTCGGCAATGGCGTTCATCTCGTCGTTTCCATCGGCCTCGAGGACATTGAAGAACACGCCTGAGACGCGTTCGAGCAGCCCCCCTGCACGGTCAAGTGCTACGATGGTGTTCTCGAAGGTAGGTGCTTCAGGGTTATGAGCGATGGCATCTATCTCTGCTTTATTCTGAGCGATAGCCTCCTTAAAAGCAGGTAGGTAGTGTTCATTCCTGACTTGGTCGAAAGCCGGTACTCCATAAGGAGTATTCTCTGGTGTGATGAGTGGGTTGGTGTTGTTACATGCCATAAGCGTACAGAGCG
This sequence comes from Muribaculaceae bacterium, assembly GCA_963655075.1. GTDB lineage: Bacteria > Bacteroidota > Bacteroidia > Bacteroidales > Paludibacteraceae > Colicola. Next base: position 8,665 of record CAVKDW010000014.1, on the reverse strand, counting down.
TGATGCCCGTTAAGATGGTTGAAGTTTTCATTGTTTCAAAGTATTATTTGTTTGGTTAGATTGTATCTTCACATTCTTGCGCATTGACTCTCGGATCGTCTTACGGATTGTAGCCGACTCCTCGTCCACCTTACCATGGAAGATCGGTTTGAAGTCCTTAGCGTACTTACACTTCGCCAACTTGATTTTCAGGTCGTCTATATTACCCGACACATTCACACCTAAATAGATAGGAGAGAGGACATTGACATCGTAGTCGAAGGTCATGTCAAGGTTATGTCGTCCGCCAAGTGCCACCATGTAGTTGTCCAACGATACGCAGAACGGATAGACATCTATCTCATTCTTATAGACAGTGATTTCAGCAGAGATACTATCAATCTTGTTCTCTGTCTTCTTATTGAACATCAGTAGTTTGGAGATTGTGCTGAAGGTCTCACCATCGAGCACCACGAGGTCCTTACCGAAGATGCTGCATGCGCCACGCAGTGTAGATGGTTTGAATTCGTACTTGGCGTTGGTGTATGTCTCAGCCGCGAGATGGAACTCGGCCGCCCCTTTGAACGAGCGCAGCATAGGTACGATAGAGTCGAGTTGCGGAATCATATGTATCAGTTCCTCGATGTTGACATCAACCATGTGGTAGTCGAAGCCGACATATATATGGTTTCTGCGCGGGGTGCGGTACATAGCCGTCAGTTGTAGTTTGGCGGCATTGCATACAAAACCGACTTCCTCCAGCACAAGTCTGCCGTCTTGGACATAGATTTTCCCCTTTAGGTTGTGCGCTATCTCATTGAAGACGACTGCCTCTTTGATGTGCGTATTTAGTGCCACATTCACATGGAGCGGCACGAGGAAAGGTTCGCCTGCGGGCGATGTTGTTTCCGTTGCAGACGTAGATTGCGTTATTTGCGTAGTATCCTGAGTGGTTGCTGTTGTCCCGGTCTCTTCGCTACCCGAGTCGGCAGAGCAGAGTGCCAACAACTCGTTGATATCCGTGTGGTCGGATACAAAGTTCAGTTCCCCCTCCATATCTCCTTTCTTACGCAGCCATGCACCGATGTTCTTCACCTCGCCCGACAAGGCAAAATCGGAGTTGCCGAGACGTATCTGCGACTGCTTGATATTGAAATCTTTGTTGGAGTATGAGAAGGTTATTTGCGGGATATAGACTGTCTGGGGCAGACTCGATAGATGTATCTCACCATTGTTGAGGTCTATATCCAATTTCGGATTCCACTGCAACAGGATATTCTCTCTATGTTTATTATACCGTGCCGAAGCCGCGATGCTCACGTCGGAGGTTTTCATTTGTATGTCACTCCCCATACTTGCTTCCAGCGCATTGGTTTTGATTGTCGCTTTCATGTGCGGTATCGTCTTGTTCCGTTTGCCCGGACTGAGGGTAGCGGTGAGAGCGGACTTTCTGAGGTGTGCCTGGACATCGGTATAGTTACCCTGCAGGTCGTTGAATGCCAACTCTGCTTGCAGCACCGGGATAGCGGTTGTGTCCTTGGTGTTGTACTCGGCATACGCTTTCACTTCAGGTGCCAGAATAGTAGCTGCCATACTGTCCATTGTTGCCGTCAGCGTCTCGGAAGACTTCAAGTCCACTGTGGCGTACCAGATGGGGTTTTTACCCAATATATTGCTTGCCTCTATTATCAGGTCAGTCTTACCCAGTGAAGCCTGCAGAGGGGTATTCATCCGGAAATCCAACTGTTCTGTGGAGAGGGTCGCCGCCAACCAGTTGACGGTTTTCTTACTCGGTTTGATATTCGGGATAGTCAGTGTCAGATGTGTCTTTGGCAGTACGGCTGCAATGCCCGACATCTGGTAGTCGATATCTATCAGTATTAGGTCGCCTGTGATATGTCCTTTCTCCAGACGCATATTCGTCAGGTCATTCAGACGTATTTTGACTGCCATATCGCCTTTCGCACGTCCTTTCAGTTTCATACTGTCCGGAAGAAAATATGCCATATCCGGCAGATTAACATCGGCAATGAGTGTCAGGTTAAGCAGCATATCGCCCAGCAGTTCTGCCACATCACCCGTTGCCTCCACTTTCGTATTGAGTGTCTTGGCTTTCAGACTATTGACGTGCACATTGCTGGCCTTTTCATCATTGAGGTCGATATGGGCATTGGCATCCAGCGACACATCCTGAAGTGTGTGTGGTAATGATGCATACTTGCCTTTGCCGTCCACCATTGTCAGTTGTGCATCAATGAGGGGCATCACGCTATCTGTGTAGATACCCTTCACATCAGCAGTCAATGACACCTTGCCATCCACATCGATGTCTTTGAGCGAAGAAGTGAAAGAAGCAGGTAGCAGAGCCAGCACAGGTTTAATCTGCCAGTCTTTCGCCTGCAGGTTCATATCCAGTACAATGGTGTCGCTTATCTCTACCGTACCATCCAGTTGCACGGTAAACTCATTGATGCGCAATGTCGCCTTCTTGAGTTCGAAGTACATCTTATCGAGGTTGACTGCAGCGGGCAGGTTGATGTCCACATTCAGGTTATCCGCATACAGCGTTTCGCCCAGCGTAGCACTCGCGGCCTCCGATTGTAGATGGAGCAACATATCATCCCATGAACCTGCTTGCGCTGTCAGCATCGTGTTCTCCAACGAGGCAGATATACTATCTTTCTTATCTACGAACGAGATATGGCGTCCCACTATCTTGCCTCCACACACCTGCAGGTCGCTGAAAGGCAGACCAGAGGAGGTGGTGTCGGTTTCTGTAGTGTCAGACGAGAGAACAAAGACATCGAAGTTGGTAGTGCCATCCTCGGCAATGAAGATATTTGCCACTGCATCATCCAGCAGCAGTTCCTTGACCACCAACTTACTGTCGTTGAGGAACGCCATCACATCCACCGTAGCCACCATTTCCGGTGCAGCCAATAGTGTGTCACTCTGTGCGCCCTCTTTAGGATTGATGACATAGAGACCCTCTACACGCAGTCCGAAATCAGGGAAGGTAGAGAAGAAAGTGATATCCACCTCTCCTATCTTGTGCTCGCATGTGATGTAGTCATCTGCCACACCACGCACTATCGGGGTCAGTTTAGATGGAGTGAACACCAGCCAAATAGCCACGCATACCGCAATCAGTAGCACCCCGACTATAGAGCCGAGTATGATGCCAAATATCTTCCAAAAACGCTTCATACTCTCGCGTGTAAGCCCTGATGGGGCTGATTAGTTCTTTTTTACCACCTTTTGGAATGATGCTTTTATGCTCGGATAGTCTTTCTCATAGTATGCCAACTCGGTGTCTGTCAGTTTGGTAATGACGTAGGTCTTTGGTATCTCTGCGCCACCATTGTCCATGAGGTGTATCTCGGTTAGGTTCGTCTTGACGAGTGCCCACTTGAACCAGCCGTTGCCACCTTCGTTGTTCTTCACATCCGACTCCATGACATCTTCTGACTCATCCCACTCGTACCCCAACTGATAATCATCACTCTGACGGGAATCGGTAAAGCGGACATAGTGTTGCGTTCCATCTTCCAGCCAATACCCCAGCAGGTCAGCCTCCTGAAAGTTTACTTCCGTGCCACCGCACGACGCAAGTCCAAATCCTACCATAGCGCACAGCGCCAAACGAATGATATTCCTTTTCATAATTCTGTTGATGTTTTTATGCTTTCTTGATGTTGATGTTTACAGTGTATCCGTCCATGTCGAGGGATTGGGGCGATGCTACTTCGTCTGTGAGTGTGAGCGAAGTGGCGAGTACCTGCGAGGCGATATAGTCTCCGCAGTGCAGAACGGCAGCGACTATCTCATCGCGACGCTCCATCTCTATAGCGATACGGTCGGTTATCTCCAGTCCCGACGTCTTACGGAGGTTCTGGATACGGTTGACCAGTTCACGTGCTATACCCTCTTCTATCAGTGCGTCATTCAGTTCGATATCGAGTGCGATAGTGATGATGCCATTGTTAGCCACGAGCCAACCCGGCATATCCTCTGTGATGATATCCACATCCTCTGCCACGAGGTCGCTATCCAGCAGGCGGAACGTACCTGTACTCTCAAAGGCTGCGATGTCGTCTTGGCTCATCTGTCCGATAGCAGCCGCCAGTTCTTTCATTTTACCACCCACTTTCTTGCCAAGTACCTTGAAATTAGGTTTGATTTTCTTCACCAACTTCACGTCTGCGTCCTCGGCACGAACTATCTCCAGTTCTTTCACGTTCACCTCGCTCTTGATGAGGTCTTGTACATGCAGCAGTGCCTGCAGTGTTTCGGTATCGGAGGCAGGGATAACAGCTTTCTGCAGTGGTTGACGCACATTCTTCTCGGCACGCTTACGCAGACTGAGTATCATCGATGTAGCTTGTTGCGCAAGATACATTGAGCGTTCCAAACTCTTATTTATCAGTGCCTTGTCTGCTTTGGGCCAATTGCTGAGATGGACTGTCCTTCCTGTGAGGTCACGATAGAGTCTGTCGCCAAAGAACGGTGCATTCGGTGCCATCAGTTGAGCAACAGTGCAAAGGCACGTGTAGAGCGTGCTATATGCCGCCTGCTTGTCTTCGTCCATCTCGCCGCCCCAGAAACGTTTGCGGTTGAGGCGCACGTACCAGTTGCTCAGGTCGTCCTGCACAAAGTCAGAGATAGCACGCCCCGCTTTCGTGGGTTCATAGGTCTCGTAGTCGGTTGTCACCTCCTCGATAAGCGAATTGAGTTTGCTCAGTACCCACTTGTCTATCTCGCTCAGAGTTCCCTGCTTGTCGCTCGGTTCCCAACCATCCACATTGGCATAGAGGGCGAAGAATCCGTAGGTGTTGTATAGTGTTCCGAAGAACTTACGGCGTATCTCGTCCACACCATCGGGATCGAACTTCAGGTTCTCCCATGGACTTGAGTTGGTCAGCATATACCACCGCACTGCATCGGCACCGTACTTATCCAGTGTCGAAAACGGATCTATGGTATTACCCAGTCGTTTCGACATCTTGTTCCCGTTTTTGTCCAGCACCAGTCCGTTGGATATCACGTTCCTGTACGCCACTTTATCCTCTATCATCGTATGGATAGCATGTAGTGTGAAGAACCATCCTCGTGTTTGGTCAACGCCTTCGCTAATAAAGTCGGCTGTTCGTGGTGCGTCTGGGTTTTCGAATGGGTAGTGGTTCTGTGCGTAGGGCATAGCCCCCGAGTCGAACCAGACATCTATCAGGTCAAGTTCCCGCTTCATCGGTTTGCCACTGTCAGAGCATAGGATAATACTGTCCACATAAGGGCGGTGCAGGTCAATCACCAATGGGTCATAATTCTCTTTCGAGTAGTTTCCAACTATGTGTTTCGGCCACGGATTCTCTTTCATAAACCCTACTTTGATAGACTTGTCTATCTCCTCGAACAGTTCTTTGATGCTACCGATGCATATCTCCTCTTGCCCATCTTCGGTACGCCAAATCGGCAGTGGTGTACCCCAATAGCGCGAGCGCGACAGGTTCCAATCGTTCAGGTTTTCCAGCCACTTGCCGAAGCGTCCAGTACCCGTCGATTCGGGTTGCCAGTTGATGGTCTTGTTCAGCCGAATCATCTCCTCACGCGCTTTCGTTGAGCGTATGAACCACGAGTCAAGCGGATAGTACAGCACCGGCTTGTCTGTACGCCAGCAATGCGGATAGGTATGCATGTGTTTCTCTATGCGGAATGCCTTGTTCTCGGTTTTCAGCATGATGCAGATAGCGATATCCAGTGTCTCGTCCTTGTCGGTTAGCGTCGGGTCATAAGCGTTCTTTACAAACCGTCCCTGCCACGACTTGTACGCCTCCACATTAATGTGTTTAGCCACAAAAACGGTATTCAGGTCTTCCAACAGAAATAACTTACCCGTCATATCCACCATCGGGCGTTGTTCGCCTTTTTTAGTGATGAATACCATGCCTGCTATACCTGTTTTCTTGGCGACGAAAGCATCGTCTGCACCAAAGGTAGGTGCGATATGCACGATACCCGTACCCTCTTCAGTAGTGACGTAGTCTCCTGTTATCATACGGAACGCCTCTCCGTCGGGTGTTGCCCAAGGGATGAGTTGTTCGTATTCCTGTCCTACGAGATCGGTACCTTTGCCGCGCCACAGTATCTCCGGTGTCTCGCCCAACTCCTTTGCGTAGGTAGGCAGACACGCTTCCGCCAATAGGTAGAGTGCCTCTATTTTGGTGTACGGATTCTCGCCACGCACTACCACATAGTCTATCTTCGGTCCTACACAGAGGGCAGTATTGCTAGGGAGTGTCCATGGGGTAGTGGTCCAGGCGAGGGCATATAGAGAGAGACTCCCCCTATCCCCCTCAAAGAGGGGGGATAGGATAGTAGATAGGGACTTGTTGAGAGTTTTTATCTTGAGCTGTGCTGTGCAGGTGGTGTCTTTCACATCACGGTAACAGCCCGGTTGGTTCAGTTCGTGTGATGAGAGTCCTGTACCTGCGGCGGGCGAATAGGGTTGAATAGTATAGCCCTTATACAGGTAGCCGTTCCGGTAGAGTTGCTTGAGCAAGTACCATAGTGTCTCGATATATTTGTTGTCGTATGTGATATATGGGTCCTCCATGTCCACCCAGTATCCCATCTGCTTCGTCAGGTTCGTCCACTCCTTGGTGTACTTCATCACTTCACGTCGGCACGCGGCGTTGTATTCATCCACACTTATCTTGTTGCCTATATCCTCCTTTGTTATACCCAGCATTTTCTCAACACCCAGTTCCACAGGCAGACCGTGGGTGTCCCACCCCGCTTTGCGACGCACCTGATAGCCTTGCATAGTCTTGTAGCGGCAGAAGGTGTCTTTTATTGTACGAGCCAACACGTGGTGGATACCCGGCATGCCATTCGCTGAGGGAGGTCCCTCGAAGAACAAAAAGGCCGGATGCCCCTCACGCGTTTCAATACTCTTGCGAAACAGGTCTTCTTTCTCCCAGTCGGCAAGGACTTCCTTGCTCAATTCTGAGAGATTCAACTGTTTGTACTCCTTAAATTTCTTCATATATCTGTTATAGTTGTTATGTTATTGGCGTTGTTTACGTTAGTACCGGTATCCACACAAATAACGGGCAAAGGTACTACATTTCTGTGAGTTTTGCAAGTGTCATACTTAAGTTCCCATTAGCAGCAATTTTTGCCATCGGTCTGTACTATCAAAAACGAGAGCATATCCAAAACCATTGACACGCTCTCTCTTGTTTTTTGTATTCTCTTATCTCACTTGTACACCAAGCGTATCAACACATAGCAAGGCACAATTCTTCAAAATACTGATGAACAATTTCCAATGAATTAGTCATTAATTCATTTGCGATGTGACAATATGTACTATGTCCAATTTTCGCCCAATAATTTCTAATTTCACTGGCTCATAGATTATTTTCAAAGAACTACTGCTTGATGACAACCTGTTGAACAACTTGGTCGTCGGCATAGACATATAGGGTATAGCCACCTTGCGGGAGGCTGGACATGACGATGTGCGTGGTGTATTCGCCCGCAGATTGCATTGTGGGGGGAGTAGTGTACATACAAAAGCCCGATGCATTGTGCAATGCCAAAGACACGGTGGCATCGCGCACCAGCACATACTGCACATCCATATCCGTAAGCACAGGATTGGGCATACATTGCAAACTGCCTATAGCGTCTATTGTAGAAGAAGTAGTCTGCTCCTGCCACACTGACGGTAATGACGAGAGCGATTGCATAGTGGAATCTTCAGCTGTATAGTAGAAAGATGTTTGGAAAGCGAGTTGCAAGGAATCATCCTGCATCTCATAAGTACTAATGCTTTCAAACACAGGGATATAGAGACCCGACACGAACCACTGATAATGCTCCACTCTCATTCGGGTACTATCCAATCCGCTTTCCATATACTCGCGGCGCGAGCAAGTGCGGATAGTGTGCTTATGAGTGATGTCCGGCAAACGCAACTCCCCTTCGGCATCCACCAAGACCGTGCGTATGCCGACGATGTGCATAGGGATACGGTGACCATATTCCCCATGTGCCTCAAATTCCGAAAAGAGTGTGTCGCCATAGTGCAGCGGGAAATGCAACAGTGCCTCGGGACGGGTGTAGCGGATATATGTAATCGGATTCTCATAGCCTGTTTGCCATACGGTGTCGCCGCTGACAGAATAGTAATAACGGGTACGATGCTCTGCGCCGCACCAACGGTGCATATAGTTGCTGTCGGGTATGGAAAAAGCAATAGTATATTCATCATTGATGGGGCGTAGCATACTGAAGTCCCATGTCAGGTCTTTGCCATAGGCACCAGGGTCTTGATACTCCACTTGTTGCTTGATGCAGGTGTTAGAATCATCTGCCCATAATGCAGAAACAATTGTCACAAAAGACAAGAAAAGAAGACATTTTCTCATCGTATTATTATGTTTATGTAGAGAACATTACTTATCATAAATTTCATAGTATGATAACAGTATTAACATCACCAGCATGAGAGTCGTACTCGTCCAGACCATGCATCTCCACGAACTCCTTGCTACCATACTTGTAAGGTTGCTCGTTGGCTACATAGTTTGTGTTCCACGGCAGTCCGCTCGGATAGTACTGCAAACGCTGAATACAATCTTTGTAATTAGAACCTGTGTGTGCATACGTCTTGTGGATATTC
>CAVKDW010000013.1:0-38789 GCA_963655075.1 Muribaculaceae bacterium | reverse complement strand
CTATATCCCTCGTGTACGTTGGACGAATATGGTTCAGTCGGGTAAGAGTAAGGAGGCGGTCAGTGAGATTGTTGTAGAGCGTCTCAATCGTGATCAGAACAAGATGGAGGTTTTGTTGGTCAATCCCAAGTCCACTGTATCACGGTTGTTCTATACGGAGTCGAGCAACAGTTGTTTTGTGGATTATAGTTTGTTCGATTCATGGCAATGGTTGTCCGATAATCGTGTGATTGTGTTGAGTGAGAAAGGTGGTTACAGGCAGGCGTATCTATACTCGTCGCAAGGTATAGAGCAGCGGTTACTGACTCCGGAGCAGCGTGATGTGACGAAGTTATACGGTTTTGATGAGGGTACGCAGACTCTTTACTATCAAGCTGCTACTACTCCAGAAGAGCGTCTGTGCTATGCTGTCAATATCAAGAAGCAGGTTACCAAGTTGTTGACGGGCGAGGTGGGTACGCATGAATTGACGTTCTCGAAGGATTACAAGCATTATATCGACTGCTATCAGAGTACGCGTACACCTAACCGCTATGCGCTTTATACGACAGGTAAAGATGATAGGAAGACACTGTTTAGCAATGAACCGGTGCGTGATGCATGGGAAGCGTTGGGTATTCCAGAGATGGAGTTCTTCACTTTTGCGACAGAGCGTGGTGACACGTTGCACGGTTGGCAGATACTGCCGAAGGATTTTGACGAGAGTAAGCGTTATCCCGTGGTTATGTTCCAGTATAGTGGTCCTGCGAGCCAGCGTGTGTTGAATCGTTGGCGTAAGCGTTTTGAGTACTATTTGGCGTCACAGGGTTATGTGGTGGTGAGTGTAGATGGTCGCGGGACGGATGCTCGTGGTCGTGCTTTCCGCAACGCTACGTATATGCAGTTAGGTTTGAGAGAGGCTGAAGACCAGATAAGTACGGCACAGTATCTGCAGACGTTACCTTACGTGAATGGAAACAGGATTGCTATCGTCGGTTGGAGTTACGGAGGCTTTGAGGCGTTGATGTGCATGAGTAAGCAGCCGCGTGTGGCGGAGGGTCAGACACCGCTGTTCCGTTGCGGTATAGCCATTGCTCCTGTGACCTCGTGGCGACTATATGACTCCGGCTATACGGAACGATATATGCGTCGTCCGCAAGTGAACGATAGGGGTTATGACAGCAGTGACTTGACGAAGATGGCAGCGGACTTGCAGGGTAAATTGTTGATTGTACATGGGTTAGCGGATGACAATGTGCATGTACAGAACACGTTCCTCTACACGGAAGCCTTGGTACAAGCGGGCAAGCAGTTTGAGATGCAGATATACCCTGATGATAATCATTTCCTGCGCAACCGCAGCAATTATGAGCATCTGCACAGGCGTTTGCTATGGTTTTTAGAGAATAACCTATAATACATCTTGACAGTATATTTAATCAATAAGTCTAACGATATGAGTAATAATCAAAATCGCAACATTCTACCTATTGTAGTGATGTTCTTGCTGTTCTTCATGATTGCCTTTGTGACTAATTTTGCCGGTTCTATGGGCGTCATTGTTAAAAATCAATTCGGTGCGAGCAATGCTTTGTCTCAACTTGGCACGTTAGCTAACTTTATTGCCTATGCTTGTATGGGTATTCCCGGTGGTATTATTCTCAAGCGCAAGGGGTATAAGTTCACCTCTCTGTTGGCAGTATCTGTCGGTTTTCTCGGTGTAGGTATCCAGTGGTTAAGCGGTTATGCCGAGAGTTTCGGTGTGTACGTGTTAGGTGCTTTCGTAGCAGGGTTCTCGATGTGTCTGTTGAATATTGTAGTCAACCCTATGCTCAACACTCTCGGTGGTGGTGGCAAGCGTGGTAACCAGTTGATACAATTCGGTGGTTCATGCAACTCTATCGGCGGGACTATTGCTCCTATCTTCTTAGGTTATCTGATTGGTGGTCAAGCAACGACAGCCAACGTATCGGACGCTGCACCTGCTATGCTGACAGCAATGCTCATCTTTGTGGTAGCTTTCCTTGTGATTTTCTTCACCAATATCCCAGAGCCACATATAGAGACAGCCGAGCAACGCGCTTTGGCCAAGTCAAAGAAAGACAACTATAGTCCTATGTCTTTCCGCCATTTTGTGTTGGGTGCTGTGGCTATTTTCTTCTACGTAGGTGTAGAAGTAGGTATTCCAAACACCGCCAACCTGTATATGTCCTCTAATCCTGCCGTAGGTCCAGCCGTTGCAGGTACAGTGGTCGGTCTGTACTGGTTGATGATGATGTTCGGACGTCTGATAGGTGGCAGCATTGGTGGTAAGGTGAGCAGTAAGATCATGTTGGCTACAGTTTCATCCGTAGCAACAGTGATGCTTCTCTGCATCATGTTCTTCCCAACGACATGGGTAGTATCCTTCAAGGGGGTAGAATTGCCGATAAGTATGATCGTTATGTTCCTCTGCGGTCTGATGACCAGTGTGATGTGGGGTACGATCTTCAACCTTGCAGCCGAAGGATTAGGTAAGTACACCCCAGCAGCCAGTGGTATATTCATGGCGTTGGTATGTGGTGGTGGTATCCTGCCCTTCTTCCAGAACATGTTGGCTGACCATGTGGGACATCTGCTCTCATTTATCGTGCCAATTATTGGACTGTTATACATTCTCTTCTACGCTGTCGTTGGCAGTAAGAACGTAAATAAAGATATTCCGACTGAGTAAAACATTTAGATATATTGTATTATGGAGAAGCCTTATGTAATGGGTTTAGACATGGGGGGTACTAACTCCGTGTTGGGCATTGTCGATGCACGAGGTCATGTGTTGGCGCGCACGTCTATTAAGACTCAAGATTATCCGGATATCCGGGATTATGTAAGGGCTCTGCATGCTGAGGCTTTCAAGATTGCGGAGCCCTTGGGAGGTATGGATCTGATCCGCGGGTTAGGTGCCGGAGTTCCTGATGGCAATTACTATACAGGTCATATAGAGCATGCTCCTAACCTGCCTTGGAAGGGAGAGATCCCTTTCGCTCAGATGTTGACTGAGCAGTTTGGAATACCTGCGAAGATAACCAATGATGCCAATGCTGCGGCCATGGGTGAGATGACTTATGGTGCAGCACGTGGTATGAAGAACTTTATTATGATTACTTTAGGTACCGGTGTCGGTTCGGGTATTGTCATCGATGGTCAGGTGGTGTACGGGCATGATGGTTTTGCCGGGGAACTTGGACATACCAAAGCGGTACGTGGGGATAATGCGCGTCTGTGTGGTTGTGGACAGCGCGGCTGTTTAGAGGCGTACGCGTCTGCTACGGGTGTAGCCCGTACAGCCAAGGAGATTGTGATGACTTCTGAGGAGCCCACGCTGCTACGTGACTTGGACATTGACCATATAACCTCCAAGGATGTCTATGATGCTGCCATCAAAGGGGATATTGTGGCAAAGCGTATCTTTGATTTCACCGGACATATGTTGGGAGAGAAGTTTGCAGATTTTATTGCTTTCTCTTCTCCCGAGGCCATTATTATGTTTGGCGGATTGACCAAGAGTGGAGATTTGATCCTTAATCCTATCATTGAGTCTATGAATGCTAATGTCTTGTTCCATTGGAAGGACAAGGTAAAAGTCATTTTCTCCGATCTTAAGGAGTCTGATGCCGCCATATTAGGAGCATCGGCTTTGGCTTGGGGTTAGTCAGGACCTATAAAACATTCTCGTTACTATCGTTAAGATACCGCTGTTATATCAGTTTCCCACGTGGTTACAGCACCTATACACGGGTGCTACGTGGCGTATTGATTCATCGCCCAAAGTCGTATATCTGACTTTTGATGACGGTCCGATACCGGAGTGTACGCCACAGGTATTAGACATCCTGGCTCGATATGATGTCAAGGCGACGTTCTTTATGGTAGGGGAGAATGCTGTCCGTTATCCGGATATAGTAGATAGGGTTCGCCGAGAGGGGCATAGTATTGGTAATCATACTTATCATCACCTCAAAGGTTTTCGGGTATGCACGGATACTTATCTCCAGAACATCAGGCTTGCAGATCAGGTATTACAGACGCGTCTTTTTCGTCCTCCGTATGGTCGGATACGGTATGGTGAGAGGAAAGCCGTACGTCAAGCGGGGTATAGCATCTTCTTGTGGGATGTTCTCACGCATGACTATAATTCGAACTATACTCCTGCGCGCATATTTGATATTGTTCGTTGTTATGCACGTAACGGAAGTATCATCACTTTTCACGACTCTATCAAGACACAGGAGCGTCTATTTGCCGCATTACCACGTATTATTGAGTGGTTACAAGATGAAGGTTACCAGTGTCTTGCTATTCCTCAGCCGGCAGTATGAAACGACTATGGTACATAATGATCCCTACGATGGCACTGTGTATATCGTGCGCCAATCGTGGTACAGGTCCACAAGGGGGGCCTCGTGATACTATACCTCCAGTGGTCACCAAAGAGAGTCCTGCCAATGGAACGTTGTCTTTCTCGGGCAAGAAAGTGGAGATACAGTTCAACGAGTATATTCAGTTGGACGATATTCTGAAGAATGTCCTCATCTCGCCTCCGCAGCAGAAGCCGCCAGAAGTGAAGGCATACGGTAAGACTGTCTCTGTCACTTTTCAGCAACCTCTACAAGACTCTACGACCTACACCATTGATTTTGGTGCTGCTATCTGTGACTACAACGAGAAGACTCCTTTGCGCGGTTATGTCTTTTCTTTCTCTACAAGCGATTTCATTGATTCGTTGAGTATATCCGGATTGCTTGTCAATGCTGAGAACTTAGATCCTGTATCGGGTGTTATTGTCGGTATCCATAGTAACTTGGAGGATTCTGCTTTATCCTCTTTTCCTTTTGCCCGTATCACGCGTACCGATGAGGACGGATACTTCGCGATCCACAACATTCATGAGGGCACCTATCGGCTCTATGCACTCAATGATGTCGGCAACGATTATCTATATCAACCGGGTGAGGATCTCGCTTTTGCAGACTCGCTCGTCACGCCGTACATAGATATATTCTCGGAAACAGACACTCTATGGCGCGATACGACAGGTATTGACCCTATCAGTCACGACACTTTATTTACCCGGCTCATTGACACCATACAGACCGTTCAGGTTCATTATTTTGAGCCGTCAGACCTCGTACTCTGGTATTTCGCGGAAGACAAGCAGCGTCACTATTTTCGCGGTGTCTATCGTGAAGAACAGCATGCGTTTACCCTTATCTTTGCCGCCCCTCAAGATAGCCTGCCACAGATACGTGCGCTTCGTCCATCCGAGATAGATAGCACACGCTCTGACTCGGCATGGCATGATTGGACGAACTATGCATTACTGCAGACTACACCCAAAAATGACACTATCACCTATTGGCTTACGGACTCATTAGTCATATCCCAAGACAGCATCTATATGGAGATGACATACATGGTGTCTGACTCTGTCTATAATTTAGTTCCGCAGACAGACACCGTTCTTGCTGTCTATCGGCATCCTCGTATGTCTGCCAAAGCCAAAGAGGCTGCGCAACGTAAGAAGAAAGAGCGTCACCTTGAACTCAAGACTAACGCCTCGTCCCAGTTCGAGATATACGATACCATACGTATCCATGCGGCTTTCCCCATAGATACTATCCACACCTCTATGATCCATTTATCGCATAAGGTGGATACGGTATCACACCCAATGGCCATACAGGTTATCCCACGTGACTCTATACACCTGACCTACAGTGTCATCGCCAAACTAACACCTAACGAGTCATACGTGCTAACTATTGATTCAGCAGCCTGCCGAGATATATACGGTGTATGTAACCATGTCGTACAAGCCAAGATAAAACTTAAGTCTGTTGATGAATACGCAAGTATTCTCATCCGTATGAAGGATTATGATCCACGAATACGGTTACAGTTACTTAATGAGAAAGATGCCGTGTTATATGAGAAAGCGGCACTTGCAGACGGGACTAAGTTTGCGTACCTCAAGCCTACCACCTATTATCTGCGTATGTACATTGACATGAATGGTGATGGACAATGGACGACAGGTGACTGGCTAACCAAAAGACAACCTGAGCCTGTGTTTTATTTCCCCAGTAAACTCAAGTTGCGAGCGAACTGGGACTTTGAGGAGACGTTTGACTATAAGTCTATTCCTCAGATAGACTCCAAGCCCAAAGCTCTGCTCAAGAAACCGAGCGACAAGAAGAAATAGTTCCATTATGACATGTGACAAAGCCAAAAGGTATATCACACAGCCCAACCGACTGGCATTGTTGTCTTTTTTGTGTGCAGGGTTGACTGTACAAATCATCACCTATGTTCTCACGCCCGCTACTCCGCTGTCACTCATTAGCGGTATGTTGGGTATATGCGCAGTTGTTCTCGGTTCGCAGGGTAATATCTTTACTTTCTTTTTCGGCTTTGGGCAAATCATCACTTACACTTGTCTATGCTACTTTGAACGATTCTACGCCGGCATAGCCATGAATATCTTTTACTTCGTCACGCAGATCTATGGGATATACTCTTGGCGCAAGCGACTGATGTATTATTCTCCTACAGACAGTATGGAGAACAGTGCTCCACGGAAGTCCCGTACCATCATCTATACCAGACGACTCAGTGTGAAGACATTCCTTTTTCTCTCATTGATTGTCATCATACTGTCGCTATTCGCAGGGTGGTTACTCTCCACTTATACAGACGATACTCAACCGTATTTAGATGCTTTCACGACCGTACCAGCCATTGCTGCGCAGATACTGATGATCCTTGCCTATAGGGAACAGTGGTATATATGGCTTTTCATTGACCTACTATACGTTGTCTTATGGCTACGCGCAGAAGATTACTGCCTCACTGCCCAATACCTATTTTGGTGTATCAACTGTGTGTACGGATACGTTCAGTGGACTAAAAACATACCCAGAAACGAGTAAATCCACAGGCTTGCTTTGTGCACCACACACAATTGTTGTATCTTTGTCCTCACAAATCATTGAGGTCACAAAGAACAATGGAACAGACTACTAAGGTTTCCCCTGCATGTTGTCAAGTGCAACATAAGGAACATCATCACTCTTCCGAGTTACGCTCTATCATCATCAAGATTGTTGCGGCTACCATACTACTTATCACAGCCGTGCTCATCGAGCATACGTTTTCACTTGCCTTATGGCAACTGCTGCTTATCTATTTAGTTCCTTACCTTATTGTTGGGTTTGACACCTTACGTGAAGCCGTAGAACATATTGTGCATGGTGATGTCTTTAATGAGGATTTTCTCATGTCTATTGCAACTCTTGGGGCTTTATCCATTGGTTTCCTGCCAGGTGCAGAGCATCAGTTGCCAGAGGCTGTGTTCGTGATGTTATTTTTTCAGGTCGGTGAGTTTTTTGAGACATTAGCCGAAGGCAACAGCCGCAAGTCTATCTCCCAACTGATGGACATACGTCCAGACACAGCACATGTTGAGCGAGGTGGCGATGTCATCACTATGGCTCCTGCTGACATACATATTGGTGAGACTATTCTCATCAAGCCTGGTGAGCGCGTGCCTTTGGACGGTGTTGTTATCGAGGGCGAGTCGAGTCTTGATACCGTTGCGCTCACCGGTGAGAGTGTGCCACGTTCTGTACACGTACACAATACTATCCTATCCGGTTGTATCAATCTCACGGGTCTGTTGCGGGTGCGAGTGACTAAGGAAGCGGGTGAATCTACCGCGACTAAGATTCTGGAGTTAGTAGAGAACGCGAGTGATAATAAATCCAAGAGTGAGAACTTCGTCACCCGTTTTGCACGCATATATACTCCTATTGTTGTCATTGCGGCTATAGCGTTAGCCTTTGTTCCTCCTTTCTTCACGTCGGGGACATACCTTGACGCTCTTCCGACATGGCTGTATCGTGCACTTACTTTCTTAGTCGTATCATGTCCTTGTGCACTTGTTATCTCTGTTCCTTTGTCTTTCTTTGGTGGCATTGGTGGGGCATCCAAGCAAGGTATCTTAATCAAGGGAGCCAATTATCTTGAGGCACTCTCCAAGTTAGACATAGCCGTCTTTGACAAGACAGGTACACTGACTCAAGGAGTGTTCGCTGTGACTGTTGTGCATCCACATGACATCTCTGAGGCAGAACTGCTGCATATAGCGGCGCATGTGGAGCGTTTCAGCAATCACCCTATTGCTATCTCGCTACGTAACGCATATCCTAATGAGGCTTTCGACGACTGTGATGTAGAAGATGTGGAGGAGATAACAGGACAAGGTATCAAGGCCAAGGTTAACGGTAAATGTGTCTATGTAGGGAACAGTAAGTTGATGACTGCTATTGGTGCCGATTGGCATCCCTGCACTCAGCAAGCACAGGGGACGGTTATCCATGTTGCTATTGATGGCAGTTACGTAGGACATATCGTCATCTCGGATCGTATCAAGGATGACTCTGCCATGGCTATACAGCAACTCAAGCGTGCCAAGGTGCGCAAGACTGTGATGTTGACGGGTGATCAGCACTCTGTTGGGGAGTATGTCGCTCAGCAGTTAGGAATTGATCAATGTTACACAGAGTTGACTCCGCTCAACAAGGTTGAGATACTTGAGCAGTTGTTACAGGAGAAGATGTCCGGTAAGACACTTGCTTTCGTTGGCGATGGTATCAATGATGCGCCAGTACTTGCCCGCGCAGATATAGGAATAGCCATGGGCGGGTTAGGGTCTGATGCTGCTATTGAGGCAGCCGATATAGTGTTGATGGATGATAAGCCGTCGAAGATAGCCACTGCTATACGCATAGCGCAACGTACTATACGCATAGCCAACCAAAATGTGTATTTCTCTATAGGTATTAAGGTTCTTGTCCTTATCCTTGCCTCAATTGGTATCGCCAACATGTGGATGGCAGTCTTTGCAGACGTAGGTGTCACTGTGCTTGCCGTGTTGAATGCCATGAGGGCACTACAAACGAGGTGACAGCATATAAGCAGAGAGTGTCTGCATAGTATCGGGAGATATGATTATACCGCATATACCCTGATTTGTATATGTGCAAGTATTGTAGTAATTTTGCAGTGTCATTGGACGTCTTGTGTTTTGGGCGTGTGTTGTTTAGCATATAATATACTACGTTATGGCAAAATATAATTGGACATATACCACTATGGGTGGTACTACGCGTGTAAAGATTCAGTCAGGCGAAGATATTCGTCACTTAGGTGAGTTGGATGAGAAACAGTGGACTGTGTTATCGTGTCCTGTCGTCGGATTAGAGATCCCCGAGGAGAGTTTGAAGTTGGTTGATCTGTCTGCAGATGGTAAGATTCATCTTCAAGAGGTTGTTGCCACTGCAGACTGGTTGTGCAGTGTGCTGAAAGATCCTAATATCTTAGTTACCGAGGGTGATAGTTTGCGTGTGGATGCTATTGCTGATAGTGCTTTGCAGTCTATGGCGCAGCAGTTAGCCACGGATGGCGTTGTGACTGTTGATGGTGTGAAGTCGGTTATTTCTGCTGTGACGGCGGATAGTCAGGCTATACCGGAGGCTCCTTACCCAGCGGATGTGATAGCGGCATACAAGGCTTGTTCAGCATCCTACAGTTCTTATTTTAACACTATGCGCTTGCAGTCTTTAGGTCTGGCTAAGTTAGCAGATGATGTGGTGGTACCCGGGATGACGGAAGAAGAGTTTAATGAGATGGGGAGTAAGATTGCCGCTTATGAGGCAGAAGTGTCCAGTATAACGACGGCTAATGCCGATGCTTTGTCTGCGGCTCAGGCTAAATACCAACCCCTGTTGAAACTGTTGCTGCTTCGCCGGGACTTCTACACGTTGCTGCGTAACTTCGTTTCTTTCCAAGATTTCTATGCCAAGCGCAACATCCATAGTATCGGTACGGCTGACAAGGATAATGTATGGGCTATTTTCCAGGCCGGCACATTGGTTATAGACCAGCGTGCATGTCATTTGTGTCTTCGTGTGAGTGATATGGGCAAGCATGATGCCCAGTCTTCTGCGAGTGGTATGTTTCTCATCTACTGCAATTGCACGTTACAGAGTACGGGGGAGAAGATGCAGATAGTGGCAGCGATGACTGTTGGGGATATTCGTAACTTGAAGGTTGGTAAGAATGCGTTGTTCTACGATCGTCAGGGACGTGACTGGGATGCGGAGGTAGTGAAGATAATAGATAACCCTATCTCTATCGGTCAAGCGTTTTGGAGTCCTTATCGTAAGTTTGGAGATTGGGTGGTGAACCTCATTAATAAGTCGGCAGCAGAGAAAGAGAGCAAGGCTTTTGCAGATGTGACTACCAAAGTACAGACGAACGCAGCAGAGACCACGCCGTTAGACAAGAAGAAAATGGAGGTTTTTGATATAGCCAAGTTCGCCGGTATCTTTGCTGCCATCGGTATGGCTATGGGGTATATCGGGGCATTCCTTACGGATGTCGGAAAAGGATTTATGGGGCTTGCAGACAGAGGTTGGTGGGTTCCTATTCTTGCTATTCTTGGGATCTTGCTTGTTATTAGCGGGCCTGCTATGATAATGGCATGGTTTAAGTTGCGCAAGCGTAATCTGGCACCTCTATTGAATGCCAATGGTTGGGCTATCAATGCAGATGCTATCGTGAGTGTGATATTCGGTAACACGCTGACAGAGCAGGTTCAGTTCCCATTATTGAAGAAGCCTAAATCCCCCAAGAAACTGAATAAGAAGCAAGTATGGGCTTTGATAATCGCAGTTTTGGTAGTGGTATTGGCAATCGTATGTGGTGTGATGTGGGCATTGGGTTATCGACCTTGTTGTTGCTGTTAAGAGATCGTTTAGTGTGAAACTATACGCCCACTTGATTGATATCTCAAGTGGGCGTAATTGTTTCAAGTTTTCTGTCAGGAAAAGTCGTGTTTTTGGTCTGCTTTCTTTCTGCTCAAGATCGGCTTATCTCCTGCTCAAGTGCTGCTGTAGAAAATAACCCATAAAACTACCCTTTCAGGTCATACCCGTAATGCCGCAGACGTGCTTGGTTACTGCGCCAGTCTTTATCCACTTTGACGAACAGTTGCAGATAGACGGACTTGCCGAAAAACTCCTCAATGTCGTGGCGGGCTTGTGTGCCGACGCGTTTGAGGGCTGTGCCGCCTTTGCCGATGATAATACCTTTCTGACTATCGCGCTCCACATAGATGACGGCACCGATACGGATGATGCCTTTCGGGTGTTCTGCTGAAGGCTCCTCATCGTGGAACGTCTCGACCTCTACCTCTACACTGTATGGTATCTCCTTGTCATAGTTCAGCAGCACTTTCTCGCGGATAATCTCATCCACAAAGAAGCGAGAGGGCTTGTCGGTGAGTTGGTCTTTCGGGAAGAACGGCGGGCACTCAGGAAGTGCCTCGCGTATGGCGTTGAAGAGTTGTTCGGTACCAAAACGCTGTTGCGCCGATATAGGGAAAATCTCCGCCTGCGGCAGTTGCCGATGCCAGTACTCTACGAGTTGCTCCAGTGTCTGCTGAGTGGTGAGATCTATCTTATTGATAATCAAGAATACACGTATAGTAGAGTGTTGCGTTGCCGTACCGTTAGTGTTGTTAGATGCAGGAACGCCGGTGTTGTTAAAGGTGAGATGTTTGACTTTGTTGAGGAAGTCGGCGTTCTTTTCGGGGTTCTCGAGGACATCAGTGACGTATAGCAGCACATCGGCATCGACGAGGGCAGACTGCGAGAACTCGAGCATCTGCTCCTGAAGACGATAGTTGGGGCGCAAGACACCCGGCGTGTCGGAATATACCATCTGGAAGTCCTCGCCATTGACGATACCCATGATACGATGGCGTGTGGTCTGCGCTTTCGACGTGATGATAGAGAGGCGCTCGCCCACCAAGACGTTCATCAGCGTGGATTTACCCACATTAGGGTTGCCTACTATGTTTACAAAACCTGAGCGGTGCATTGTGGTGTGGATAGTTTTAGTAAGAGATGCCCTTCCCTACCCTTTTGTCAAGAGCGGGAAGGGCATCAAGTGATAGATATTTCTGAATTAGAAGTCTAAATCTAACGGTGCGAATAGGCGGGACTTGGACGGTTTGATGAACTTGCCGTACTTAGCCTGCAGGCGTTTCACGTCAATCAGTTTCTGGTCGCCCATGATGATAATCGTAACCGGTTGGTTCTGGATATTCTTCTGGTAGAACTCCACAATCTGGTCGAAGGTCAGATTATCAATGAACTCCTTGTTATAGAGAGCAGGGTCAATGGTGTAGCCCTGTTCTTGCCATGACTCATAAGTAGTGGACTTGCCGCGGAAAGTAGGCTTGGATATCTGTGCGTATTGACGCAGAGCCGCCTTGATCGACTCTATACGTTCCGGATATTGCGGCATGGAGTCAAGCAGTCCCATGAACACATCCACAGCATCTGCCACCTTGTCGGACTGAGTGCCGATATATCCCATGAAGTAAGCGTCTTTACCAGGTAGTGCACCCTTTGACATATAACCAGTAGCGGTGTATGCCATGGAGCGTTTCTCACGTATCTCGTCTAAAACAAGACCGGTGAAGCCGCCTGAGAAGTATTGGTTGAAGGCTTGGAACAGCACCGCCTCGTCTTTGTCGTAAGGCTTGCCATTGAAATAGAAATACACGGTAGCCTGCTGTACGTTGGAGTTCGGGAGGAAGAATATCTGTGTCTTGTCATACGCTTTACGGTCGCGGAACTCCGGAGAGGTAGATGGCTTCACGCCTTCTTGCAGCGGCAGGTTCTTGGTAAGGATGTCCTTGACTTCCTCTACGGGTTTAGCACCGCAGTAGTGGATATCCAGTGCATACTTGGTAGCGGCAAGGAACTGCTTCTTGAGTTCCACCTCATCCATATTATACACGTCCATGAAAGGCACTACGTCAATGTAGTCGGAACTCTTGTCGTAGAGTACATACTCGAGGAGTGCGTCTGCTTGCACACCGTCAATCTTCGAGATAGTGAAACGTGAAGACAACTCACTACCCTTGACAGCATCGAACTGCTTCTTCTCGAATTTCGGGAACAACATCTGGCGCTGAACGAGTTGGCATATCTGTGCGAGGTTATCCTCATTACCCGAGATGCGTACGGTAAAGTAACTGCGCGACACGGAGTAGGAGCAACTGCCACCAAGTTCAGACAGTTCGCGACGGAAGTCTTGTGGAGTAGTGTTTGGCATGATACCTGCACGGTTCATAAGCGGTGTAACGTACTCAAGCATAGGACGTTTCATCGTTCCTATACCATAACGGAGAGTCATGGAGAATATATTATTCTTTGGGTTGGTGGCGTAGTGCAGTTCCACGTTATTGTCGATAGGCACCACCTTCACCTCACTCATATCCATGTAAGTCTGTTTGAGTTCGCCTTCCGGCAGGGCTTTGAAGTACTTGGCGTACTCCGTTTCTTGTCCGTTGATAAGGTCGAGAGGTTTGATTTTAGGTTTCGCCAGTTTGTTCTTTTTCGGAGTACCCTCTTCAAAGTTGACGGTGATATGGTCTGCACTGAAATACTTCTTTGCTACGCGGGCAATCTCTTCTTTGGTCAGTGCTTGAATCTTATCGTTTTCTGTAAAGATATCGTCCAGCGGTAGTCCATAGATGAAGCAGTGTACCAGGTTATTCATCTTAGAGGAGGATCTCTCGAACATCAACTTATACGCCTCATCGTATTCGGCTTTTACCGATTTGATGAGCCAGTCGGGTATGTCACCATTCTTGATACGGTTGATTTCAGCCATGACAATCTTCTCTGTGGCAGCGTTAGACTCATAGGAGCGTTGGTTGGCGTCATAGTAAGGGATAGCCACTACCATCACACGTCCTTCGTCACGGCGAGCGTCCACATAAGCACCTGCTGATGAGACGATACCGTCCAACGAGATTCTGTCAAGCAGACCCGTACTGGAGGAGTTGGACAGCAGAGCGGTAACGAACTGGAGCGTTGGAAGGTCCTCGTCCGTAACTTTCACGCCATCATATACCCAATAGACGGTTGGATAGTAGCCTACCTTGAAGTTGTATTTCGGGTTGCCAGCGAAAGAGGTGTTTGGATACACGGCGCGTTCGGGTAAGTCCTTGGGTTGGAGACGACCAAAGGTCTCGGCAATCATCGGTTTCACAGACTCTGTGTCGAAGTCACCGACGAGTATAAGTGCCATATTATTAGGGACATACCATGTATTATAGAACTCAATCAGTTTGCTGAGTCGTGGGTTCTTGAGGTGTTCGGGCAGACCGATGACATCACGCTCGTAGGGATGTCCTGCATAGATTTTGCCGTAGAGATCTTGACGGGCTTGTGAGGATATTCTGTCTTGGTACATATTGTACTCCTCGAATACGTTCTCCAACTCGGCTTGGAAAGTACGGAACACCGGGTCAATGAGACGGTCCGAGAATATAGTCAGCCACTTATACATCTTTGAAGCAGGGAAAGAGTTGTGGTAGCAGGTCATGTCATAACTGGTAAAGGCATTGACGCCCGTAGCACCGATACCGTCCATAAGCACAAAGAAATCCTCACAGGTGGAGTACTTGGCGGCTTCGATAGACGCCTCATTGATTTTAGTAGTCAGTTCCGCACGTACCTTAGGGTCGGTGGCCTCTGCGTACTCGTCGTAGAGGCGTATTATCTCCTCATAATAAGGTTTCTCCTTCTCCCAGTCGAGCGCACCGATACGTTGTGTACCCTTGAAGAGCATATGTTCCAGATAGTGAGCAAGACCCGTATATTCTTGCGGTTCGTCAATGGCACCTGCACGGACAGCCACATAGCCGGTTACGTCAGGTTGGTCGTGGTCTTCCCAGAGGAGGACAGTAAGACCATTGTCTAATTTGTACTCAGTAAGCCCATCACGGGACTGCGCTTGTACAAAGAAAGTGCACATAGTGAGAAGTACACCAAGAAAGAGTTTTTTCTTCATAATAGTTTATTATCTTTTTTATGTATTTATCTGTTCATTATCAAAACCTGCCCATAAATTCATCTCCACAAATATCATGCAATTGCAGTGTTTGCATAGGGGGGATGCAGAAATAATCTTGCTTTTCATATAATGTCTGCTATCTTTCATATCAACCATCTGCTATCCTCAAGGAAACCTCAGGTAGAAGCCTCGGCTTATCCACCGCTTTGGAGGTTACCACTACTTTGAGGATAGTTAGAGGTTGAGTTATGTTTTTTACCATTCAAGGAGGACTTTGCCGCATTGTCCGCTGACCATGACGTCGAAGCCCTTTTGGAAGTCGTCGAACTTAAAGTGGTGCGTGATGACCGGACTGAGATCCAATCCGCCAAGCAGCATCTGCTCCATCTGGTACCAAGTCTCCCACATACGTCGTCCTGTGATACCCTTGATAGTCAGTGCATTGAAGATGATGTCAGACCAGTTGACTTGTGTGTTCTCCGGCAGGATACCGAGTTGTGCGATGTTGGCACCTTTGTACATATGTTCAATCATGTCGTTGAAGGCAGATGGAGCACCGGACATCTCAAGTCCCACATCAAAGCCACGGATACCGAGTTGCTCCATAGCACCCTCTACTGTCTCGCCTTTTGCACCATTGACGGTGAGTGTAGCACCCATCTTTTTTGCGATGTCAAGACGCAGTTCGTTGATATCTGTCACGACCACATGCTTAGCACCTGCATAGCGACAGATGCCCGCAGCCATGGTACCGATGAGTCCGGCACCTGTGATGAGCACATCCTCACCGAGCAAGGGGAAAGCAAGTGCGGTGTGTGTGGCATTGCCGAATGGGTCCATGATAGCAGCGAAGTCATCGGAAATCTCTGGACGCAGATGTACTATATTCGACTCGGGGATGGAGACATACTCGGCGAAAGCACCATCACGGGTAATACCCACTGACAGCGTGTTCTCGCACACGTGACCCATACCACGACGGCAGTTACGACAGTATCCACAGACGATATGTCCCTCGGCTGTGACACGATCTCCCACCTTCACGTGGCGGACCCCATTTCCTACCTCGGCGACGACACCTACGAACTCATGTCCTTGAATATAGGGTGGTTTGCAGTGCGACTGCGACCATTTATCCCATTTGTACATGTGGAGGTCAGTACCGCAGATAGCAGCCTTGGTCACTTTGATAAGGACATCATTGACACCCACTTCGGGCATTGGGACATCTTCCATCCAAATGCCATATTCCGGATAACGTTTTACTAATGCTTTCATTTGATTATCTATATTCTATGCCGCAGGACTGCTCCTGCGGCATAGAATGACTTATTTTAGAACACCTAAAGCCTTGCCCACTTTGACGAAAGCGGCAACGCCCTTATCCAACTGTTCGCGTGTATGTGCGGCAGACAACTGTACGCGGATACGTGCTTGTCCTTGTGGCACCACAGGATAATAAAAACCGGTTACGTAGATACCATCTTCTTGTAGTGCGGCTGCGAACTCTTGGCTCAGTCGGGCATCGTAGAGCATGACAGCGCAGATAGCAGATTGTGTAGGCTTGATGTCGAAGCCGGCTTCTTTCATCTTTCCGACGAAGTAGTCGGTGTTGGCATGTAAGCGGTCTTGCAACTCATTGCTGCAAGTGAGTATCTCGAAAGTCTTGAGTCCAGCAGCGGCAATCATTGGAGGAATGCTGTTGGAGAAGAGATAGGGACGGCTGCGTTGACGGAGCAGCTCGATAATCTCTTTCTTACCAGTGGTGAAACCACCAACAGAGCCGCCGAAAGCCTTGCCGAGTGTGCCAGTGAGCACTTCTATCTTTCCGCGGAGATTGTACTGTTCGGTAACACCATGACCCGTCTTTCCAACGACACCCGCAGAGTGGCTCTCGTCCACCATGACGAGTGCGTTGTATCTCTGAGCCAGTTCGTAAATCTTATCCAATGGGCAGACATTGCCGTCCATAGAGAATACGCCATCAGTAGCGATGATACGGAAACGCTGTGCCTGTGCTTTCTTGAGTTGCTCCTCAAGGTCTGCCATGTCACCATTGGCATAACGGTAGCGGACCGCTTTGCAGAGACGTACACCGTCAATGATAGAAGCGTGGTTCAAAGCATCAGAGATGATAGCGTCTTGGTCTGTCAGTAGAGGCTCAAACAAGCCACCGTTGGCATCAAAACAAGCAGCATAGAGGATTGTGTCCTCGGTGCCAAAGAAGTCAGATATTGCTTTCTCGAGTTGTTTGTGCGTATCCTGTGTCCCGCAGATAAAACGTACAGATGCCATACCATATCCACGCTCGTCCATACGGTCTTTAGCCGCTTGTATCAGTTCCTTGTTGTCAGCAAGTCCGAGATAGTTGTTGGCGCAGAAGTTGATCACATCTTCGCCGCCCTCCACCTTGATGGCGGAGGATTGCGGCGTGATGATGACCCGCTCATTCTTATACAAGCCTGCATCTTTTATCTCTTGGATAGTAGCCTGCAGGTGTTTTTGAAAGTCGGTATACATATTGTTATACTATTCCTTGCTCAAGCATAGCGGTAGCCACTTTCATGAAGCCTGCTATGTTAGCGCCTTTGACGTAATCTACAGAACCATCAGGTTGAGTGCCGAATTGTACGCACTGCTCATGGATAGATTGCATGATATGGTGCAGACGCTCGTCCACCTCTTGTGCAGTCCAAGACAGGTGCTCAGCGTTCTGTGTCATCTCAAGACCAGAGGTTGCCACACCGCCAGCGTTAACAGCCTTGCCAGGAGCAAAGAGCACACCGTTGTTCTGGAAGAAATGGATAGCACCAGGCTGGCAACCCATGTTACTTACCTCGCAGCAGCACCAGGTGCCGTTAGCCTTGAGTTCCTTGGCATCGTCCTCGCTCAACTCGTTCTGGAAAGCGCAAGGCAATGCGATGTCGCACTTGACAGACCAAGCCTTCTTGCCAGCGGTGAACTGCACCTTACCTGGGAACTTATCAGCCATGTCTTGTACTTTATTGCGGTTGCTGGAGCGCATCACAAGCATATAGTCAATCATCTCATCAGTGATACCATCAGGTATAGCACATACACCATCGGGACCAGAGATAGCCACCACCTTGGCACCAAGTTGTTTAGCCTTCGTAGCAGCACCCCAAGCCACGTTCCCAAATCCGGAGAGAGCAATGGTCTTGCCTTCGATAGAGTTGCCGGCCTTGTGGAGCAGATGTTGCGTGAAGTATAGTGCGCCGAAGCCTGTAGCCTCCGGACGTAGAACACTACCACCCCATGTCATACCTTTACCTGTCAGTACGCCTGTGTGGTACTGGCGAGCCAACTTCTGATACATACCGTTGAGGAAACCTATCTCGCGACCACCTACACCTACATCACCAGCAGGGATGTCCTGGTCTGGACCGATGCAACGCCATAGTTCCATCATAAACGCTTGGCAGAAACGCATAATCTCTGCGTCTGATTTGCCAACCGGATCAAAGTCGCTACCACCCTTTGCACCACCCATAGGTAGTGTGGTCAGTGCGTTTTTGAATGTCTGCTCGAAGCCTAAGAACTTCAACATACTCGGAGTAACAGCCTTGTGAAAACGCAGTCCACCTTTGTACGGACCTATAGCCGAGTTAAATTGAACGCGATAGCCAAGATTGGTTTGTACCTGACCTTGGTCGTCCACCCATGTAACACGGAAAGTAAAGATACGGTCTGGTTCCACCATACGCTCTACGATCTTCGCCTTTTCGAACTCAGGATGTTGGTTGTACACTCCCTCGATGGACTCGAGAACTTCCTGGACTGCTTGCAGGTACTCTGCTTCGCCCGGGTGTTTTGCAGCAAGTTGCTGCATAATTGTTTCTACCTTCATGGTTTAATAATTAAATGTATTTTGGTTAATACGGATATTACCGTCTTTTACTGACAAAATGCTACTTCCCATACAGCCGGCAAAATTACACCTTTTTTCTAAGATACACAAAGAAAGTAGTACCTTTTTCAGATGTTTGAAAACATATTTTCCCGCCACTTCCTTCCACAATATTCTTCGATATAGCCAAACCTAAACCGGCACCCGTATTCTTAGTCGTAAAATTAGGCATGAAAACCTTATCGCGAATGTCTGCAGCAATACCCGGACCATTATCCGAGAAAGAGATCTCCACCCACTCACTCTGCATATCTAACCCCTTCAACTCTCGCTGATCCAAAGGCAACTCTTTGAGAATGATAATCACATCTCCGTCCTTCATTCCGACCATCGCTTGAGTGGCATTACGCACAATGTTTGTAAACACCTGCGTTATCTGCTCCCCATCGGTTATCACATTCACACCATGATCAGGACCTATGTATCGTAACAATACACAATCTGGGTTATTACTCAACAAGGCAATACACGAGGACAATTTCTGAGCGACATCCACCTCCGTCGGATTGACTTCCGGCATCTTGGCAAAAGAAGAAAACGATTGAGCAATATGACTCAAGTTATCCACTTGATCGATCAACAACTGTGTCGAACTGTCAAAATAAGAATCAAAACGATCCGTCCCTTTCAAACGCTGCAATTGTTGCAGTGTTAACTTCATCGGAGTCAATGGATTGTTGATCTCATGAGCCACCTGACGTGCCATAGTGCGCCAAGCATCTTCACGCTCTGCACGAGCCAAACGCTGGGTAGAAGCAGACAAAGCATCCATCATCTCATTGTAATGGTGAACCAAATCACCTACCTCATCATGAAAGAAATAGTCTATATGTGCACCACGCTCACCCAAACGGTAATGCTGCATCTGAGAACTTATAGCACCCAAAGAGGATGATAGAATACGAGAAATGAGCCATATCACGAAGATTGTCAATAACAACAACACTACGTACAAGGGTAATAACCACACCACATAACTGTCCACATCTGCGTCCACCTGATCCTGGGAAATAAAATAAGGTAAGGCTATGTATCCCAAACGCGTATAATTACCATTCACAAACTCAGTATAAGCCGTCAGATAACGCACATCACCAAGTTGCTCATACTTCACCAACATAGGACTGGCACCAAATACAGGCTCCGGTGCTACGTAACGGGACAACAGCCCCAACTCAAACAACTGAGGCGTCGAACTACCTACCAACTGACCATTTATGTCATACACGTGAATATCTGTCTCATACGCATAACTCATATCACGCAAATCGATATTCAACGCCATCGTGTTCAAAGGAGTCAACTCCATATCCCAGAAATACATGTTCTGCAACGTGTTCTGTATATATTGGGCTTTCTGCTGCAACGTGGTTTTCTGACGGATAGAAAACATCTTGCGGATATACAGAACCGACAAAACAAAGTTCGACACAAACACCACCATCATCAGCGAAACCAATATGATCTGAAACTTACCGCCTAACTTCATGTTGCGAAAACCCCGACTACGGATCAACCAAAACGCACCCACCGAAATCAAAGCAACAAACAACAACAACGTCAACAGAAAATAGACTTTCAACACACCCTTGGACTTCCCAAACTGGGCTGTCTCACCCGTCAATACCGACTGATACGAGAAGTTTGTGGGTAAACTGATCTGGTTTTCGGGAACAACAGCAGGAAGACGACAGACTGAAAACAAAAAACTACCATCTTCAGAATAAATAGGATAGTAATCCTTGCCAGACCCCTTACGACCTTTCAATGTCCATTTCTCATCACCATGAAAAGGGGGAATAAAGTAGTTGTGCAACTGATCACTCGTGATAGCATAGTTATATTTTAAAGGAATAATCGTCAGCACAAAAAAATCTCCTACACGGGTCCTGCGACATAGACCGTGAGCATTGTTCCACTCACGATATACCCACTTGTCAAACACACGATGCACCGGCAAACCGGACGAATTCAACCAAGCGCTCGACCAGTAAACAGCCTCCGTTCCACGATATACACTGAAAAAGATATTATCATCCACCTGGGCATAATACATCAGCGAATCCATATCACCATGCTGCAATACACGAATAATATCCTCCGTCTTTTCCTCTGCATAACGCTCCTGAGACAGAACAGCACGCTGAATACGCCAACCATCTATCGAGAAATTGTGACACGAAGACATCAACACGCACAGCACAACAAATAATCCCACACCCACCCACACGCGATTTGCACGCACGCAGACAACAGAGTCTATATGCAATCTCTCTTTCATGCCGCAAAGATACAACATATTTCCAATAAACACAACAAACCCCAACACGAGAGAAGAACATAATATAAAAAAGTTCTTAACCTTTACCCCTTGCTCACTACACCGGAAAAAGAGCCGAACTCAAGCCGATCTTGAGCAGAAACAAACCTTATCTGTGGCAACAATGTATATTAACAAACAGAGTAACAATATTAAGAGCAAAACAATCTATAACCCTTCAATTATACAGATACACAACACCCTATGGTACATTATTTGTGTATATGAACAGAAAGTCGTATATTTGCAGGCTTAAATGGACATATACCTTCAATATCATATCTATGAAAGAAATTGTATTGCAAACCAAAATGACAGTGTGTCAATTCGAGGAACTGACACCTCAACAACGTCAACTCGTGGAGATAGCAAAGAGTAAAACACAAGATTCGTATTCCCCATACTCCCACTTTCAAGTCGGAGCAGCCGTGCTACTCGCCGATGGACAGATAGTTACAGGGAGCAACCAAGAAAATGCTGCATACCCAAGCGGACTATGCGCTGAGAGAACAACACTCTTCGCCGCCAACGCCAACCACCCCGACACACCGGTAATAGCCCTCGCTATAGCATGCTATACAAATGGGCATTTCACGGAAGAGGTGGCATCACCATGTGGCGCTTGCAGACAAGTAATGCTCGAGACAGAACATCGATACAAACAACCTATACAGGTCATACTCTACGGAGAACATGAATGCTATATCTTCCATAGTGCAGCAGACCTGTTGCCGCTAAACTTTGTGTCAGAGAGCTTGAACGGTTGAGAATAATAAAGAAAATAGACATCTACTTGATTAGGAACTTCCTCGGACTGTTCCTGATGACGTTTATGATATGCATCTTCATCCTGCTGATGCAGTTCGTGTGGATGCATGTCAATGACCTCGTCGGAAAAGGAGTAGAGATGAAAGTACTGGCAGAGTTCTTCGTCTATGCCGTTGCTTCTGTCGTACCGCTGGCACTGCCACTGGCTATACTACTGGCATCACTGATATCGTTTGGCAACTTGGGAGAGAAATTCGAACTGACTGCCATGAAAGCAGCCGGAATCAGCCTGTTCCGCATCATGCGGCCACTGACCGTATGTATCGCATTTATCTGTGTAGGAGCCTTCTTTTTCTCCAACTCAATACTGCCTATCACACAAGTCAAACTATGGACACTGATTTTCTCATTACGACAGAAATCCCCGGAATTGGACATACCACAAGGAGAGTTTTATGATGGCATCGACGGATACAACATATACGTCAGAAACAAAAACACCAGAACTGGAATGTTATATGACCTGATGATATACGACTACTCCGATGGATTTCAAAATGCAACAGTCATGGTAGCCGACTCAGGACATATATTCTTTACCGCCGACAAAAAGTACTTACAACTCAAACTATATAGCGGAGAATCATTCGAAAACCTCAACAAGCAACAACAACGAGCCACACGATCCGAAAAGAATGTCCCGTATAGGCGTGAAACTTTTGCAGAGAAACAACTACTGATAGACTTTGACACAGAATTCAACCGCTATAACGAAGACATACTGCACGACCAACATGTGTCAAAAAATACACAACAACTAATCCGTTCTATCGACTCAGTACAAGTGTTAGCCCACAACCGGAGCGCGGAACAAAGTGCTTCAATGGTCGAAAACCGCTACTTCGGACGAGAACGAAGCGCAAACAGACAAATAGACACGAAGGACACTGCTGACGAACACACGTATGATGTTGACTCACTATACGCACACTTCACCGACAACGAACGATACCGGGCATTGACCCTGGCTGTAGAGAAAGCCAAAGCGCAACGGGACCAAATAGACTACAATGCTTTGATGCTTGATGACTACCAACGCTATATACGGAAACATGAGATAGAACTGCACCGCAAATTCACATTGGCATTTGCCTGCCTGATTTTCTTCTTTATCGGAGCACCATTAGGGGCTATCACACGCAAGGGAGGACTGGGGGCGCCCGTAGTCATATCTGTCGTGATGTTTATCATCTATTACATCATCGACAACACCGGATACAAAATGGCACGGGAAGCACTATGGCCATGCTGGGCAGGAATGTGGCTGTCATCATTTGTCCTGTTGCCTATAGGGATATTCCTCACATATAAAGCAGCCACAGACTCTACACTGCTCAACCCCGAAGCATGGCTGAAGATATGGGATAAAACGAAAACTAATAGCAAACAACTATGGATACAATTGAACAAGCGATACAGGATATTCGCGAAGGAAAGTTCGTTATTGTCGTGGACGACGAAGACCGGGAAAACGAAGGAGACTTCATCATCGCAGCCGAAAAGATAACACCTGAAAAGGTGAACTTCATGCTGCAATACGGACGGGGAGTACTATGTGCCCCCCTGACAGAGACTCGGTGCGCAGAACTGGACCTGACACACCAGGTGGCCAACAACACTTCTATGTTGGGAACACCATTCACCGTGACCGTCGATAAACTGGAAGGATGCACCACGGGGGTTAGCGCGGCCGACAGAGCCGCTACGATATTGGCATTGGCAGACCCTCTGTCCACACCATCTACATTCGGCAGACCAGGACATATCAACCCGTTATACGCTCGAGAGAGAGGGGTGCTGCAACGGGCAGGACATACAGAAGCAGCCGTGGATCTGGCACGACTGGCAGGACTAAGACCCGCAGCAGCACTCATAGAGATAATGAATGAGGATGGGACGATGGCACGACTGCCACAACTCGAACAAGTGGCAAAAGAGTATGGACTAAGCCTGATATCTATCAAAGACCTCATCTCCTACCGACTACAAAAAGCAGGATTGACAGAAGCCTCCCCTGACAACCACGCAGCAGAAAGCGTCCTGGTAGAACGAGGAGAAACGGTATTCCTTCCCACCGCGTATGGCGAGTTTATGCTGACACCTTTCAGACAACTTAGCAATGGATTGGAACATATAGCACTCGTTAAAGGAACATGGGAACCTGACGAACCTATACTGTGCCGGGTACACTCATCATGTATGACAGGCGATGTGTTTGGCTCAAAACGCTGTGAGTGCGGAGAACAACTGCATCGAGCAATGCAACTGATAGAAAAAGAAGGGAAAGGCATATTGGTCTATATGAACCAGGAAGGACGTGGCATAGGATTGATGAACAAGATTCGTGCATATAAGTTACAGGAACAAGGAGATGACACCGTGGATGCCAACATACACCTCGGATTTCAACCCGATGAACGAGACTATGGGGTCGGCGCACAAATACTGCGACAAATGGGAGCAAAGAAACTGAGGCTACTGACCAACAACCCTGTCAAACGAGTCGGACTGGAGAGTTATGGCATAGAAATTGTTGATAATATAGCAATAGAGATTGCTCCAAATCCATATAACGTGCGTTATATGCGTACCAAAAAGGAGCGAATGCATCATAACTTGCAAATGGTCTAATTATGAAAACGAGAACACTTTTCCTGACTATCGCACTATCGTTAACAATGATAGCAGCGCATGCTGATGAGACAGTAACAGTTACTGCAACATCAACAGATATCTCTGAGAACCTGAACTTAAAGACCGTAGCCACACTTTTCGGACAAGCAACAGACCTCGAAGAGTTTGAGAAGATGCTCAACAACCCTGACTCTGCCTTCTCGAATCTTGACCTCAACGGCGATGGAGAAGTGGATTATCTACGTGTGATAGAAACAGCCGACGCTGACCATCACCTGGTAGTGATACAGGCTGTCCTCGCTAAAGACATCTACCAGGATGTAGCATCTATCTATGTCGAGAAAGACCAAGAGACACAGTCGGTCACGGTTCAGGTCATAGGTGACGAGTATATCTATGGCACCAATTATATCATCGAACCGGTGTACATATACCGCCCATATATCTATGACTGGTTCTGGGGACCCTCCTGGACATGTTGGTACTCTCCGTACTACTGGGGATATTGGCCTGGATGGTGGCACCCATACTATTGCGTAGCACCACATATATATTGGGACCACTGCTATTGGCATCACCACTATCACCCTATATGCTCGTACCGCACAGGCTATCGTTGCCACGACAACTACCGCTCTATGCATCGTACAGTGAGCAGAGCGGATTATGCGGAAAGACACCCGGAACGTTCTTTCTCTACACGTAATGCATCACGTAATGTGACCAACGCACGTGCATTCGATGGACAACGTACACGAACCGCACAACATGACGTTTCCAATCGAAACAATGGCACATCCACACGCCAAGCCGTGGCGGCGCAAGGAACTTCCTCACGCTCTTTCGGTAGTGCAAATATACGGACGAACACGTCCAATCGCAATACAGTCGCTACATCGAACAGAAACACAGCCGCCGGTAGAAGCAATGCAACATCGTCGCGTACCACATCAACAACAACACGCAACACCGGAGCAACATCTTCTCGTAGCGCAACCACTACATCGACACGTAATACGAATACAGCGTCACGGAATAATACCGCTGCAACAACACGAACTGGTAACTCTACAACCCGCACGTCGATAACAACACCTGCACGCCAATCGTCATCGTCAGTATCAACGACACGTACCAACTCAACCTCGTCGCGCTCATCATCGGCTACACGGGTAAGCAACAGCAACTCCAGAGTGTCACAGCCAGCAAACTCTGCCACACGCTCAACGAATTCGTATAGTTCGCCCTCGTCTTCCCGATCTTCATCAACGAGCACCATGCGCTCATCATCAGGTAGCAATATGCGCTCGTCAGGTAGTACCATGCGTTCTACAGGTGGAGGTTCAACCTCTCGCTCTACAGGAGGATCAACCTCCCGATCCACTGGAGGCGGAACATCAACGCGTAGATAAAACTTGATATAGAATAATAAAACAAGAGACTGTCCGACACTTTTGACAGTCTCTTTTTCTTATAAAATGCTTCTCTGTGGCTTCCAACAATATCATTCTACAAATATATAGACGTCATTCCACAGGTATCTGTTGGATATATCACAACAAAAGAGTACTTTTGCAATCAGAATTGATACGTTCCCCGATAGACTATGGATATATTAGACAAAATAGAAGGGTTAGAGGCTAAGTTTCATGAGGTGAGCCTGCTTATCACAGACCCTGCCGTTATTGCAGACCAGGCGCGTTATGTGCGACTCAACAGAGAGTATCACGACCTGGAGCGTGTGCTCGTATCTGCAGAGAAATACAAAAACGTACGTGCCAATTTGGAAGAGGCAAAAAATATATTATATAGCGAGTCAGACCCCGAACTACGGGAGATGGCACGCATAGAGATAGATGAATTGGAACCCCGGATACCTGCTTTGGAAGAAGAGGTTAAGTTGATGCTCCTGCCTCAAGACCCTGAAGATGGGAAGAATGTCGTCATGGAGATTCGTGGCGGGACAGGTGGAGATGAGGCTGCACTCTTCGCAGGAGACCTGTTCCGTATGTATATTAAGTATTTTGAGTTGCACGGCTTCAAGTACAGCGTATCCTCTTTTTCTGAAGGTGCAGTAGGAGGATACAAGGAGATTATCTTCAATGTAACGGGACAAAACGTGTATGGTACTCTCAAATACGAGTCAGGCGTACATCGTGTACAGCGTGTGCCGGTCACAGAGACACAAGGACGTGTACATACTTCTGCGGCCACGGTAGCCGTATTACCGGAAGCCGATGAGTTCGAGGTGCATATCAATGAGGGGGAGATTAAATGGGAGACTTTCCGTTCAGGCGGAGCAGGAGGACAGAATGTCAACAAAGTGGAGTCCGGTGTGCGTTTGCGCTACAACTGGAAGAACCCTAATACAGGTGAGATACAAGAGATACTGATAGAGTGTACAGAGACACGTGATCAGCCTAAAAACAAGGAGCGTGCTTTATCTCGTCTTCGCACACAGATTTATGACAAGGAACACCAGAAATATATTGATGACATAGCAGCTCGCCGCAAGACAATGGTATCCACAGGAGATCGCTCCGCCAAGATACGCACCTACAACTATCCACAGGGACGTATCACTGACCACCGTATAGGTTACACTGTATATAACCTTGCGGCTTTTATGGATGGTGACATACAAGGTGTCATCGATGCACTCCAAGTCGCAGAGAATGCAGAACGGCTTAAGGAAAGCGAATTGTAGAGGGGAATAAAGAGTAAAGAGTAAGAAATAAAGAGTAAGGTATTCCTAATCAATAACGTGTAATGTATGATAACCAGTGCCTCATTTGTCATCTCAAGTCCTGATGTGGCTTCGTGTCCGGCAACGACTATTCCTGAATATGCGTTCATTGGTCGCTCCAATGTAGGTAAGTCCGCTCTTATCAATATGTTGACCCATAACCCTCGTTTGGCTAAGACAAGTCAGAAGCCCGGCAAGACATTACTGATTAACCATTTTATCATCGATGCCAACACCGCTCACCCATGGCATTTGGTTGACTTACCTGGTTATGGTTATGCACAAGCAGGACAGAAACAGCGTGAGAAACTGAGGGTAATGATTGAGCGGTATTGCCTGTTACGTCAGCCATTGGTTAGCCTCTTTGTACTCATAGACTGCCGCCACGAGCCGCAACCCATAGACCTGCAATTTATGGAGTGGTTGGGAGAGAATGAAATTCCTTTTGCCATAGTCTTTACTAAAGCCGATAAACTAAGCAAGAGCCGTTTGGCACTGAACGTGGAGACATACAAACAACGGATGTTAGAGACATGGATGGAGTTACCTGCGATGTTTATTACCTCTGCGGAGAAAGGTATTGGAGAGTCGGATTTATTGAGTTATATAGAGGGGTTAAACACAGATATGGCTATCTCCCGTTAACTACTGAATAGCAACCACACCTATGATTTGGGATGAAAATACAGAGGACATACGCATAGTGCGTTGTGATGCGAAGTCTCGTACTGTCCAGCGGTCATTGGATGCCTGTCGTGATGAGCGGCGCCCGTACGTGTTTTTGACACCTGCGATGTCGGTAGCACCGATACAGCAGATATTGGTACCCGTCACTATGTTGGAAGAGGAGGTGTATAAGGCAGAGATATGTACGTACCTTGCTCGTAAGACAGGTGCAACGATTATTCTGTTACGGGCAAACGACTATGGTAGTCATGCCAAACAAAATACACAGCGCATCATCAGTCATATCCAAACGGTAGCGGAGAGAACCGGAGAGGCGATAGTCTATGAAGAGATTATCGGAAAGAAAGATAGTTTTCACTTGAACCAGGAGGCATCCACTCGCAAGGATATAGCACATCAATTGTTGCTACTGACAGCCAGTCGTGAATATGGGTTGGATGATTGGTTGTTTGGACCTCCCGAGCGATACGCTATACTGCACTGCTCTGTGCCTGTGATGCTCATCAATCCCCGTGCTGACTTATTCTCACTCTGCGACTGAGACACAGTGTTATTCCACGTTAGTGAAAGAGAGGAAGAGCCTCTGCAATAACATAATTACTTCCTCCAATGAATAAGACGTCATCTGCCGCTGTTCGTTGTTGGGCAGCACGGATAGCCTCTGACACATGGATATATGCATTGGCCCCGTATGTTGTCTGTTCGGGGTGTAGCGTCTTCCACATTTGCAGCAGCCGTTCTGCAGGGATAGCACGATGTGTGTTCGCTTGCGTGAAATAATAATATGCCTTGGAGGGTAGCAGACGCAGTACTACATCAATATCTTTATCACTCACCATGCCGAATACTATATGCAGATCTTTCTTGTCTTTCTCACATATCATCTGCAGTTGTGACATCACGTAACGAATACCATGTGAGTTATGTCCGGTATCACATATAGTAAGAGGAGAGGTGGATAGAATCTCCCATCGCCCCCGTATCCCCGTCAGATCGAACACGTGTGCAAAGCCATCCGCAATGGCTGAAGTGGGTATGTGCAGGGGTGTATGGTTGTTAAGTACTTGCAGTGCCACATAGGCAGTCTGTTGGTTTTTCTCCTGGTATATACCATGTAGTTGACACTCTGTCACCTCTCGGTGACGTCTTCTGTTCATATAACCACATTGGTCGGCAAACCATATTCGGCATGATGTCGTTTCTAATCCATCACCCAATATATTACACAAGCGTGCATGTTTTATAAAAACGGGGGCTGTCTCCGGGTCAGTCTCTCCTATGACACATGGTACATTCGGTTTGATGATACCTGCTTTCTCTTCTGCAATAGCGGGAAGGGTATGTCCTAAGAACTCTGTATGGTCCATACCGATATTGGTGATGACAGATAGCAATGGTGTGATGATATTGGTACTGTCCAATCGTCCTCCCAATCCTACTTCTATCACTGCTATATCCACCTGTTGTTCCGCGAAATACGAGAACGCCATAGCCATTGTTGTCTCAAAGAACGAGGAGTGTATCTGTTCCAATATCTCTTTGTTGTTCTCAACAAACGAGACGACGCTCTGTTCTGGTATCATCTGTCCTGATACACGAATACGTTCACGGAAATCAACAAGATGTGGTGATGTGTATAGTCCCACCTTATATCCGGCAGCCTGTAACACTGCGGCTATGAGGTGTGCTGTTGAACCTTTGCCATTGGTACCTGCTATGTGTATGGAACGGAAAGAGCGGTATGGGTTTCCCAAGTGTTCCATTAGACGACAGGTGTTGTCCAACCCCGGTTTATATGCTGCTGCGCCTATAAGATGGAAAGCGGGTTGTGAGGCATATAGATACTCCAATGTCTGTTCGTATGTCATATAAGGGAAGATGGTTAGTCAGTATCTTTAGTACTGCCAATCGTTTGATTTCTGTACCATGATAGAATCTCCACTTGCCACTATCAAGTAGCATGCTGCATCCGGTATTTTTTCGATGATATCTATCGCATCTTCTGCACCTAGCACCATACAGGCGGTGGCTAAAGCATCTGCTCGCATACAGGAGGATGCTGTGACAGTTGCACTAAGCAGTGTATGGTTGACAGGATAACCGGTACGCGGGTCAATGGTATGACTGCGTCGTTCTCCGTCCATATAATAGAACTGTCTGTAGTTACCCGATGTGGCCATACAGAGGCTGGTACTCTCAACGACATCTTGTAGTTCTTGTTGTGTTGCCTGTGTAGCATCTTGAGGTTTCGTAATACCAATTCTCCAAGGTTCATTCTTACTATTGACACCATGCAACACCACTTCGCCTCCAATTTCCACCAAGTAGTTG
The DNA here is from genome assembly GCA_963655075.1 of Muribaculaceae bacterium. Taxonomy (GTDB): domain Bacteria; phylum Bacteroidota; class Bacteroidia; order Bacteroidales; family Paludibacteraceae; genus Colicola. Next base: position 8,360 of record CAVKDW010000013.1, on the reverse strand, counting down.
TCACAATGATTGTCTGTAAGCACTGTAGCAATGACATCGCAGGCATATCCTTTTGCAATAGCACTGGCGTCTAATGTAGTACGTTCATCATCTTTGAGCAAGCGGTGGTTATATAATGCGATACGTGTATAGCCTACAAAAGACAAGATGCTGTCTATATCTGCTTGTTGAACAGCGTTGTGTTGTCCTTGCTGTAATCCAAACCCCCATATATTGACTAATGGTGCAACTGTGATATCGAATGCGCCATTCGTCAGTTGGCTGATGGTCTGTGCTTGTTCATACATCTGTTCGAAGAGAGTATCCGTCATTACTTGTTCGTTACGATTGATACGTGCAATAGTGGATTGGTCGTTGAACATACTGAGCGAGGCATCAATATCTTTGAATCGCTGCCGTATAACTTTTTCGAGGTCTTCTGTGGCTTGGTATTGGATATTATAATACGTACCAAACACCTGTCCTTGGTTATGGTAATACTGCAGAGTCGGTTCATCACGCCATAAGAGGAGGAATATCAGTCCGAACACCACCAGTGCCAGAGCTATCCATTTTTTCTTTCCGCCCATAGTATGTTATGTATTTGTCATCACCAATCCTTACCAAAGTAGAAACTACCGCCTATACACCCGTTGAGGCGTTGTTCGGATCGTTCTGTTATCTTTGTTATCACGTTGCTTTTATCAATGCCATAACAGTTGAGCATACCTTCGGCAAAGACAGATAACGTGATATCTCCTAACTCGAACGCATGTTCTACTCGCAGGTTAAGGTTTGTCAGTGCTACTGTACCTGCATTTTTCCACACCTCTTCATATCCGGAGTATGCGCCTCGCCATGGTGTGAGTCCGACACGTGCGGCTATGATAGTACCCAAAGGTAGTTCAAAGTCATATCCTATTTGTATGTATGTGGAGTATGCACGTTTAAGGGTGTTCGCGTCATCAGGGTCTGTTAAGTAACCGTCGCCACCTAATATGGTGGTGTACCAGTCTAAATATAGTGGCACATTCTCTACTATATCCCCAAGATGGAAGCCTGCGTGCAGTTCCATAGTACTGCGGGCTGCGTTATCCTCTATGGTCATGTCACAATTGCCTGCGAGAAAACTCTCGCCACCAAAATAATAGTAGTGTGTCAAGTCTACCTGCGCTCCCCATCTGTCAAAACCTATTGTCAGATCCATTTCCGGGTTGAAGTTCTGGAACCTCCAATTATCCGCTCCCACGTTCCACCAGCCTGACAGGTACACTCCTTGCCACCCTAAGGTGATAGACGGTTGCAATGATAACCCGCCTAAGTTCTGTCCACGCCAGATGTAACTACTTACTACGTCTGCTCCCACTTCGAATGACAGACCATACTCCTTGTCCTCGCTCGTGTTTTCTGCTTGACAAGGCAACGCACCTACGCCAAGTAGCGCAAGTGCGATGACTAATACCTTCTTTTTCATTTGTTCTTGTGGCGCATTGTTACAGCGCATTTTTGGTCGCCCATACGATACGTAGAGCGACATCGAGGATACGCGTATCATCGAGCATCACAATACCTCCGTCTGGACCGGGTTCTATATGATAACCATTGGCAGCAGTGCCACTAAAAAAGTTTCTTACCTCATCGGCTGAGATACCAAGTTCCTGTGCAATGATAGCAGAACTACCATGTGGCATACTGTCTTTTACTTCTCTAAGTCTGTTAAATGTTGTGCGTATCATACTATTATATTTTTAGTTAATGATGTTGATCCCTTTGTGGTTGCAAAGGTAGTCTTTTATTTCAGTACTTGCAAATTATTTCTTATTTCTGTAGAAGAAATATCGAAATACGGAGCATCTTGCAAGAGGTGCATATTAGCGTTGTATGTTGCATCCATATGGTATCCTCGCCGCGGATAGACGAATATCCGGTAGTTGTCAAGGATATATGTATAGTCTCGCCATCGGTTGAATATGGGGACATTGTCTTCTCCGATGATAAGCGTGAAGATATGTTGTGGGTATTGTCTTGTCAGTTCGCGTAGCGTGTTCGCAGTATAATTGGGTCGTGGCAGTTGGAATTCGAAATCAGACACAAGTACATTCGCTTTTCCTTCTACAGCCCGTTGTGCCTCTCGAAAGCGTGTCCGTTCATCCGCCAAAGTCTCTGCCCTCTTCAATGGGTTGTTTGGTGACACCATAAGCCAAACCTCATCCAAGTCTGTGTGTGCTGCCACCCATTCTGCTAAACCGACATGTCCGTAGTGTATAGGATTAAAAGAGCCTCCGTATATACCGATTTTTGCCATGTCTTTGTGTTATTACTTGCTTTCCTTACCGAGAAAGTCCTGTACTACTTGTTCGAGTTGTGCCTCTGCTTGCTGCAGGTTGTTATTGACTATCACCACATCGAATAGTGGTTTATACGTTAGTTCTTCGGCAGCCTTGTTTAGTCTCTCCGCGATCTTGTCGGCACTATCGGTAGCGCGATGGATAAGTCTGTTACGCAATTCTTCTATGTTAGGTGGTGCTACGAAGATAGATAATGCTTTATCACCGAATAGCCGTTTGAGGTTTGCTCCTCCCTTCACATCCACGTCAAAGACTACGTGGTGTTGTTTTTGTTCAATACGTTCTATCTCTGAGCGTAGCGTACCATAATACGTCCCGTTATAGACTTGCTGCCACTCTACTAACTGGTCATTCTGTATGAGTTGTTGGAACTCAGCATTGGAGATGAAGTAGTACTCTTTGCCATTCTTCTCCTGTCCCCGTGGGGCACGTGTGGTGGCACTGATAGAAAACTCCAAGTCGTTGCGCTGACTGAGTAGGTAGTTAACCAATGTACTCTTGCCCGATCCGCTGGGTGCACCAAATATCAAGACCATGATTGTATTCCGTTTCTTACGTTTTGTGTTTTTATAGACAGTCCCGTATCAAACTGTTCGACCACTATTATTGTTTGATAAAACGTGCTATCTGTGTGCCTATCTGCAGAAGGTAGGTACCATTGGGTAACGTGCTCACATCCACAGGTGTCGTTTGTGTAGTCAGTATTACCTCTCCTGTCATACTAAAGACACGTATAGTCATATCGTTTTCTATTCCTTGCACGCAGAGCATGTCTTGTGTAGGGTTTGGATAGACGTAGAACACTTTGTCTGTGTTGTTGTGTACGTTCTCGATGGCCGTAGCAGAAGTTGCGAATAAGATGCGTTGCACATCTGCGACATTGGTTTCGTATAGGACAGTCCCGCTCTTGTCGAGTAGTTGTATCCTGTCATTGGTAAAGGTAAGTTTCCCAATGATTGAGAGGTCTGTTGTTTGCTCAGCTCCTGTACGGGGGACAATCACCAAGTTAGTCGCTATCATCTGCATACCGCAGAATAGGGATATGACAAATAGGGAAACTCTTTTCATACTGTGGTTGATTAAGCGTGGATAGGCTGATTACAATTTGTTGTTTTGCAGTGTGCTATGTCTATGTTACAGCACGTTGAGTACTTGTTCTTTTATCTGTTCGAGTATATCTTTCATCTTGACCACAATGATCTGCATCTCACTTTGGTTGCTTTTGCTGCCGAGTGTGTTTATTTCTCTTCCCATCTCTTGTGCAATAAACCCGAGTTTCTTCCCTACCCCTGCGCCTTCAGTCTCCATTGTTTCTCTGAAGTAGCGTATATGGTTACGTAGTCGCACTTTCTCTTCGGTAACATCAAGTTTCTCAAGATAGTATATCATCTCCTGTTCCAACCTGTTCTGGTCTATCGCCTGTTTGGTTTGTGTCGTGAGTTGGTTCAGATTCGCTTCGAGATGTTGTCTTATTTTCTCTACTCGTCCTTTCTCAAATGGTTCTATCTCCGACAGGAGTGTTTCGATACCGTCCAGTTTCTCGGTGAACATCTTCTGCAGTGCGGCACCTTCTTGTATGCGGAACGTCTGAAAAGCGTCTATTGTGGTGTTGATCGTCTGCTGCAGGATATCCCATTCCTCCTCACTAATCGTCTCGTTCTCTGCAGGTCTCATCACGTCAGGGATACGCAATATGGCTTCTATCAGCCCGTTTTGTGGTACTCCCAAGAGGTTAGGCAGACCGCCTTGTTCGATATCTAACTCTTTCTGCAGAGCCGTCAACTGGTTGAAGTAGTACAGGAATGCGTCGTGGTTTATGGGCGTGAACTTATCATTGTTGCTACAGGCAGCGTCCTCAGAGATAGACTGGTAGTAGATATTCAGGTCTATCTTCCCGCGTTCGAGACGTTGTGAGAGTAGGCTACGGATATTTAATTCTTTGTCTCTTAGTTGATTATCAATACGGATATTCAAGTCCATCGATTTGGAGTTGAGACTGCGTATCTCCACTACCAGTTTCTTGTTTTTGGTGGATAGTGCTTGGCTTTCTGCTTTGCCGTATCCTGTCATTGACTGAATCATTTTTTCTTGAGTTTGATGTTGGTCTTTATGTTCTGTACACCTTGGTCAAATACAGAGTTCTTTTCTGAGTATGGTACGGGTACTTGTACAGAGTCTGTGTTATATATCCCTTCAGGATCTGTCACAACGATGTTGAGCGTATCTGTTGGGAAGCCGGTATATTCGGTTTTATAATGTCCCTTGTTATCTGTAGTGAGCGTATCCGTAATTGCGTGATTTTTGTATCCTTTCACTACGACATGCACGTTGGCGACGGGCTTATGCTGCTGGTCATTCACCGTACCGGACATCTTGTACGTTGCCGTAGGGACACCATACAGGCACATTATCTTATCACTGATTGGTCGTTGTTTTGTTGTCCCACATCCTAAAAATGATAGAACAACACCTATTAGCACGTTGATTTGTGCGAGAAATTGTAATCTAATCTTCTTCATACATGTATTATTACTTGCCGATACAAAACTTGGCGAATATGTTGTTGAGTACTTCCTGTGAAGTTATCTGTCCTGTTATCTCACCGAGTGCACGTAAGCAGTCTTGTAAGTCGAGTGATAGCAGTTCATTGCTTAGTTGTTGTAGTAGCCCCTGTTGTACACTTTGTATTGCTCTTAGTGCGCGTATGAGTGCTTCATAATGTCGTGCGTTGCTGATGGTAACAGCGTTGTTTGCGTTGATCAGTTTTCCTGCCTCACGGACGAGTGTTTGTTTGACTGCTTCTACCTCTCCGCTTTTTGCCGATATAGTCAGTTGTACGGGGACGGATATATCGTCGGTATGGTGTATCAAGTCTGCTTTGTTGAGAACTCGTATGATTGTCTTATCTCCGAGTTCCGGCATGTCTTGCAGCATGTCAACAGGTTGTGTAGGGTCTATGACATCGATTATTATCTGTGCTTTGCGTGCGGCTTGCAGTGTACGCCCGATACCTATGTTTTCGATGACGTCTTGTGTCTCGCGTATGCCAGCCGTATCTATAAAGCGGAAGAGGACTCCTTGTATCACCAATGTATCCTCGATAGTATCCCGTGTGGTACCTTGTACATCGCTCACTATAGCCCTTTCTTCTCCCAACAGGGCGTTGAGTAGTGTAGATTTACCTACGTTTGTGGCTCCGACTATGGCGACAGGTATCCCATGTTTGATAGCGTTGCCGGTATGGAACGATTCGGTGAGTGCAGTCAATTTCTGCTCTATCTGCTGTGCCAGTTCTGTGAGTTGTGTCCGGTCTGCGAACTCCAGTTCTTCGTGGTCGGCGAAATCCAGTTCCAGTTCGATGAGTGATGTGAACTCAAGTAGTTTATCGCGTAGCACTGTCAGTTCGACAGATATACCTCCTCTCAGTTGCGACAGTGCCAAGTCTTTCTCTGCTTTTGTCTGTGCTGCTATGAGGTCTGCTACTGCTTCAGCCTCCGTGAGGTCCATCTTGCCATTGAGGAATGCCCGTTGTGTGAACTCTCCCGCACGTGCCATCCGGCATCCTTCGTCAATGAGCCATTGCAAGAGTGTCTGTTGTATATAGAGGCTTCCGTGGCATGCTATCTCCACGACATCCTCTCCGGTGAAGGAGTGTGGTGCATGAAAGACACTGACGAGTACCTCGTCGAGCACTTCTCCATTGCGTTGTATCTCGCCATGGTGGATAGTGTTTGCTTGCGCTTGTGCGAGAGGTTTACGTCCACGGAAGAGTTTATCCACTATGCTTATTGCCTCTGTGCCACTGACTCGCACGATGGCTATTCCTCCGCATCCGTAGGGTGTTGATATGGCACAGATAGTGCTCAATGTGTGAATTGCAACATTCTCCATTCGTCCATTTGTTCTATATGTGCGAGTATCAGTCCGACACTATTGGCGGCTTGTAGTACAGGAGGTATATCCTCTTCGTAAAACCCACTCATCCACACTTCTCCGTTAGGTGCAAGATATTGCGCATACTCCGGTAATTGTTGTATGAGCGTGTTTCGATGTATATTTGCCATGATGAGGTCGTATTGTCCTGCAGGAGGTGTACTGCCGAGCCGTACATCCATTGTCACAGCATTGCGTGCAGCATTCTGTTGTGCGTTAAGGACACTATTGTCATCGATATCTACTGCTGTTATTTTATCTGCTCCACATTTGGCCGCCATGACAGCCAGCACTCCTGTTCCGCAGCCCATGTCAAGTACAGAGTGGAAGTGATGTTGCCGTTGTAGCAATGCCTGAATCATCATGGCTGTTGTCTGATGGTATCCTGTACCAAAAGCACAATGTGGGACGATGTGTACACCCAATGGCAGTTCTTGTATGGGTAACTGTTCTTCCCACGTAGCATTCCAATCCTCGTTCGGGCAGTTGTCGATGGAGAGAAGTTGCACCTCGTGTGTGCGGTCTATCAGTTCAAGCAGTTGTTTCTGTTGTGTCAGCAGTGTGGCTGTAGGAATATAGGCATTGTCTTCATCGAAAGCGTCAAACCCCAAGTCCCCCAGGGTCTGTAAGAACAAGTCTTGTTGCCACGATTCTGTGAACGAGTAGCGGAAATGTGCTACGGAGTATTGCATCGTTTACCAGCGGTTGTAGTGTATGTTGTCTTCGCAGAACTTGTTTTTAATCTCCGGTTGTTCAGCGGGCACTCCTACAGGCACTATGCACATAGGCAGGATGTTTTCAGGCAGTCCGAGCATCTGTTGCACTTGCGGTGTTCTGTCCGTACTGGGATAGACGCCGGTCCATACGGCTCCCAGTCCCATGGCGTGTGCTGCGAGCAGGAGGTTTTCTGTAGAAGCCGACACGTCGTTTATCCAGAAGCCTTGTCCTTCTCCGGGCAGTGCTTTGCTCATATCTCCGCACATGACGAAAGCACATGCTGCTCCGTTTCCGCAGCGACTGAATGGGAAAGCTTGTCCCATCTGTTGTAGGAGAGAGTCTTCGGTGATGACGATGAATGCCCATGGCTGCTTATTCATCGCTGTAGGGGCAGCCATGGCACAATGCAGGAGTGTTTGGATCTGTTCGTTTGAGATCTTCTCTCCCGTGAACTGCCGTACTGATACACGGGTCTGGATGAGTTGGATGAATTGTTCTTGTTTCATACTCTCGGTGTTGGTTGGTGCACAACTGATAAGTAGTATCCCACTTATCAGGGCAAGGGTTAGTCGTTTCATTGTTGTATGGTTTATTGTTTCACTATGATATATTTGCCTGCAAAGATAGTAAAAGATTTGCACGTGAGCAAATTTTAGTTGAGGAGTTTAGGAGTTGAGTAGTTTAAGAGTAGTTGAAAGGGTTAATAGGTTAAACGGTAACACATAGTATATCTTGCGAAGGGGAGTTGAGAGCCATAGCACGCTATGGTTCTACAGCTGGCATAAGCGTTGGATGAAACATCTGCGAGGAGTTGAGGGGACTTTCTAACAAGTAAAGTCAGGCAGTCTCATTGTCAGTATTACATAGTTGTGAGAAAGAAAAAGAGGCTGTCTAATGGGTGTTAGGCAGCCTCTTTGGAGTTATGCCCCTACTGAAAACATTAATGCTTATAACATTAACACCTATTATAAAGGAGGGATTATTTCACTTCGATACCGGTTGTGGTGTAGGTCTTGCCATTGCGTAAAATATAGACTTGCCCGTCAATGAGTACTTTCTGCGGGCTGGTTTTATCCGTATCGGCTGAGATATTGTCTATTGCTGTAGTGGGGATAAACTCGGCTTCGAGGGTAAGGTCGCTTACTACCGTGAAGCGATAGGGGTTATAGGTCAAACCGTTGCTCCATTGCTTAAACTCATAACCGCCATTGGGGATAGCAGTTAATGTAATTCGAGTACCATAATCATAGACACCATCTCCGGTAACTTCACCATATTGAATATCACAAGTAGCCGTAATGGTAAATTGGTCAATGGCAAACTCGGCGGTGTAGGTAGCATCGCCCTCTATCGTTATTGTGCGTGGATTGTCAGTATTACCGT
>CAVKDW010000012.1:0-40453 GCA_963655075.1 Muribaculaceae bacterium | reverse complement strand
CAGAAACAGCGGGTCGCAATAGCACGAGCCATAGTAGGCAAACCTAAACTGCTACTGGCTGACGAACCTACAGGAGCATTGGACTCGAAGACCACACTCGAAGTCATGGACGTGTTCCGACAACTCAATACCGAAGGGATCACAACCATCATCGTTACACATGAACAGTCAGTCGCTGACACCACCAACAGAATAATACACATCACAGACGGACAGATAGACAACTGAACAAACACGCAATACTCACCCGACAAACAATGGATTTACTCCGTGAGATATGGGAATCGCTTAGACTTAACAAGTTCCGCACTGCAATGACGGGCTTTGCCGTAGCATGGGGTATATTTATACTTGTGGTACTACTGGGTATCAGCAACGGACTCGAAAACGGCATAATGGTGCGATACGGCTCCAGACTCAGCAACTCCGTAGAGATATGGGGTATGTGGACCAGCATGCCCTACAAAGGACTACCCACTTTCCGGGACCTCGAATTTGAAGAGAAAGATGCAATAGCGATCAGGAATATGCCGGAGGTCGAGTTACTCTCGCGTGTGGACAATATGTCCATGAAGGTTGTCTATGGAAACCAAACAACCGACATTGATGTCAAAGGTGTGGAAGGAGACTACCAAACCATCCTGAGAAAAGATATACTCTGTGGACGTTTTATCAATGCCAATGACTGTAAACATAAGGAGAAGGTAGCCGTTCTTGACGAACGCGCCGTAGAAGAACTCTCTGCAACACCGGAACAGATACTTGGGAACTACATAACAATCAACGAACTTGGTTTCCGTATCATTGGTGTATGCAAAAAGGGGGACAGATGGGAAGGTGCTACTGCACACATCCCTTTCGACACATACCAGACTGTCTTTAATGGCAACAAACAATTTAGCCAAATGGTCATGACTATGCACAGCGGTACGGGAGATATTAAACAACGCATCAAACATACCCTTGCACCCTTGATGCAATTCGATGAGAACGACCCGCAGGCCATTGGCGTATGGAGCCAGGAAGAGAGTGTGGAAGAACAAAACAAAGTGATGAATGCCATACGACTGTTTATCCTCTTACTGGGGTTGTGTACACTCATGTCAGGCGCGGTAGGAGTAAGCAATATCATGCTCGTGTCTGTACGGGAACGTACCAAAGAACTCGGAATACGCAAAGCCTTGGGAGCACCGCCCGGCACCATCATGGCGTCCGTGGTGGGAGAGGCACTTACCATCACCACTCTCTTTGGAGCAATAGGGATGCTATTCGGGATAGGCATCATGCAGGCGGTAAGCACCGTACTGGCAAACAGCGGAGGAGATGACTCTATGATCCTCAACCCAACAGTGGATATAAGAGCCGTGCTGATAGCACTGCTCATACTGATAGTGATAGGCACCTTGGCAGGGGCTACACCTGCCAGAAAAGCCATGCGTATCAAACCAATAGAGGCAATGAGAGATAAGTGATACAGGAAACAACCGGCACAGCCTGCCATCAACAATCAATACACAACGAAGACAATGGACTTCTTCAACGAAATATGGATAACCATCACCAAGAACCCTTCACGCAGTTTCTTAACGGGCTTCGGAGTGTTCTGGGGAATGATGATACTACTCTCACTCGTTTCCGTAGGAGATGCACTTGTCAACAATGTGAAGAAGAATATTGCAGGCTTCGCTACGAACTCTTGCTTCATAGGAACTGCAGAAACGAGCAAGCCATACAAGGGATTACAGAAAGGACGGCAATGGGAAATAAACAACAGTGATATGCCTATCCTGCGACGAGAAGCCAATAGTGCCGAGGTGGTTTCTGCAATATGCTTCAAAGGAATATGGGACAACAACGTCAGATATGGAGAACGAAAAGGTACATACAACGTCATCGGTGTCGAACCGGACTTCCCAAAAGTACTGTATATACCTATTCTCTATGGACGCAACATCAACGAGATTGACGTACAAGAACATCGTAAGGTCTGTGTCATAGGAAATGACATCTACAACGAACTTTTCCCTGAGGGAGGAGATGTAACAGGACACATGCTGAATGTAGGAGCGATACAATACCGCATCGTCGGTGTTAGAAAGACATCCACTACAAGCATCTATATGGGAGGACACCCCAACGAACAAGTCATACTCCCCATCACTACACTGCAACAAGTCTATAACCTCGGAGAGACCATACACATGGTTATGGCTACTGCAAAACCCAATACAGAAGTCACAAAAGTAGAAGAAGAGATTAAAGCGACCCTGAAACTGCTACATCAAATAGCACCTGATGACCAGAAAGCCACTTGGTCTATGAATATCGAGGAACAGTTCAAATCCTTTGAGTACTTGATACTTGGACTCTCTATCCTGATATGGATAGTGGGATTGGGTACGCTTATATCGGGAGCCGTAGGCGTAACCAATATCATGCTGGTTACCGTACGGGAACGAACACAAGAAATCGGCATACGCCGCGCATTAGGAGCAAGTCCATGGACTATCCTCAAGCAGATTTTAGCCGAGAGCACACTACTCACCTTCTTCTCCGGAGTTTTTGGTATCGTTGCCAGTGTGGGGATAGTGCAATTAGCAGGGATGGCACTCGCTAACAACGAGTTGTTTGGTGGCATACAAGTCAGTTTCAGCATCGCTGTGACAGCACTCTTCATACTGATCGCGATCGGACTACTGTCAGGTATAGTCCCTGCACGACGCGCATTAGCCATCAAACCTATAGAAGCCCTCAGCGAAGAATAGAAACCATAAAGTCAATAAAACAAGATGAAAAAAGCAAGAAAATGGATTGTACTATCTGTCGTAGTCATATTGGCAGCAGGTGTGTTTATCTATCTGTGGCAACGATCACGCCCGGAACCAACAACCTATGAAGTGATAACCGTCAGCGTAGGCGACATACAGAAACGCACTATCGTAACAGGAAAAGTGCAACCACGTGACGAAGTAGAGATAAAACCCCAGATATCAGGTATCATTGCCGAACTCTACAAGCAGGCAGGTGATAGAGTCAAGGCGGGCGACGCTATCGCTAAGATCAAAGTCATACCCGACATGAGCCAACTCAATGCTGCCGAATCGCGCGTACGCCTCGCCGAATATAACCTGCAGAATGCACGCAAGGTCTATGAGCGTGACTCCGCACTGCTCATACAAGGCGTGGTGGCACAAGAAACGTACGAGAGCAGCAAACTGAAGTATATCTCCGACGAAGAGGAACTGCAAGCCGCACGTGACAACCTCAGCATAACCCGTGATGGCGTAGCACAAAAGGCGGACGTACGGGGATTCACCAACACAATAGTGCGTGCCACTATCACGGGGACAGTACTCGATGTGCCTGTCAAAGTAGGAAACTCGGTTATCCAGAGCAACACCTTCAACGACGGCACTACCATCGCTACGGTAGCCGACATGCAAGACCTTCTCTTTGTCGGCAATATCGATGAGACAGAAGTGGGTAAACTGCGCGAGGGTATGCAAATGGACTTGGTGATAGGAGCACTCAACGATCAACGTTTCTCCGCTCAATTGGAGTATATCGCCCCAAAAGGAACAGAGAAAAATGGTGCTATGATGTTTGAAATCAAGGGTGCAGCCGTCATACCGGACAGCGTAGTCATACGTTCCGGCTACTCAGCCAATGCCGAGATAGTGTTGGATGAACGTTTGGGCGTACTGACCATACCCGAATACACCATCACAATGGATGGAGAACGGTCATTTGTACAACTCTACACCGACACTACCTGCCAAAACACAGAAAAGCACGAGGTAACCATCGGACTATCCAATGGTATGCAAATAGAGGTGGTCAGCGGACTACACGAAGGCGACAAGATACAAGGTAACCAGAAATAATTCTCCTCGCAGAGAGGATAACAGCAGAACCAGGACTCATGAAACGATCTATCTATATTCTTCTCATCTGTCTATCAACCCGTGTGGTTGCTCAACAGCCCTCCGCACAAGACGGGATGACAAGGGTCTATACGCTCCAACAATGTATAGACTCAGCCCTCACCAACAGCCTCGACATGCAGAAACAGAGCAACCAATACACCTCACAACGACTGCAATACACCCAGGCCAAAGCCAACATATCGCCATCTATCAGTGCTGCAGCAGGACAGAGTTGGATATTCGGACGCTCCACAGGAGCCGACAATATCAACCGCTCACAGAACTCAGCACAGACGACTTTCAATCTCGCAGCCAACATTGTACTCTTTGACGGACTGCAGATGAAGTTCGCTATCGACCAGGCCAAAGCCTCACTACAAGCCTCAGAAGCCGATGTACAGGCTATGCAACTGAAGATAAAGATGAACATCTCTACTATGTACCTGCAAGCCTTACTCAACAAGGAACTGCTCCACATAGCAGAGAACCAACTCGAAGATACGCAGGCTAAACTGCGCAAAGACTCCGCTCTCGTTCAGGCACAACGTATGGCAGCGGGCGAACTACTCACCATACAAGCACAAGTCGCTAAAGAAGAACTTAGTGTCATACAACAGCGTAGCGCGCTGCAATTAGCACTACTTGATCTCGCACAGGCAATAGAACTCACGGATGTGGCACATTTCGATATCGCTGAGCCTACCGAGCAAGAACTGCAAGACGGACTACTACCCGACAATGAACAAGTGTATCAATACGCCCTTGCTTATCGTCCCGAGATAAAAGCTTTAGAATATACTATTCGTGCCAACGAGAGTCTGCTCAAGGGCTACAAAGCAGCCTACTCACCCACCCTGTCTGCAGGTGCCTCTGTGGGGACAGGATATTACGATATGCAGGGTATAGACAACGCCCCGTTTGCACAACAGATGCGCGATAACTTCTCCTCATCTGTAGGACTGAACCTCAGTATTCCTATCTATGACCGACTACAGACAACGACCTATGTCAAGCGGCAAAAGGTAGCAGTAGAGAACGCCCGCCTCGACCTTGAACAGAAAAAGAAGGACTTGCGCAAAGAGATAGACCAGGCCTATTACAACGCCATCAGCGCACAGACCGAACGCATATCTGCCGAGAAGTCAGAACTGTCTGCCCAAGAAGCCCTGCGCTATACCGAGCAGAAGTATGATGCAGGCCGTGCTACCGCCTACGAATACCGCGAGGCAAAGAACACCTACCTCCAAGCACAGTCCACACGCGTACAAGCGCACTACAACTACCTCTTCCGCCTTCGTATTCTTCGCTATTACCAAGGCACACTATGACATATAGCCGTTATCGCGGTCTGCGCCAAGAGACAGTCTTTCCTCTATCTCTTTTCTACGAGTTATTTCTGGTATTTGCCCACGTGTTTGATGGCAAAGAATACAAGCCAGTCGGGTGTATGCTTGAGGAGTGGTGTACAGAGGTGGTTGATGACACCCGGCATATCTGCTTTCTTCCCACGGAACATTACGCGTAGTGCACGGTGTACCAGTTTCTCCGGGGATATAGACACAGTGAGGTTCGCTGCCAGCCGGCGTAGGTTTGGTGCGAGACCGAAGAGTGCGGTGTCCACAGCTCCCGGTGTCATGACAGTGATATTCACGCCTTTCGGTTTCAGTTCATACCACAGCGACTTAGAGAAGTTGTAGATGAACGCTTTGGTGGCGTTGTAGGTCTGTATGCCGGGCATCGCCATCCATGCGGACATCGACGACATATTGAGTATGTAGCCCTTGCGGCGTGGCTTGCCGCAGATACGTTGTTGCTTCTCGTCCTCCGTCAGTTCACGGTTTATCATATCCTCACCGAACAGTCGGCATAGTTTGGCGACGGTTATCATGTGCAGGTTGAGCATCAGTTCGATACGTCGCATAGAGGTCTCGCAGTACGGGTTGAAGAAGAACACACCTGCATCGTTGATGAGTACGTCCACTTGCAGGTTGTTGTCCAAGCAGTACTGGTGCAGCCGCTCGGCTGCGTCTGTCAGACTGAGGTCGGCATAGAGAGGGATGGCCTGTACGCCGTATTGCGCAGACAGGTCGGTCGCCACCTGTTGCAGTTCTTTCTCCTGATTGCTGACGAGCAACAGGTCGGAGTGATAGTCACGTGCTAACTGCGTGGCGTATTGCAGTCCTATGCCCGATGATGCTCCTGTTACGAGAGATAACATTGTCGTATTATTTGTTAGGGTACCACATCTGTTCATATTTCTCTGCCTCTTTCTCGAGGGACTCAGGCAGGTTCTCTACGCACTCGTGACATTTCATCTCAAGCGTGTACATACGTGCTACGCAGTAGTTGGATCGCTTGCAGGTGGAGTGGAAGTGTTCGTCGGCTTTCATCTTGTTGACGAACTCAGGGTCTTTGACTAATGCATGTCCTATCTGTACGAAGTCGAATCCTGCAGCCAGAGCCTCTTCAGCGTTGTCGCGGCTCATGACACCTCCGACATATATGAGTGGCATCTTGAGTGCCTGTCGGAACTGTTTGGCGGTGTCGAGGAAGAATAGTTCTTTGAATGGTACGGTAGGTATCATGATATGTCCTACGAAGCGCAGTCCGAGTCGTAACCACCAGAACGTGAGAGGATTCATGTAATGCGCCAGTGCGCGGATAGGCATTGCACCTCCCATGACGGTGAACGGTGCTTTGCTGACGAATCCCGCAGTGAGTACGAGGGCGTGAACACCATGTTTCTCTATCTCTTGTGCTACGCGAATGCAGTCGTCTGTCTGCAGTCCGCCTTTGAATCCGTCGTACATATTGGTCTTGACGACCACTGCCATGTCGTTGCCGGCATGCCTCATCACTTCATCCAGCACCTCGTTCATAAAACGCATACGGTTCTCGAGGCTGCCTCCGTACTCATCATGGCGATGGTTGGTATAGGGGGAGAGGAACTGCGAGATGAGGTATCCGTGTCCTGCGTGTATCTCCACGCAGTCGAATCCGCATTCACGGCAGAAGTCTACAGCATGCCCAAAGGCTTTGACGATATCGTGTATCTCCTCTTTCTTGAGGGCGCGGTGGAGCGTAGGGGAATAGAGATTAAATCCTGTGCTGGCACCTACGGGCAGACAATGGCATGTATAGAAGTGGGTCATGTTACCGCAGTGTCCCAGTTGTATGCTCGCCTTGGCACCCTCGGCGTGGATACCGTCGGTCAGTTTCTTGAGGTCGTCTTTTATCTCATCGTGGATATACAGTTGTCCATCGAACGATACGCCGGAGCGTGTGACGGAGCAGTATGCTACTGTCGTCATACCGATGCCTCCGCGTGCTACGGCAGTGTGATAGTCGTACAGGTCTTGACTGGGCTTGTTGCCATAAGCCATGTTCTCGAATGCTGCAGAGCGTATAGCCCTGTTGCGCAGGGTGATAGGACCTAATTGTCCTGTAGTGAACAGTTTACTTTCCATGTTATTGTAATATAATCATAGCGACCATACATTTTCCGATAGCCGCTATGTCACTTATCAATAGATAAACGGAATTATTCTCTTTAGTTTCTTCTCATCAAACTCATCCGCAAACTCCTCCTTGTATTTATGCCAGATAGAGTTGGCGCGTGGAATAAGGTTACAGCAACTAAACCACCAGAAGCATAGTCCTGCATAAGACCATGTGAGAATGGAGAAGCCAAGCCATTCGGTTATCTCGCCGAAGTAGTTGGCACTGGTAACATATTTGTACAGTCCTTTCTTGGGTAGGTAATGGTTGGTGTCTCCGGGTTTGCGCAGATGACGGATGACATGGTCAGAGTGCATATTGATGCCCCACCCTACGAAGAATATGAGTGTCCCGATGATGAAACGTGGGTCAGTGAGCCAATTCGCCACATAAGGATGGTATTGTGGTGCCAAGTGGAAGAGCCAGTAGCCTTGTATGTAGCCGTTGATAAGGTTCCATATGACGGATAGTCCCATGATGACAACGGGCATCTTGCTGTTACCCTTCATGAGGAAAGGGAAGATGAAAGAGCGTTGGAAATAGTGGAATTCGAATATAAGGAAGAATATCAGGTATGGTATGTTCATACGTACCGGGGATATTGCCCACAGGTAGAGCATAACGACAAATACCGGCATCTCCATGAGAAACCATCCTATCTTGTTATTGATCGCCGGTCCCCATTTCTCGGTACGCATCTTTCCGTAACCAGCGTCCACAAAGAACAAAGTAATAAACACTACCAGGCCTACCAAGGCCATGATAAATAAGAAATTATAGAAAGCATCTAACGTAGTAGAAAATACCATAGGCAACTATTCTTTTTCACATATTAGTCACACGTCCCGCACCAATCAACTCGCAAAGTTACAAACAATATCTGACATATTCAAATAAAGCACGAAAAGCGTTTCATTTTTGTTGTTTTTGACAGACAAACAGACCGATGATAATAAGCACTATGCCTATCCATTTCCATACGGGCAACTGCTCTGAGAACCCTATCCACATTATCAAAGCAGTGAATATGGGGCGGACGTTGTTGAAAGCATTGGCGCGTGTGACTCCTATCTCGCGTACAGTATAGCAGAACAAGATGAACGCGACCACAGAACTCAGTACGGCCAAGTATCCGATTGCCCACAGTGAGTGAGTCAATGTGCTCATATCCATGTTCTGCCAAGCGTCCACCAGTTGTCTTCCATCCACCACCCCCCATAGGGGATAGAACAGGAGTAGCGAGAATGCCTGTACGTAGAAGACGATTGTCAACGAGGAGTAATGTGTGGGTATCCTGCGCAATACGATTGTATAGGCGATAGCGGTACAGACGGTCACGAATGCCAGTGGTATCCCCCATACGTTCCCCAACTCAAAGTTGTCAGCCCCTGCCAATATCAACAGCAACACCCCGGCGGTCGAAATCAATATACCTATGATATTGTACATTGTCACACGCTCTTTCAGTATCAACCATGCAAACAACGGGGCTATCAATGGGCTGGTACTCAATAGTGCTTCGGCTATAGTAGGAGAGTCAAACAACCGGTAACTATATGTCTCCAATATGTAATACAAAAACGGTTGGAATAATCCTCCCAAGAGAAACAGGGGGATATCTTTTTTGCTTATGCATTGCAGTCTTAGTACTGCATTTCTCCGGCAGCACATCCCTATCACGAACATCAGCAGTACTGCAATCGTAAAGCGCATAACTATCATGGTTAGGGGAGAAAAAGTCACCAGCGCAGTCTTCACCGCGATACCTGACCCTGCCCAGCACAGCATAGCCAAAACAATAGCTATGTATGGTAGTACTTTCTTCATATTACACGAACGTGTCACTCTCAAAAAGAGGTTTTTGCTGCAAAAGTACCACTTTTTAGTGAGAAAAGCAATAGCAAAGGGGGAAATAATCACTTTTTATAGGTATCATGCCACACACAACAAGTTATAAGGCAATACATTAGCAGAAAACAACAGGTGTTTTTTATGTAAATATACGCACATATAAAATATATTATCAATCGCTATTTAGTGTTAAATCGGCAAAAAAAATGCGTAAAAGACAGTTTTATTCAGAGAGAAATATATATCTTTGTAGCGGTAATCAATGAATTATCCGTGTTAATCAAGCAAGTAATGTTGTAGCATCCGTTGTTTGCATTAGCATCCGATAAGCACCGTGAGAACAAGTAACGTACTTAACACAAATCAATAAAAAGATGAGTGCGAGTATAAAGAAACATATTGGTCTTATTCTTGGTATCATTGGTTTGTTATCCCCTATAGAGAACGTTTCTGCGAAGTATCATGCACGCTTGGCTTACAAGCACCTGCATTATGTTTCTGTGTACGGCAGTGTCGGTTATTCGCTTTTGTTGGATGATTACTATGATATGCAGAATATCGGCAATGTAGGTGGGTTGATTGGTGTAGGTTACGAGTTTCAATACAAAGGATTTTGGTTCACGAGCGGTTTAGAGGCACAGTTATTGATCTCTGCCTCCCTGTTCAATATCTCCGGAACAGACAAAAAGATGTTGGACTCGCAGGGGAAAAGCATGTTATATCATTACGAGTTTAACCGGTCATACGATGCTCAATCACTGTTATACGGCAATATCCCCTTGTTATTAGGATATTATTTTCGCGGTTTCTATATTGGTGCCGGAGCCAAAGTGGGTTATTGTCTCTATTCTCAAGAGATGACCGATCTGACCTATACCACGTCAGGCACGTACGATCAGTACATTGAAGATTTTGCTCAAATGGCAAATCATGGGTACAGTACCTATTATACGAATGCTCATGCCCCTATTGAAAGCGGGTTAAAGTTTTCCGTTATTGGGGAGATCGGTTATGATATGTTCTCCTGGTTACGTGAATACAACCACACCAAACATCTTGGGTTGAAATTCTCTGCCTATGCAGAATACGGGTTAAATAATATACTCAGCGGCACCTCTGATGTGCCTTTGTACAGTATCAACTCCGATAATCCTACGGCACTGATACTGCAACCGTTTTATGCATCCCGAGCGGGTAATGCGCATCGTGTGATACCCCTTTATGTAGGATTTAAGGTCGCATGGTCTTTCTGCCTACGCACACGCAACTGTGATTGTAATGTGGGAGAGAACCATCGCAACTTTGACGTGCGGCGAAGGAATATGTTAAATTGATGATAGGCCTATGAAAAGAACTCTACTCTCATCTCTTTTTAGCATAACGAGCAGCCTGCTGTTAGCTCAGTGCTTTGACTTGACCAATCTCAATAGCAGTTCTATCACATGTACCTATGGTAACTATAACAACCCGTACATGTACACAGGTGTCGCCAATAACCGTCACACAGTCAATACGGATGTGAATGCATACGATGCTAATGCATCACAACTGAAGGTCATCCCTGAGGGAGAGAGCGTCTCTATCCGTTTAGGCAATGACAACACGGGTGCTGAAGCAGAGAGTATCACGTTCGAGTATATCCCTAATAGTGAGAATCCTATTCTGCTGTTGAAGTATGCTGCTGTGATGCAGAATCCCAATCACACCTCCAACGAGCAGCCACGACTGAAAATGGAAGTGATGGATGCTGATGGGAACGCTATAGACAAGGACTGCATGTCCTTTGATTTTATCGCCAACGAGTCGTTAGGGTGGAACTCTATCACACAGGGAGGTGGTGGCTATCCCGGGAGAAGAGCAACTATACTGTGGAAGGACTGGACTTCCATAGGAGTCAATATGATGCCCTATATAGGTAAGAAGTTACGTATCCGTCTTACTACTTATGACTGCGCTCAAGGGGGACATTATGGGTATGCTTATATCCATCTCGGGTGCCAATCCAACAAGATACAGTCTTCTGCATGCGGGAACTTAACCAGTTCCACGTTCTCGGCTCCTGCCGGTTTTGAGTACCGTTGGTACAAGAAGCAGGGGGATGTAGAGGTTGAGAAAGGTACGACACAGTCTATCTCTGTACCGATGGACGGTGATGAATACTTCTGCGATATCTCTCAAATAGGCAAACCCGGTTGTTCGTTTACGCTCAGTGTCGTTGCGGAACCCCATTATGCTCTATCCCGGTTTGATATCAAGAAAGTCTCGGGGTGTGCAGATACCATTTACTTGACCAACAAGAGTTGTGTATCCTCTGATGGCGTTA
Source organism: Muribaculaceae bacterium (assembly GCA_963655075.1). Taxonomy (GTDB): domain Bacteria; phylum Bacteroidota; class Bacteroidia; order Bacteroidales; family Paludibacteraceae; genus Colicola. The sequence continues at coordinate 28,855 of CAVKDW010000012.1, read as the reverse complement.
CTCCGTACCTACCTCTCACAGATTGTGATGAGGCGATATGGGACCTGGGAGATGGTCGTCAGTTGACAACCTATCAGTTATCTACTACCCCTATTACATATAGCAAAGGTGGGACATATACTATCTCGCTAACGGCTAAGTTAGCCGGAGAGGGAAACTGCATGGATATCCATACAGAGAAGGTCACAGTGCGAGGAGCCGATGATGATCATACCGGTCACATCTATGAAACTATCTGCGAAGGCAGTTATTACAACTTCGGAGGGCAGCGTATCGTTCAAAGTGGGGGGTACAGAAAGACCGACAAGACCGCTTCAGGATGCGATAGTACTACTGTTTTGCACCTCACCTGCAAGCCCGCTTTTCTATTAGAGGACAGTGTTTTTCTCTGCCCTAATGAACAATATGACTTCAGGGGGCAGATCGTCACACTGTCTGGTACGTACTATGATCGTCTCCAATCATCTTTAGGATGTGATAGCACCTATCGGTTGATTGTACATGTTCGACCAACTGCCCTTTCTACGGACACGGTCTATGTCTGCCGCAACGACTCGGCTATGCTGCATGGCAGGTGGGTGAGCCGGGAAGGTACCTATGTCGATACGCTCAGGACGAGGGTCACAGGGTGTGACAGTATATGCAGGACGGTGGTCAGACACCTGCCCCAGGACACCACGCGCCTGACGGTCACCCTATGTGACAACGAGCCATATACGTTCAACGGAAAGCAGTACAACACCACAGGGACATACTACGCACGATACAAGAACGCGGACGGATGCGACAGCACCGTCGTGCTCACACTGCATGTGATGCCCACCTATCTGCAGACACAGTATGTCGAGGTGTGCCACGACGAGACCTTCGAGTTCAGAGGTAGAGTGCTGGACGCACCGGGTGTCTATTACGACAGTCTGTTGACACAGACAGGATGCGACAGTGTCTTTAAGATCGTCTTCAACAAGACACCCATATACCTCTTCGAGGATACGGCTACCATATGCGACGGAGAGTTCTTTGACTTCAGAGGAAGAAAAGTGTCACAGCCCGGATTCTACTACGACACGCTGCAGACCGTCAGCGGATGTGACAGTATCTTCAAGACACTGCTGCAAGTCAAGCATACCGTCTATGCTACGGACACGGTCTATGTCTGCCGCAACGACTCGGCTATGCTGCATGGCAGGTGGGTGAGCCGGGAAGGTACCTATGTCGATACGCTCAGGACGAGGGTCACAGGGTGTGACAGTATATGCAGGACGGTGGTCAGACACCTGCCCCAGGACACCACGCGCCTGACGGTCACCCTATGTGACAACGAGCCATATACGTTCAACGGAAAGCAGTACAACACCACAGGGACATACTACGCACGATACAAGAACGCGGACGGATGCGACAGCACCGTCGTGCTCACACTGCATGTGATGCCCACCTATCTGCAGACACAGTATGTCGAGGTGTGCCACGACGAGACCTTCGAGTTCAGAGGTAGAGTGCTGGACGCACCGGGTGTCTATTACGACAGTCTGTTGACACAGACAGGATGCGACAGTGTCTTTAAGATCGTCTTCAACAAGACACCCATATACCTCTTCGAGGATACGGCTACCATATGCGACGGAGAGTTCTTTGACTTCAGAGGAAGAAAAGTGTCACAGCCCGGATTCTACTACGACACGCTGCAGACCGTCAGCGGATGTGACAGTATCTTCAAGACACTGCTGAAGGTTTCCCGTACTTTCTATCAACGTATGGATACCACGATCTGTGGTACGTATTATGACTTTAGAGGTAAGCATCTGTATGAGAGTGGCACCTATTATGACAGCATCAAGACCTATTCAGGTTGTGACAGTGTCTATCAGTTGAACTTGACTATTCATCCCACTTATCTCTATCCCACCTATATCGAGCAATGTGAGGGTGAGTCCTTTATTTTCCGAGGCAAGACCTATACTGAGCCCGGCATCTACTATGACAGTCTATTAACACGTAATGGTTGTGACAGTGTATATATGTTAGTTTATAACAGGACACCGACGTATCTGTTTGAGACGGAAGCCACTGTATGTTCGAATAAGAGTTATATTTTCCGTGGGCAGCAGATAGACAAGCCCGGTGTCTATTATGACAGATTGGAAACGGTGAGTGGGTGTGATAGTGTCTTTAAGTTGACCTTGACGCATAACCAGAGTTATTTCTTCTCGGAGCAGAAAGTAGGTAATACGTGTGACGATCAGACCTATCTGTTCCAGGGGCGTACGATTACCCAGTCGGGAGTCTATTATGACAGTCTGCAGACGTCTTGTGGTTGTGACAGTATCTATCGTCTTGAGATCGTGCTGAACCAATCGTATATGTTTAATGAGGTAGCACATATCTGTGATTACGAGAGGTACAGATTCCGTGGTAAGTACTATTCTGCCACAGGTGTGTATATGGACAGTTTAGTTACTTTTGCAGGTTGTGACAGTATCTATCGTTTGGAGTTATACGTATCGCCTACTCACTATGACACGTTAGTTGATTCGATATGTGCAGGTTCATCTTATTCGTTTGGAGGACGTTTGCTGTACAATAGTGGTTACTATACGGACACGTTGTATGATCCTGTTGGTAACTTGTGTACTATTTCTTCTTTGCATCTGACGGCTAAGCCTGCAACCGTACTGACTTCGGTCAGTGATGTGTCGAGTTGTGCTGACGATAGAGAGTATTCTATCGGGTGTAAGTTCTACGGTTCTGCTCCTGCACGTTATAGTATATTGTACGACTCTGTTGCCCATCTCTATGGTTTCGAGGATATTATTGACCGCCATTCCGTGGATGGCATAGTAGGTGATATACCTCAATACCGTAATCATGATGAGTATATACGTCCTGATTATTACAATGCCCGTTTGGTTGTGGATAACGGTGTGTGTGATGCTGTTGGCGAGGGTATTCCTTTCCGTCTATTGGTTAAGTATCCGTCATGGATTATTGAGCAGAACTGGGGAGATGTTGTTGCGACCTTGAATGAACGTTACAATGGAGGTTACACGTTTGACTCTTACCAATGGAATGTTAATGGTCGCAATGTAGGTGATAACTGGCCTAATCTCTACATGCCGGAGTTGATGGCAGGAGATGAGGTGGTGTTGTATCTGGTTCGTAGTGGTGAGAGTTATGCCCTGCCTACTTGTCCTATCACTATTGAGGCTTGGAGTTCTTCCAACAGTTCCGATTTCCCAGTGATGCTCTCCCCCACCTCTGTGTCCCGTTCTCATGCCCGCATCAATATCCGTGCTAGGGCAAGCGGTTCGTATGACATCTATGATATGATGGGCAAGCATGTAGGGAGTGCATCGTACCAAGTTGGTGATTCGGATATGGACATGCCCTCTGTGAGTGGCTGTTATATCATTGTGTTGCATGCTGAAGGTAACACGAAGTCAACAAAGGTAGTTGTCTATTAAGGTCATTTGACTTCTATGGGGGAGGTTCAGATGATAGCGGAGATAGGTTGTGTGTACACAGCCTATCTCTTCTTGTTGACAGTTGTGTGAATAGGATAAAAGTAGTATCTTTGCGGACTTAAAGATATGGATATATGATACAGGAAGAAGAGGTCATCTCTATCGGTCGTATTAGTCGGTTGCATGGTACACAGGGCGAGGTACAATGTATCATCAAGAATGACTACTGGTACGATGCAGATGCGACATTTTTGATACTACGTTTACAGAATATCTTCACTCCTTTTCGTGTCATAGACTGGCGTGAGAAAGGTGGTGACAGTCTATTGTTTCGATTGGATGGCATAGATGACGAGCGGTCTGCGCAGCCTTTGGTCAATGCAGAGGTCTATATGCTCAGACGCGACATAGCATCTGTAGAGGAGGGTTTACCTACTTGGCGTAGTTTAGCGGGTTATCATATTATGGATATTGATCAGGGGGACTTAGGTTATGTGGAAGAGGTGGACGAGAGTACTATCAACACCCTACTCTATCTGCGTGATGGTCGTATCCTGTCTATTCATGAGGATTTTATCATATTGTTGGAAGCGGATAAGCAGGAGTTGGTTATTCGTCTTCCCTATCTATTGGATTGACCTATGCAGAAGACACGTATAGAAGAGATGCACCGTTTATCGGTAGCGGCTTATCATGAGGCTCCGAAAGTTCCGTTGGTTGTGGTCTTGGACAATGTTCGCAGTCAGCACAACATAGGTTCTGTGTTTCGTACGGCTGACGCTTTCCGTTTGGCAGGAGTGTGGTTATGTGGTATCTGTTGTTGTCCTCCCAACCAGGAGATCCACAAGACGGCTTTAGGTGCGGAGTTGACAGTAGATTGGCAGTACAGGAAAGAGACCGCCGATGCGGTGAGAGAGTTACGTGTAGCGGGGTATAAGGTGTATGCTGTGGAGCAGGTTCATGGTTCGACTATGTTGGACGAGGTGCGTTTCTCACCCGATGACAAAGTTGCTATTGTGTTCGGTCATGAGGTTTTCGGTGTGCAGCAGGCTGTGGTGGATATGGTTGACGGGTGTATAGAGATCCCTCAGTATGGTACTAAGCACTCATTGAATGTGAGTGTTACGGCCGGTATTGTGATGTATTCGTTATCATGTCAGTTACGCGGTTGACATTGTTGGCTCCAGCCAGGGACTTGTCGGTAGGCAAGGCTGCTGTTGATGCGGGTGCCGATGCGGTGTATATAGGCGGTCCTTCGTTTGGTGCCCGTCAAGCAGCCAGTAACTCTGTTGCTGACATTGCGGCATTAGTGTTGTATGCACATACGTTTGGTGCAGAGGTGTTAGTCACGCTGAACACGTTGTTGCACGAGGATGAGTATGCTCAGGCGGTTTCTATTGCGAGGGAGTTATATGAGGTGGGTGTGGATGCTTTGATTATTCAGGACTTGCGTCTGTTGGATTATGACTTACCTCCTATTCGTTTGCATGCCTCCACCCAGTGTGATAACCGCACGGTGGAGCAAGTGCTGCGTTTGCAGTCTTCAGGTTTCAGGCGTGTGGTGTTAGCGCGAGAGTTGGGCATAGAGTCTATCCGTGCTATCTCTGATGCCGTGAAATCTTCGCCTGTGCGTTATGATAGTGCCGGCAATGTGTTACCGAATATTGAGTTGGAGGCTTTTGTGCATGGTGCGTTGTGTGTGAGTTATAGTGGCCGTTGTTATATGTCTGAGGTGTTGATGGGCAGGAGTGCCAATCGTGGTTGTTGTGCCCAGATGTGCCGTATGCGTTACGACTTGTTGGATCAAGACGGTGAAGAGATACGAGATGATGCCGGTAAGTTGATACATCAGCGTTACTTGTTGTCCTTGCAGGACATGGATAGGAGTCAGTCTTTGGGTGCTCTTGTAGATGCAGGCGTCACTACGTTCAAGATAGAGGGGCGTTTGAAAGACAGGGAGTACGTGACGAATGTAGTAGCCTATTATAGCGGTTTGTTGGATACGTTATGCGCAGATAAGGGTTATGAGCGTGCGAGCATAGGGAGTGTTTATCATTTAGGTTTTGTCCCTAACCCTGAGAAGACTTTTCATCGTGGTCAGACAGACTATTTCTTGTACGGTAGGCGACGTCCACTGTCCAACCGGCTAACCCCGAAGTCCACAGGTGAGTATATAGGAGAAGTGGTGTATGTCCGACGCGGTGCTATCGGTGTCTCCATGCGTGAAGGAGTGGTGTTGCATAATGGTGACGGGTTGTGTTTTGAGGATCAAGGTTTTGCCGTCAATACTGTTTCGATGTCGTCGGAGAAGGCTCATCGTGGTCATACAGTGGCTGTCGTTACGCCCAACCGTATGCCTCGTTTGGAAGCAGGTGAACGTCTGTATCGAAATCAGGATATTGCTTTTCTACGTTCCTTGCAGTCGGAGCGTCGTATAGCCGTGGATATTGTTTTTTCGGTGGTGGACGAAGGTTATCGTTTGCAGATAGGTTCTCATAGTGGTGTCTTTGTGTCGGAGCATCAGCCTGCGGAGAACAGGGTGAGGGCTTTGCATAGCATCCGTGAGCAGTTGAGTAAGTTAGGTGGTACCGTGTATATAGCCCGCACGGTACAGGTGCAGTATCATGGTGAGGATTGTACAGAGGAGTTTCCTTATTTTGTTCCTATCAAACAATTGAACGCATGGCGACGGACAGTGATAGCGCATTGATGACATGCAAGTATTGTATCTTGTATGAGTTAGGGCACTGCAGGAAAGAAAATCCTATGGTTCGTGAGCCCCGTTACTTGCGTTTGCAGAACGGTGTAAGGGTGCGGTTGGAGTTTGATTGTTCCCGTTGTGAGATGCGCTTGTACTCCGTTTGAAGAGATATATTTAGTTGGTGCTATTGTACCAGTTCTCGAGTTGTGTATTGAATGTTCTTCTGTCGAGCATAGCCCATTCTTTGATGTCTTGTGTCATTACCTGGAAATGCATGGTTACTGTGCGTCGTAGTTTGAAGTCTTTGGGTTTAAGTTTGCTCCAGTGGCTTTGTTCGAGTCCTCTTGTCCGTACGAGTACGACCTCTACGTTATCGGGCAGTTGTTGGCACACTTCGTATGCCAGTCTTCTATTTCCGATGACTTCTTTGTCTATCAGTTTGACGTGTCCAGCGGGGTAGAAGGCTATTTCTTTTCCTTGCGACAGGGATGAGATAACGATGTCTGTGAGTTGTTTTGCCTGCATGGCATCTTGTTGTCTGTGGTGTGATTTTTGTAAGTCCGGCACCTGTATTGCATCTCCCAAAGCCAACACACGCCGGTATATAGGGTTACGGAAGAAGCGTTCGTCCACCATGGGTCGTAGTGGTACTTCTGCGCACTCGGAGAAGAGTATCAGTGGGTCGATGAAAGCCGGGTGATTAGGCAGAAGCAGGTGTGTTTTAGCATCGTACAAGCATTGTACACCATCCGTCTGCACCCGATAATGGATGTGCAGTATGCGTCGCATTATTTTTGCAAAAGATAGACGTGTCATTCTTTGTCGTATTTCAATCGTTGTGCAAAAATAGTGTTGTTTTTTTGAATGTGCAAATTGCTTTCACTGTGTGTGTTGAATAGTGGTATAAGGTGATATTCTGTTGGTATATTTGTAAAAATATTTGCATGGTTCAATAATGTGTAGTAATTTTGCGGTTATTTTATGGTGCTTGTGTGCATATCGTCTACCGCAACATCATTGCAGTGTTAGATCATCTATCATTTAATAAATATAGTTTTTTATGAAAAAGAGTATCTTTTTGGCTGCTGCTATGTTCGTATTCGGCGTAACAACAGCGTTGGCACAGCCTCGTGCTATTGGTGGTAATCTTGGTCCTGATTTTGGTTTTTCTTATCAGCATGGATTTGGTGAGAAGAACATGTTGGATGTGGCAGTTAACGTGCCTTTGATTTATGGTATTGGTGTAGGTGGTAAGGTAACTTACGACTGGATTGACCCATTCAACACCGCCTTCCCTTGGAGTTACAAGGGTGAATGGCACTGGTACATGGGTGTCGGTGGCGGCACAAGTGTTTGGTTCCCTTATAATAATAGTGGTTACACATGGTGGAACGTCGGTGTTGTAGGGCACATCGGTTTCGAGTACGACTTCTGGTTCCCCCTGCAACTCTCTGTAGATTGGCGTCCACAAGTGGGTGTAAGTAACTATGACTATTTCGGCAATGGCAACCCGGTAGGTTTTGACCTCGGCGGTCTATTCGGACTCAGCCTTGGTGTTCGCTATAAGTTCTAAGTCACAGTCTGACATTTTGTCACGTACAGAGTGGGAGTCGATGGGGCTCCCGCTCTTTTTTTGATAGGTAGGGGTTGTATAGATGGATATTTTGGTGGTGATTTTGGGGTGTTTTGTTTCGGCTCAAGATCGGCTTATGTTCTGCTCAAGTTCTGCACTATTTAGTTATACGATTATGTAGGGTTCCGTCATTGGAAATGGCAGGTGGATAGTACACTGACATATTGGCACGTATTGTACCTTGTATTCTCTTTGGCATGAAGTTTGCGTTGTTGGTTGCGGGAATAGATGTGAAGTATTCCTATATTAAGTACGTTAATAAACAATAAATACTATGAACAAGATTCAACCATTAGCAGACCGTGTGCTGATTAAGCCAGTGGCTGCAGAAGAGAAGACTGTTGGCGGTATCATTATCCCTGATAGTGCGAAAGAGAAGCCCTTACGTGGCGAAGTTGTTGCAACCGGCAAAGGCACCAAAGATGAAGAGATGGTGCTGAAGTCAGGCGATCAAGTGCTGTATGGCAAGTATGCCGGCACTGAGTTGGAGTTTGAGAACGAGAAATACCTAATCATGCGTCAGACTGATGTATTGGCAGTGATAGGATAATACAAGGTGAAAAGAAAGACAGAATACTAACAAATTGCTTAAAACTAAATTATTATGGCAAAGAATATAACCTATAATATTGAGGCACGTGATGCTCTCAAGAAGGGTGTTGATCAATTAACCAATGCAGTAAAGGTGACTCTTGGTCCCAAGGGTCGCAATGTTATTATCGACAAGAAATACGGTGCTCCCCAGATCACTAAGGACGGTGTGACCGTTGCCAAAGAGATTGAGTTGGCCGATGCAGCCGAGAACTTAGGTGCTCAGTTGGTTAAGGAGGTCGCTTCCAAGACCGGTGATCAGGCCGGTGATGGTACGACGACGGCTACTGTTTTGGCTCAGGCTATCGTTGGTGTAGGTCTAAAGAACGTGACAGCCGGTGCTAATCCTATGGATTTGAAGCGTGGTATTGACAAAGCCGTTAGTGCAGTTGTCGAGAGTATCAAGTCTCAGAGTGAGGTTGTTGGTAATGATTTCGACAAGATAGAGCAGGTGGCTACTGTGTCTGCCAACAATGATGCAGAGATTGGTAAGTTGATTGCCGATGCTATGCGTAAGGTTAGCAAGGACGGTGTGATTACCATTGGCGAGGCTAAGGGTATGGATACGACGATTGACGTGGTACAAGGTATGCAGTTTGATCGTGGTTATATCAGTCCTTACTTTGTCACGAACACGGAAACGATGGAGGTAGAGATGGACAAGCCTTATATCCTGATTTACGATAAGAAGATTTCCAACCTCAAGGAGTTGCTTCCTGTTTTGGAGCCTGCTGTACAGAGTGGTCGTCCATTGCTGATTATAGCCGAGGATGTGGATAGTGAAGCATTGACCACGTTAGTTGTTAACCGTTTACGTGCCCAGCTCAAGATCTGTGCAGTGAAAGCTCCAGGCTTCGGTGATCGCAGAAAAGAGATGCTGGAAGACATTGCCATCTTGACTGGAGGTACGGTTATCAGTGAGGAGAAAGGCATTAAGTTGGAGAGTGCTACCTTAGATATGTTAGGCACGGCAGAAAGTGTGACTATCAACAAGGATAACACGACCATCGTCAATGGTGCCGGTGATAAGGAGGCTATTGCAGCCCGTATTGCCCAGATCAAGGCTCAGATCACTGCTACCAAGTCCACTTACGACAAGGAGAAGTTGCAAGAGCGTCTTGCCAAGTTAGCCGGAGGTGTGGCTCAGTTGAATGTAGGTGCAGCCTCAGAGGTCGAGATGAAAGAGAAGAAAGACCGAGTAGATGATGCTTTGAGTGCTACTCGTGCCGCCATAGAAGAGGGTATCGTTCCCGGTGGTGGTGTTGCTTATATTCGTGCTCAAGAGGTCTTGAACGGTCTGAAAGGAGAGAACGAGGATGAGCAGACCGGTATAGAGATTATCCGTCGTGCCATTGAGGAGCCTTTGCGTCAGATTGTTGCCAACGCCGGTAAGGAGGGTGCAGTCGTTGTGGACAAGGTTCGCTCGGGTAAGGGTGATTTCGGTTACAATGCCCGTAAGGATGTTTATGAGAACCTGATGGCAGCCGGTGTCGTTGATCCTGCTAAGGTAACGAGAGTCGCTTTGGAGAATGCCGCGAGCATAGCGGGTATGTTCCTGACGACCGAGTGTGTGATTACCGATATTAAGGAGGATACTCCTGCTCCCGCAATGCCTCAAGGAGGTATGGGAGGCATGATGTAATACCCTAAAAAGAAAGACCGCCTAACGACGAGTGTTGTTAGGCGGTCTTTTTTTTGTATATCACTACGTTGCAGGGTACGCTACCTGTTGTCAGGCTGCAGTCTCTATGGGTAGGATTTGACAGGCTGATTACTTGACAGGGGTGTCCTGCATCTCCCATCCTGTGATCGTAGAGATGTATGGTATGACAGAATACGCTATCTTCCGATGGGCGGCATAGTTAGGATGGTATGACGCTCCGAGTTCGTTGTCATCATTATGCAATGCAGGGCAGAAGCCGAGATAATAGACATTCTTCATGCCGCAGTTGTTAACGATGTCGCGGACATAGTTGAACAGGTATTCATGTTTCTTGGTAGTCATACAGAGTATAGGATGTTCCTCGCCGTAGTTGGCTTTTATCTCCCGTAGCAGGCGGTAGTAGTTATCGCGGAACGGGATATACTGCGGTTGCATGGCGGTGGAGAAGTCGTTTGCCCCCAAGTAGATAATCGTCATCGCGGGATGGAAGTCCAATCGTTCGATGTTCCAGCGTGTGGCTTGCGTAGAGTCCATGTCGAAAGTCTGCAGATAACGGTCTGGCATCAACCAGGTGGGGTACTTAGAGTTATAGTTACGTGCTATTCCCATACCCGAGTGTGCGATAGAGATATAGTCTGCACCGAAATAGCGTGCCACGATAGCTGCATACGTCTTCGAGGCGTTCTCGGTCTCGGGTTTGAAGGGGTCGCTCTTGATGCTGTTCTCAGCACCATAGCCGCATGTGTAACTATCGCCTATGAACTCCAGTTGGCGTTCCAAGAGAGGTGTGGCGGGGAGGAAACGGTCTGCTGTGAACTCGTGGATAGTGGTGATACCCTGCTCGCCTTCGTTGCGTTTCTGAATAGTTACCTCATGGATACCACGGCGTGTCTTGTTGACGGGGCTATCAGTCGGCACTATTGTGATGACGGTGTCGGAACCTTGTGTGGCAATAATATAGTTGGGTGTGTCCGATGTAGGGCAGTCAATCCATACATTGAAATAGTTACGTCCAGTGTCGGACACGCGCATTGTCAGGCTCTTGCCTGCGTAGGCGATACGGAGTGTCGTCGCTGTCCAGTCGAACGCGATCGATGTGTTCTGTACGGCAGTACGTCCGATGACGGTTATACGCGTGTCGGTAGCAGGGATTGTTTCGGCTGCAAGGGACATGTACGTCAGCAGTGCAGCGATGATTAGAGTGGACTTTTTCATAAAATATTATAGTTAGACCTCCTCAGTCCCCCTTCAGAGGGGGGAGTTTTGGAGAGTCGGTTGTTATCAGTTATCAAGAGCGAGCCTTACGGCTTTACTGCGGACAAGGACGTCTATGTCCCTTCCTTCCTCCGTAGTGTGGGGGAGATAGGATTATTCGAATGCGCCCATCTGGAGCATTGCGACTTCTTTTGCTGTGAGGAAACGGTATTTTCCTCGTGCAACATTCTTTTTGGTGATGCCTGCAAAAGACACGCGATCCAGTTTGGTCACTCTGTATCCCACTTTCTCGAATATACGTCGTACGACACGGTTCTGTCCGGAGTGTATCTCTATACCGAGATGTTTTCTATCATCTTTGGGGAACTCGAGAGCGTCCGGCACCACTTTCTCTCCATCTATCTCGACGCCGGCACGCACGATAGCCTCATCTGCTTCCTCTATCTCACGGTCAAGTGAGAGTGCATAGATCTTTTTCTTTCCGAACTTAGGATGTGTCAGTTTGGCAGCGAGGTCTCCATCGTTGGTAAGAAGCAGTACACCTGTTGTGTTACGGTCAAGGCGGCCAACAGGATAGATACGTTCTGCACACGCGTTACGAACGATATCGATGACCGTATGCCGTTCCTCAGGGTCGTCCGTAGTGGTAACGGTGTTCTTGGGTTTATTGAGCAATATATACACCTTACGCTCGCGACGTACAGGCTGATTATGGAACATCACCTTATCCGTTGGTAGCACTTTGGCTCCCAGATTGTCCACCACTTCGCCATTGACGGTGATGACACCTGCCTGTATGAAGTCGTCCGCCTCTCGACGAGAGCATATACCCGCATTGGCAAGATACTTATTCAGTCGGATAGGTTTGGTTGGATCCTCGTAGTTCTTGATATACTCTTGGCGTTTGCGTTGGGAGTACACATTCGGATTATGTTTTGGATGTGGTCTGAAAGTGCGTTGTCCATCTCCCTCTGCATTATCACGATATGGGCGTTGTGCACCATTATTCGGTCTAAATGATGTCCTGTGTTCTCCATAAGCAGGACGATAGTTAGGGTTGTAGGTGTTACGTGCTCCTGCATCAAACGGGTCCCTATCGTTCATCTGTCGTTGACGAGGGTCAACTTTCTCTACGCGTCCCATACCTGGTCTGGTGAAGCGCTGACGCTGACGAGCCGTTCCTGATTGTCGATTTGGGTTAAAAGTTGGTCTTGAAGATGCTCCATTAGCATTTATCACTGCGCCTTCTTGCTCACGGGGATTCTCATCCTGATGATAGCCACCCAGGCGCTGGGTGTCATTGTTTTGTTCAAACATAGTTGCTTGGATTAGTTAGAAGTATTCTGTTTAATTGTTCTCATGTTTTTATTTCTCACGCAAAGGTCTCAGTTGGTTTTGAATATAGGCTCCGAGTCTCATGCTCAGAGCCTATATCTACTGTTCAAGTCAGCAGGCGTGTCTCTCGACACTCCATGCTACAATCGCTCATTGTCAGGCTTCTGCTGCTTTCTCAATAGCCAATTTACCACGATAATATCCGCATGATGGGCAGATAGTGTGGTAAATGTAGTGTGCACCACAGTTTGGGCAGAGAGCCAAAGCGGGCATTTTAGCCACGTCATGGGTACGACGTTTCGCTTGTCTGGTGTGCGATTGTCTTCGTTTAGGATGTGCCATATTGCTTAAGTTATTTAGTTTTTATTTGTTTTTGAGTTATATAAACCAACTTTTCCATGATAGTAAGCCACGCAGAACGACCTACATATCCATGTCCTCTTTGGTTATTTGGTCATCTTCCTCTGATGTACAAAGGTGGTCTTGGAGAAGTGCAGCCATGTGAGGGTCGCAACCACCAGTTTGGTGACTATGCACCAGAGGGAGGTTCACAATTATCAATTCATAAGCCAACCACGTTAGATCTATCTCTTTGGGTTCCTCGTCCCATTCCCATTCTGTTTCCTCAACTTCTACGGGTATATCCATTGGCTCAAGGCACCTATCGCATGTGACCTGTACTTTGCCGGATACGACAAGGCGCAAGTCAAAACTCGTCTTGCGCAAGTTAAGGAACGCCTCGACAGTAATGCCCCCCCCTAACACCTCTGATTTCTCAATAGCTCGGAAGAAAGCATCATCGAGTACAAAGTTATAATGATGTTCTCCCAACTCCAATGTGTCAAGTTGAAGGATATATGCGTTCTGCTCTGTCATTGATATCTCCGCAATTGGCGTGCAAAGGTAGTACTATTTTTCAGAATGGACAAATGTTATTCTCAAAAAAACATCATACCTATACACTTTGTACTTTCTCTGATATGTATCTTTCAGCAACTCTGGAACTGCTGTAAGAATCGGACATCGTTCTCTGAGAACAGGCGCAGGTCTTTAACTCGGAACTTCAAGTTCGTGATACGTTCTACGCCAAGTCCAAATGCATAGCCGGAATAGACGGTTGAATCGATGCCACATGCTTCTAACACGTTAGGGTCAACCATGCCGCAGCCGAGTATCTCGACCCAGCCTGTTCCCTTACAGAATGCACATCCTTTACCTCCGCATATATCACACGATATATCCATCTCTGCCGAAGGTTCGGTGAAAGGGAAGTACGATGGTCGTAAACGTATCTGTGTATCAGAGCCGAACATCTCTTTTGCAAAGTACAAGAGTACCTCTCGCAGGTCCGCAAAACTGACGTTCTTGTCTATATACAGTCCTTCTACCTGGTGGAAGAAACAGTGTGCGCGTGCAGATATGGCTTCATTTCGATAGACACGTCCCGGACACAACACACGAATAGGAGGCTTTTGTGATAACATCGTACGCGTCTGCACGCTACTGGTATGCGTACGTAGCAGGATATCGTGCGGGGACTGTACCCCAGGTTGTTTCTCAATAAAGAATGTATCCTGCATGTCACGTGCGGGATGTTCAGGTGCGAAATTCAAGAGAGAGAACACATGGTTATCATCTTCGACCTCAGGTCCTTCTGCGACAGTGAAGCCAAGTCGCGAGAATATCTCCAATATCTGTTCTCTCACGAGCGAAAGCGGATGGCGTGTCCCTATGTCTATAGGGTCAGGTGTCCGCGTTAAGTCGGCAACACATGAAGGGGCAGACTGCACATGAGTTTCTAAATGCTCACGTAGTTCGTTGATACGTGCCTCTGCCAGTTGTCTCAACTGATTCAAGGGTTGTCCGATAGCGGCTTTCTCCTCCTTAGGCACAGAACGGAACTCATTGAACAGTTCCGTTATCTCCCCTTTCTTTGATATATACTTGATACGCAATGCTTCCAACTCTTCGGTACTGTTGGCTTGCATTGACTGCACCTGCTGTAGTAATGACTGAATACGCTCTTTCATCTTATAATACTATCCGTTTTTAGGCTGCAAAGGTACTGTTTTTTTGCGATATGTACAAGTAGTATCGCTATTGTCCTACATAAAATTTAGGCATAACAGTGACATATCCCTCTACACATATAGAACAGGCAGCAAAAGGATAAGATATAGAGCCCTATCCACAAGCAATTATAAGCGACCCGCCCATGAGATTCATCACACCTGATGGTATGGACGAACTGATGTGGGCATAGGATTCAACCCAACGATTGGGGTAGCATTCAAAAGTCAATTTGTGTATGTGTAGGATTTATCGTATCTTTGCAGGTTATTATGCGTTAATGCGCGCACATGCGTGTGAAGCATCATGTGAGACTCATCATATTATGTGGTATGCTGTGGCAGGTATCATCGGTCATGGCACAAGTTGTTGGAGATAGTATCTCGCCAGCGACGGAGGCGTTGATACCTTATACTGAGCCCAAAGATACACTTACGCACGATACTATAGTTTCCGAAAATGGTATAGTCCCCCACTCTATTGGTCAAGCCGAATCTTTTGAACAGTCTCCCTCCACAAAGGACACTGTCCCCAGTAAGCAACAAACTATCGATGCCAAAGTAGAGTATAACTCCAAGGACTCAATGGTTATAATGGGCAATGGTATGGCACATATGTATGGTTCCGGAGTACTGAAGTATAAGACAATGGAGTTGACTGCCAATTACATACGTGTACAGATGGATAGCAGTACGTTGTTCGCAAGTGGTGTTTTGGACACGATAGAGAACGAATGGGTTGGTAAACCTGTGTTCAAAGACGGGAATGACAGTTACGAGTCAAATGAGATAACCTACAATCTAAAGACTCAAAAAGGATTTATCCGCCATGTTGTAACCGAACAAGGAGAGGGTTATATTGTTGCCGATAGGACTAAGAAGGTAGGCGATGATGTCTTGATGATGGCAGGAGGAAAATACACGACGTGCGATGAACACGACCACCCACATTTCTATCTGCGGATGACCAAAGCCAAAGTAAAACCCGGTAATTATATCGCTACAGGTCCTGCCTATCTTGTTGTAGGTGAGGTTCCGTTGCCTTTGGCTATTCCTTTTGGTTTTTTCCCCTTTACGAACAAGTATTCCAGCGGTCTAATCATGCCTAATTTTGGAGATGATTATAGTAGAGGATTATACCTATCCGGTTTGGGTTATTACTTTGCACTTAACGACTATATGGACTTGGAGGTAAAAGGTGATATCTACACAAGGGGTACGTGGGCAGTATCGGCGGCTACGAAATATGTCAAGCGATACAAGTTCCGCGGAAATATCAGCATTAATTATCGTTGGGATGTGACCGGTGATAAGGATCTACCAAACTACAATGTTGCCAAAAACCTGAGTGTGCAGTGGACTCATACACAGGATGCGAAAGCCAATCCCTACAACAACTTCTCTGCGAGTGTGAACTTTAAGACGAGTGGTTACAACAGGAGTAATATCAATAGTTACTATAATGTACAAGCGAACTCGGAGAACACCACGTCCAGTAGCATCAGTTACACACAACGTTTTCCCGACAGTCCATGGAACATCAGTGCCACGATGAGTCTCAGTCAGCGCACCAAAGACTCCACACTCACGTTCAATGCGCCGAATATCACGGTGAACATGAGTACTATCTACCCTTTCAAGCGCAAGAATCCCGTGGGTAAAGAGAAGTGGTATGAGAAGATAAACTTGAAATATAATGGGTCATTCTCCAACTCTATCACGTGCAAAGAGAACTACTTCTTTCATTCGAACTACCTGCGCGATTGGGACTACCGTTTGAAGCATCAATTGAGTTCGTCCGCCTCGTTCATGGCGTTCAAGTATCTGAGCATCACGCCTTCTATCAGTTTCAACGATCGTATGTTCTTCAGCCGCGTAGATAGGTCGTGGAATGAGGAGGAGAACCGTTTGCAAAGCGATACCACCATGGGCTTCTACAATGTCTATGACTTCAGTGCCAGCATGAGTTTCTCCACCAAACTATATGGTTTCTACATCCCTTACCGCAAGTGGTTCGGCGACAAGGTGGACAGGTTTCGCCATGTGCTGACGCCGACACTCAGCATCAGTTACCACCCCGACTTCGGTAAGTCGTATTGGGCACCGCGCTATGGCGGGTTCTACGGCACTTACGACCAACTAATCACGACCACTGACGCCTCTGGAAACGTCGTTCCGAAATTGGACGAGTACGGCAACAAGATTTACGAAACCAAGCAGTACTGCCGCTTCAAAGAAGGACCTGGGCAGGGCAGTTCCGCCACGTTGAACTTCGGACTCGACAACAACCTTGAGATGAAGGTGCGCAACGACAAAGACACGACAGGAAAAGAGCCGTATAAAGTTATCAGTCTGATAGACAAGTTCAGTATCAACGGTGGGTATAACTTCATCGCTGACTCTATGAACTGGAGTAATTTTCGTGTATCCCTGCGTATCAAGATCCCGAAAGTCAACTACACCATCAACCTCGATGGGGAGTTTGACCCTTACATGTACACTACCACAGCCAGCGGTTCGCACATACGTTGTAACCAACTATATTGGAACCACGGGCGTTTCCCACATTTCTTAGGTACTTATACCAGTTTTAGTTACACGTTTAACAATCAAGTGGTAAAAGGATGGTTTAACCGTGATAGCAAAGATTCTGCCGGAGATAATAGCGGTACAGAGCAGAATGAGCAAGATAACCCATCCGAATCTAACACATTGAATAACACGCAGAACTCTAAAAAGAAGAAAGAAGGAGTCAAGGTGACAGACGATGGTTATCTTTTTGCAGAGATACCATGGAGTCTCAGTGTAACTTATACTCTCCGCTATGGTGCAGGGTCTGAATGGGATGAAAAGCGCAACTACTACAAGATGGAGTTCCGCCACAATCTCCAGTTCTCCGCATCATTAGGATTGGGCAAGGGGTGGAAGGCCAGTACAACTTTTAGTTATGATATCAACGCCAGGAAATTAGCATACTCCAGCATCAATGTTACAAGAGATCTACACTGTTGGACGATGAGTGCGTCATTCGTCCCATTTGGTCCCTACAAGAACTACACTTTCCATATCGGCGTTAATGCAAGTATGTTGTCTGACCTCAAATATGACAAGAGTAGTGCAGATAATGCAGGGAAGCATATAGACTGGTGGTAAAAAAACAATGTCATATATTTGTATGTTGAAGATAAAAGAAGTACCTTTGTGGGTTGGGAGTTTTGATTGAATGCACCTGTGTTTAGATAGGTATCAATAATTAACCAAGCATATTTTATATAAGATTATGATTGAAGATAATAAAGTAGTAACTATTCAGTATGAGTTGTACGTGAATGATGGGAATTGTCAAGAAGAACTGTTTGAACGTGCCACTACAGAACATCCATTGATATATTGTCATGGTCTGGGTATGATGTTACCTGCCTTTGAAGCACAAATGGCAGGTTTACATAAAGGAGATCATTTTGATTTCCGTATTGCCTATACAGATGCGTATGGTGAATATGATGCCGATGGTGTGCGTACGTTAGACAAGACCTTGTTCTACAATGGAGATGGTGAATTCGACTCCGAGCGTGTATATGTTGGCAATATCGTGCCTATGAACACAGTAGATGGAGAAATAGTTAATGCACAAGTGATAGAAGTAACCCCTACACATGTAGTTATTGACTTAAACCATCCATTAGCCGGTGAAAATCTACACTTTGTTGGCATAGTATTGGACCTTCGAGATGTCACAGCAGGTGAATTAAAAGCGTTACATCACAAAGGGTGCTGTGGAGGATGCGAAAGTGGGTGTAACGATTGCCATAATGGTTGTGACGGCTGTAAATAACAGGATAAATCGTTTGCAATGTTAACTATAATAATCATTCTGATCTGTATATTTCTTGCATTCACTTTGACTTGGGTTATCTACCCTATCGTTTTCCGCTTCGCCCAAAAACACCATATTGTAGATAACCCTGATGCACGGAAATTACAACGTTATCCTATTCCGGTACTTGGGGGAGTTGCTGTTGCAATAGGTATGGCTGTCCCCATTTTTATCACAACGGCATACTTCGAATGGAATGCGTTAGCGTCTATTTTCACATTTATGGCTATCATGCTACTCATCGGAGTAATAGATGACATCTATAACCTATCTGTAGGCATACGATTTATTATAGAAATCACTCTTGTCGGGTTGTATATATGGATAAGCCATTCAATGGTTGATTCTTTCCAAGGATTATGGGGTATCAACGCTCTCCCGATATACATTAGTGTACCACTCAGTATCATAGCAGGTATAGGGATCATCAATAGCATCAATCTCATCGATGGAGTTGATGGATACTCATCCGGTTTTAGTATTATGGCATGTACTATTTTTGGTATTCTTTTCATCTATATCGGCGAATATGATTTTGCATGTTTCACATTCACATGTGCGGGGAGTATCATACCATTCTACTGTCACAATGCTTTTGGACAAAAGACAAAGATGTATGTTGGTGACGGCGGGACACTTATGTTAGGAACGGTCATGAGTTGCTGTGTGTTCCATATTTTGACATCAGGAGCACCGACCGCTGTTCTGCAGCAACAAGGAGTGGGACTTGTCGCCTTTTGTTTAGCTGTTTTATGTATCCCTATATTTGATACAATACGTGTCATGTTAGCACGTATTGTGCGAGGGACATCTCCTTTCCAACCAGATAAGACTCACTTACACCACCTATATATTGATTTCGGCTTTTCACATATAGGGACAGCGATGATGATCTTATGCACCAATTTTCTTATTGTCATGATATGGTGGCTGAGTTATGTTGCAGGCGCAGGCATAGATGTACAACTATACATCGTCATCGTGGCTGGTGTGCTCTCCACATTTGTATTCTACGCATGGATGAGAACATGTATGAAACGGAAGAATAAAATCTACTCACTTATGACACACATCGGTCAGTGGTCACACTTCGAACGGAAAGGGATTTGGCACTTCGCGCAGCAAGTCGTAGATGGGGAATGGCACCACAAGAATCGAAAGACAACATAAGTTATTTATCCAATAAGCATCACTATATCATATGGCTTTTTTAGGACTATTCGGAAAAGAGAAGCAGGAGACCTTAGATAAGGGGTTAGAGAAGAGCAAGGAGTCTGTACTCGGGAAAATAGGGCGTGCCATTGCTGGTAAGACAACAGTCGATGACGATGTCTTAGATGATTTAGAGGAAGCACTTATCACTTCTGATGTGGGAGTAGATACCACACTGCGTATTATAGAACGGATACAGGAACGTGTCAAACGCGACAAATATGTAGGCACAACAGAACTCAATCAGATACTTGTGCAAGAAGTTGCTACTCTGCTGGCAGAGAACAATACTACCCAAGTGGAGGAGTTCAGTGCCAACCTACCATACAAGCCCTATGTTATCATGGTGGTAGGTGTCAATGGTGTTGGCAAAACAACCACTATCGGGAAACTTGCCTATCAGTATAAAACAGCAGGGAAAAAGGTTTATCTTGGGGCGGCGGATACTTTCCGTGCAGCAGCCGTTGAGCAACTGTCCATATGGGGGAAACGAGTGGGTGTGCCAGTTATCAAACAACAGCAAGGGTCAGACCCTGCATCTGTCGCATACGACACACTCGCCAGTGCCAAAGCCAATGATGCCGATATAGTACTTATTGATACAGCAGGGAGGTTGCATAACAAAGTCAACCTGATGAACGAACTGACTAAAATCAAAAATGTCATGCAGAAGATTGTCCCCGACGCTCCGCATGATGTTATGTTAGTACTTGATGGTAGCACCGGGCAGAACGCTTTCGAACAAGCCAAGCAATTTACGAAGGCCACACAGGTATCATCACTGGCTATCACCAAATTAGATGGTACTGCCAAAGGTGGAGTAGTCATTGGTATCAGTGACCAGTTTAAGATTCCTGTACGATACATCGGATTAGGAGAGAAAATGGAGGACTTGCAAGTCTTTAACCGAGAGGAGTTTGTCAAATCACTATTGGGGCAAGGGAAGAGGGGGAAAGACTAAAGAGTAAGGTGGGGAGAACTCCCCAGCCCCCTCTCAGCGGTGGACAAGACATCCCCTACCCCTCCAGAGAAGGGGGATTTTCTACATGGTTTGTTTCGGCTCAAGACTGGCTTATCTTCTGCTCCAGATCAGCATATGTGTTGCTGTTTTTGAAGGGGATAAAGTGTTGTATTTTGTGTGAAGTTTGATAGTATAGTAAGAGGCTGTCTGACGGATGTTAGGCAGCCTCTTACTATACCATATACAACTCCGGGGGCATAAAAGGAGAGCCCTCCTTCGTCAGTAATTTAATAACTACTTATACATGAATCTTTTGATGCTACGTTTAGGTGTCTTCTCGAACTCTTTCTCAACCAGTTCTATTGATGTAACTTGGCTATATTGAGGAAGCGACTTATTCAAGCGTTGACGATTCTGCTCCATTAACTCCAGTAGTCCTTTTGACTGCTTATTGGCAGCCGCCGTATCCGGGAATACTAACGCCACTAACTTACCATTACGCTCCACCAACACCGATTCCAGAACATAGGGTTGACTATTCAACTTATCTTCTATCTCTTCCGGGTATATGTTTTGCCCACTGGGACCTAATAACATATTCTTGCAGCGTCCACGAAGGAATAAATTTCCATCCTTGTCTATGATACCCAGATCCCCTGTACGCATCCACCCATCCTTAGTAAACACTGCCTTTGTTGCCTCTTCGTTCTTATAATACCCCATCATCACATTTACACCTTTTACCTGTAACTCTCCCTCTTTGTTCATTGGGTCAGTGGAGTCTATACGCATATCCATACCCACTATTGCCTTTCCACACGAACGGTATGCATATCGGAACCAGTCTTCATAAGATATCAGCGGAGCGCACTCTGTCATGCCATACCCTACACAATAGATGAAGTGCATATCACGCATACATTTTTCGACCTCTTCGTTCAGGGCTGCACCCCCTATAATCAAGTAACGCAACTTCCCTCCGAAAGTGGCCATCAGTTTGTCATTTACTTTCTTATGTAGCAATGTATTGATGTAAGGCGTCTTCCATAACGTTCTTACAACAGGTTTGTTGATAACCGGTAGAACACCCTTTCGTATTAGTTTCTCTATCACGAGAGGTACTGTAAGTATCATAAAGGGATGAACATCCGCAAAAGCCTTCATCAGGGTTGTAGGGGTTGGTGCCTTCGTTAAGAAATAGACTTGTGCTCCGTCACATACCTGATACAAGAACTCGAACATCAATCCAAACATGTGTGCGATAGGTAACATCGACAACACAGCATCTCCTGACTGGTGAGGGATACGTTTCAAAGCAAAATCTACGTTACCGCTCAAATTCAGGTGGCTCAACATCACTCCTTTTGGTGATGAAGTGGTGCCCGAGGTATAGTTAATCAGTGCCAACTCATTCAAGTTATCCGTTGGATAATGGACATCCGTTGCAGAAAAACCATTTGGATAATCTTTCTTAAATACCTCGTCTGCCTTTGCATAGTCTTTCTCCACATTCTTATTCGCTGCACTAAGTAAAGAGAAATCATCCATAAATACCACACCCAACAGGTTAGGCATCCCTTTGGCATCAATTTTCTTACGAACATTCGGTCCTACGTACAGGAGACGAGCGTCCGAGTGATTCACCAGATTGTGAATACCTTCTCCTGTAAAGTCCGGCAAGATACTCACAGCAACAGCCTTATAAGACTCTATCGCCAGAAATGTAACGCCCCAGTTAGCACAATTGCGACCGCATAGTGCGATTTTATCACCCGGCTGAATTCCCATACTACGAAACGTAGCATGCATATAAGCAATCTTGGCAGCTAATTCACCATACGTATAAGAAGATGAGCCATCCAGATCTTTCAACGCTAATTCTGACCAACGATTTACAACAGTATGCTCCAGATATTCTAAGTAATGCTTTAGTTCCATAATTTATTATGTTTTCAATTACGGCTGCAAAGGTAGCATACATCTTTCGAACGTGTGTTCAAAAACAACTTTTTTATTGCTTGATATACCTCTTAACGCGATACATGATTCGCATCAAGCAGGTACTACGACAGGTATCCGTCTATACTTTTTCTTTGCGAATTAGTTCGTACAGATAGTTATATTGAGCGGGGAAAATACTGAAGTCCATTTGCACGCCCGTTCGCCCAGGGTCCCAACCATCCTTGATATGCAGGAACATGTGAGCAATTGTATCAATAGGCACATTACCACGTATATCCCCTGCTCGCATACTGTTCTTTAATGCATCCACCCACAAGTTCAGTTCTTGTTCATACAAACGACGTGCTTTCTTATACAGGTCAGGGAAACGACTATATGCCGTGTACATCATCGTCACGACATTGGAGGTATTGATATTTCTATTCTCCAGCAAGTCCAAGAACTCATGCAACTTATTCAGATACCCCAGCATTGTCTCTATCATCTCGGGAAGCAGAACGTTATGCGAGACGCGGCTCAAAGATTGTTGTTTGGGTACTAACAAGAAGGTATTCACCACCTCTTCAAACAATTCATCTTTATCCTTGAAATAATAGTACATCGTACCACGTCCCATATTCAAAGCGGACTGCAAATCCGTAATAGACACATTTGCATACCCATCTATCATGTACAGTTCCAACGCCTTGAGCAAGATTTGATCACGTCTATTCTCTACCATAAGCCATTATGTTTAGCAGAATTGCTACAAAAACCAAGCCAAATATAAAAGGATGCTCAATCTTTGCCCTATAGATGATGGTCTAACAGACAAGTTCGTATGGCTTTGTATTTGGCATAATTTTTGGCGTATTGAAAGTAATAGATAACTACACAGGGCGTAAGTCAGAAAGGATTTGCGTACTTATAAATACATAATCACACCTTAATTCAGCACACAAAAACATGTACACTGTAACACAATCGGATATCAGTCGTATTCTGACCAGCCAGCACGAATACTTTGCACAGGGCAACACATTGGACATTAAACAGCGTCGTGTGCATCTGCAGATGTTACTGCAAGCATTGCGTAAATACGAGCAGCCGCTTGCAGATGCGTTATGGCAAGACCTGCATAAGTCATACGAGGAGGCATATCTTACCGAGTTTAGTATCGTATATGGGGAGTTGCGCAGCCATATACGTAATCTTTATCGTTGGGTAAGACCTATCCATAAGGCTTCACCGATCGGTATTATGCCTGCGCAGAGCAAGATTATCACGGAACCATTAGGGACATCACTTATCATTGCCCCATGGAACTACCCTGTCCAACTACTACTCAACCCTTTAGTAGGTGCTATAGCGGCAGGATGTACCATCGTACTCAAGCCATCGCCGTATGTACCCCATGTATCACACGTGTTAGCAGAGATGATACGTCAAACATTCCCCGAACGATACATCGCTATTGTTGAAGGACATAGAGATGTAAACCAACTGTTACTGGCTGAGCGATGGGATATTATTTTCTTTACCGGTAGTCCGGCGCTTGGTAAACAAGTGATGGCAGCTGCGGCTAAACACCTAACCCCCGTGATATTGGAACTTGGAGGAAAGAGTCCATGTATTGTTGACAGAGATGCCGATCTTGCCATTGCTGCCAAACGTGTAGCATGGGGTAAAGTGCTCAATGCAGGACAGACTTGTATTGCCCCTGATTACCTTATGGTACACGAAGATGTCAAAGACACTTTCCTTGCGTTGTTAGCGCAAGAGTTTCAGCATCTATTAGGGGACGATCCCAAGCGAACCAAGCACTATGTGCGTATAGTCAGTGATAAAGCCTTTGAGCGATTGATACACTATTTCGATGATGGACATATTGCTTATGGAGGTCACTACGATGTCACAGAACGCTATATAGAGCCAACAATACTAACGGATGTCAGTGTGGATGCTCCTGTGATGCAGGAAGAGATATTTGGGCCCATATTTCCTGTACTCGTGTTCAGTAGTATAACTGAGGTTACATCTTTCATCACACAGCGAGAGAAGCCATTGGCACTATACTATTTTGGGAAGCAGAGTCAGTATGTACTTAGGCATACATCTGCAGGAGGTACATGTATCAATGATACGATCATGCACATTGTCAACGACCATCTTCCTTTTGGAGGAGTTGGTAACTCCGGGATGGGTGTTTATCATGGTAAGAAAAGTCTTCTCGCCTTCTCACACCAACGCGCTGTAGTCAAGACTCCTACGTGGATAGACATGCCATTCCGCTATATGCCCTACCGTTTGTTCAACTGGGTTAAGAGGCTCATTTGAACAGATTGTCTCTTAGAATAACACAGACGCAGTCCTGATGATGAGGGCTGCGTCTATTATTATGACCGCACCGTGTGTGGTTAGTATAATTTAGCCAATGCTTCTTTAACCCGATGCATAGCCTCTGTTATCTTATCCTCGTTAGTTGCATACGAGAAACGAATACAATTATCTTCACCAAAAGCACTACCCGACACACAGGCTACATGCGCTTCATTCAATAGATAATCCACCAACTCGTTTGCGTTATGTATTGTCTGCCCGTTATATTGTTTACCGAAATAGGCAGAGACATCAGGGAATAAATAGAACGCACCTTGTGGTTCTACTATCTTCAGGTTAGGGATCTCTTTGGCTAATTTTACTATTAAATCCCGACGTCTGCGGAATGCTTCACGCATCTCGACCACACACTCCTGTTGTCCTGTATATGCAGCCTCAGCGGCTTTTTGAGCGATGGTGGTGGCACACGTTATCATTTGCCCCTGCAGACGCTTACAAGCACCTATCAGGTTTTTGTCATGACAAGCCATCCAACCTATTCGATATCCGGTCATAGCATAAGCCTTGCTCACGCCATTGATGATAACGATACGGTCTTGTATCTCCGGGAACTGTCCAAAACCTTCATGCTTACCTGTGTATTGGATGTGAGCATATATCTCATCAGACAAAACCGTAATTTCAGGATGACGTTTCAACACATTGACTAATCCTACCAATTGCTCATGAGTATAGACAGAGCCCGTTGGATTGTTAGGAGTACATATTAACAGCAAGCGGGTTTTAGGGGTGATAGCAGCCTCTAACTGTTCAGGAGTCAGACAATAATTATTCTCCATCGTTGTCTTTACCAGCACGCTTTTCCCCTCTGCCAACTTCACCATTTCTACATAACTAACCCAACACGGGGTGGGAAGTATCACTTCATCTTCGGGATCTATCAATGCCTGTATTGCATTGCATATCGCTTGTTTAGCACCAACCGACACAATAATCTCACTTGCATCGTATGGACGCACGCCATTGGGCGTTAAATCTTTATTCAAGGTGTTAACAATAGCCTGGCGCAGACTGGGAAATCCGGGTGTCGGACCATAGTGTGAATAGTCCTCATCAACGGCACGTTTAGCAGCCTCTTTGATATGCAGCGGGGCTGCGAAGTCGGGCTCTCCCAGTGACATACTAATAACATCTACACCTTCTGCACGTAGTTGTTGACAACGAGCGGCCATCTGAAGGCTTTGAGACTCCTCTAAGGCACCAATTCTTTTTGAGATTTTCATACGCAATCTATTATATTTATTATTTCATGGTAACATCCAAACTTTCTTTCCTCTATATACTACTCCCATGTGTGGGTACGTTACTTACAACTATAGGCAAATCAATCATTGGGCTCACTATAGTAACATTTTGTACATTTCCATCCCTATTGTCTCGCAAAAGTACTGCTTTTCTATAACACAACCAAATATACTCCTTCATTTTCACAAATAAAATGTCACCGACCATCTTATGTACTTCAAGAGTAGAGTACCTATGCCATGGCAATAGTTCTGCGACTGTCTATTCGAAATCGGGTGCAAAGATACAACATGTTGGTATGACGTTGTCCGTTTTGTGTAGTTTAGTGTCGATAAAGTTCGATTAAGTTCGATAAAGGAGGGATAATAACGAGTAAAGAGTAAGGAACCAGGACTTATTATGCTGCATGTACGCAAAACAAAACAGGCTTCATAATCAACTATGGAGCCTGTTTTGTATATATCCGGCAGGTATTCTTATCATCCGAAGTTATCAAAGCGAATCATGTCGTCCTCAACACCCAGCGAGTGGAGCAGGTCGAGCACTGTCTTTGCCATCATTGGAGGTCCGCAGAGGTAGTACTCCACATCCTCAGGGGCTTCATGCTGTTTGAGATAGGTATCTCCCATGACAGGGGCGATGAATCCAGGAGTATATCTCACGCCGAGTGCATCTGCCTTCGGGTCTGGACGGTCGAGAGCGAGATGGAAGTGGAAGTTCGGGAACTCCTTTTCCAACTCGAGGAAGTCCTCCATGAAGAATACCTCATCGATTGCCCGTGCTCCGTAGAAGTAATGCATCTCACGGTCACGTGTGTTGAGTGTTTTGAGCATGTGCATGATTTGGGCACGAAGCGGAGCCATACCAGCACCTCCGCCGACCCAAATCATCTCGCGTTTGCTATCGAAGACCGGGTGGAACTCTCCGTAAGGACCGGACATGATAACTTTGTCACCCGGTTTGAGCGAGAAGATGTAGGTGGATGCTATACCGCAAGGCACATCTTGGAACTCAGGTCCGTTAGGACATTGTTCTTTCGGTTTGAAAGGTGGCGTAGCGATACGCACAGTCAGTGTGATGATATCTCCTTCGTCAGGATAGTTAGCCATGGAGTATGCACGAACGGTAGGCTCGGTGTTTATCTGATGCAGGTTGAACAGACCGAACTTCTCCCATGAAGGAACATAGAGGTCGCCTATCAGTGATCGGTCGAAGTCCTTGTAGTGGATATCGTAAGCAGGGATGTTAATCTGCGCATACGAACCCGGGATAAAGTCCATGTGTTCTCCCTTAGGCAGTGCCACTTTGAACTCCTTGATGAAAGTAGCGACGTTCTTGTTGGAGATGACGGTACATTCCCATTCTTTTACTCCGAGGATTGACTCGCTGACTTTCAACTGCATATCCTCTTTCACTTTCACTTGGCAACCGAGACGCCAGTGTTCTTTCTGCTGTTTGCGGTTGAAATGCACCGTCTCAGTAGGCAGGATTTCTCCGCCCCCCTCAAGAACTTGGCACTTACATTGTCCGCACGATCCCTTACCACCACAAGCGGATGGCAGGTGTACACCTGCTTCGCCGAGTGTGGAGAGGAGCGTGCCACCAGCAGGAACGCTGTACTCTTTGTCACCGTTGATAGTAATCTTCACATTGCCGGAAGCGACCAAGTATTTCTTAGCCACAAGCAAGATGATTACCAGTAGCAGTATCACCGCCAAAAAGACGCCTACTGCAATTAAAATCGCTGTTATATTCATTGTTTTTTGTTATAAATATATTTCCATTTATTACCTACTCCACAGTATTGTACTGTATCAAATACACACCAATCATTATTATTGATAGAATCAACGTAAACCAATGTGTCGCCGTTCATAGATACAAAAAGCATATCTTCAAGAAAAGAATTCGGCGTGGGGATATCCAATAGGGTGTCCTTGTTGTCCCAATGCATAATACATAAGGCATTATTCGGAATTAGCAGTGTATCAAACTTATTTTTGTTCTGCATATCCGTCATATATCGAAAATGGTATAAACATAGCACGCTATCTTCTGATACATTTTGTATATAATATTTGTATCGCTTTTCCGCAGGAGGCTCTATTATGCAAGCATTAAGTAATAGAACCAGACCAGACAAGATAAGCAGTAAATGAACGAGAGGCTTATGCATAATTAGTCGTATAAAGTATGAATGTATCGTTATTTCCTTTCAGTCAAAAGATCTCTTTAGCCCCGTTATAAGAGTACTATTGGTAAACATATTTCCACGTTAATATAGCACCTCCAAAATACGAATATTTATCAACGCATCTCCAATCCATATCTTTGGGCGAATCTGAGAATAACAGCGTATCGCCTTTTTCGTTAGAAATCAGGATAGTATTGAATGCCGAAGCATCAAACCTCTCTCTATATATAGAGTCTCCACGAGATTGCGTTAGTACTACAGAATCGTTTATATTGATAAAAGCAGTATTGTTGATAATGGAGTCTAAACTTTTATACGAGTATTCACAATATATTTCCTCATTTGATACATTGG
>CAVKDW010000011.1:0-40861 GCA_963655075.1 Muribaculaceae bacterium | reverse complement strand
CACTGGGGACGCGGGCGCCCCGCCTGCGGTCAAGTCGCAAGACTTGCTGGTATATACTCTGAATTCCTCCTTTGGAGGGAAAGATAAGATCTCCCAATTAAACATTAAAAATTAAAAATTACACATTCCACTCCCCACTGGGGATATGAAGCGTAAGGCAGATGTGCGTAGCACACTGAGTGCCGGCGGGGTGCTCCTTGCGATACGAAATAATCGTTTGAGCCCTTGGCGAAATAAGAAGCCCGGTGGGCTGAGTAGAACTCCTTATCGCCCCGCCTGCGGTCAAGTCGCAAGACTTGTATGTATATGCTCTGAATCCCTCCTCTGGAGGGAAAGATAAGATATCCCAATTAAACATTAAACATTAAAAATTACACATTAAACATTAGTTCAACCTTCAGCACCACATGTGCTGATCTTGAGCAGAGGATAAGCTGATCTTGAGCAGAAACAAACCACATGAAAAAAGGGCTGTCTAACCGGTAAAGTTAGGCAGCCCCATGGGAGACAATCTCCTTATTCTTTACTCTTATTGTATCATACCCTCTATCCTGCTCGCAACACTCACCTCTGTATCCTCATCATCAGCATCAGCCATCGTATAAACCACTAACACAAGATGACCGAATTGTGGTAACTCTCCCGCTTCTACTGCTACAAATACCGTTGCCGTATCCTCGTCATCACTGTTCATATAGACCACTCCTTCTTCAGGTTCCAAACTATAACGCTCAAGCAGGAAGTCTTCCACCTCTTTCTTTGTCAATGTCTTATGTGCAACGTATGATTGAACGAGATGGTCTTCATTGAGGTAATACATATAGATACAGTCATCATTGAGCACATCTCCATACAGCAACATCTCACCTTGACTAACGGTTGGCTTACCCAACTTGGCGATCAACTGTTCCTTAGTCGTAGTCCAATCTGTTATCGGCTCTGTGTAGTAGGTGTACCTCGGCTGTACGGTCACCTTACATCTGGCTCTGTCCGCAGCAGTACTGTTAGCATCATAGTCGCAATACACATTGGTCTCGCCTATATGTCTTGCTTTTATCCAACCTGAGGTCTCTCCTACCATGGCTACAAACGGATTCTCCGACATCAGCTTGGGAGTGGCTCCGGCATTCTTTACACTCACCTGAATAGAATCGCCCGCATACAGCGTCGCTTGCTCAGGAGTAAACTGCACACCTTTGGTAGTGCAGGCGCACAAGGCTGCCACACACAACATAACAATAAAATGATTCTTTGTCATAATGTAATTATTTATAGTTAAACATTGATTGATTGATTTCCTTGCCTATACTGTCCGATATAGCGGTTATATACACTTCCGATGCTTAGAACTTACACCCGACAGATATGTTCATGATACGCGAGAACGGCAACAAAGCAACACTCCCCGAGTAAGTATAGTAATCACGATCGACATAATAAAGTGCATTGTAACTACCTAAGTCAAAAGCACCGAACACATGCTTCCCGCCTACTTGTATCCCTACAAGAGTGATGTTCACACCTCCTCCATGCAGTTGGATATCTTTGAGATACCAATCGCCGACAACGCACGAATAGCCAATACCAACGGCAGAATAGAGATGGACATGCCGACGTTCCAAGTAAGAGAAACGCACGGTGGGAGTAACACTCACTATATACAGGTCGTTGTCATAAGTGCGTTTGTATGTGCCATAGCCATCATACATTTTGACCGAAGAACCACGTTTCATGAAGTCTGCGCCAAGACCCACACTCACAACAGGCGTTATCCGATAGAGATAATCAACAAAGAAATGCCCTGTGTAGTAGTCTGTCCCCACTGAATAACGTTGACTGCGAAGGATAGCATCTGCCTTTGCTACAGGAACCCCCTCTAACGACAACCCTGACGATGCGTCAGGAGAGGCACAATCCAACGGCTGCTTGACGGATTGAATGAGGGCATCACCATAACCTATCCGCAACTCATGCCGACAGAAACTACTCCCCGCCTCATCCGCAAACGCAGAGGAAAAGGTGAACACAGCGAAAAACAGCAGTGAAAGACAGCGTAAATACTTATCCATACTCCTTACTCGTTACTCTGAACAAAATAAGTATCCAACAGAAAATACTCAGAATCCTTGATAGCATACGGGTAACCGGTAACGACAATCGTGTCGCCAACACAGATCGTGTCACCTGTACCGTTATTGTCGGGACGGAACATCTTGGCATTGAAACGCCATAACATAACATCATCGTTGACACCATAACCTGATTTGGTGGCTAAGAAATATATCTGGTCATTGCGGGTGGTAATGGTGCAGTACGACTCGCTGTTGGTTTTCGACGGGTAAATGTGCAAACCTAACTTGCCCGCAACGGTAACCATGTCCTTGTCGGCTGCTGGCGCAAAAGGATTGGCAGGCGGAGTGATAGTGTCCGCCCATATCATCTCACGCTGGGCAGACGACAACTCTGTAAGACGAACCAACCTGTCTGCGGGGGCACTCTCTTCGTGATGCTTGCACGATGCCATACTCCATACCACAGCCAACACAACGGCTACTTGCCAAAACTCAGTTCTCTGCATACGCTAAAATTGACAGATTTATCGCTGCAAAGGTACTGCTTTCATACCAAACGTGCAAATGCAATACTTATGCAACAACTGTTTTGGCACTATATGGACGTATTGATAAACAATAGGATACATTTTGCTCCAAATGAAAAACTTATGCAATAGGGGTGGGGTGACTTGTGCGAATAAGAGAAAAGCAGTACTTTCGCATAGTTTTATCATAGATGACCAAGATACATCGCATAGTATGTGGACTGTTACTGATAACTTTTTGCAGTTGTAATGGTCGTAATTGCATCCGTGACGAACGACTGAAAGCCGCAAACGACGTGCTGTGGTCGAACACCGATTCGGCTGCCTTACTGCTGCGTGACATAGACGCCAACACACTCAACGACTATGACTACCACCGCTATGCACTGACACGCGCACACCTGATGCTCAAACAGACACAAAGCATGCCACAAGAAACACCAATGGCTGACTTGGCCGGATACTTCAAAAAAAGGAATGACCTGACGAGTATGGGCGAGACATATTATGTGTTAGGTGCTTACGAGAACTGGATGGGGGATGACTCACACGCTATGGAACACTTCAAACTGGCAGAAGGCTGTCCCGCAACCGATATCATAAAAGGCATGACATACTACAAGATGGGGCGGGTCAGTGAGGCAGAGATGCTCTATGACGTGGCGGCACACTACTATTGTAAAGCACTGCCGGCACTGCTGCAAGCAGGCTATCCACTCTATATAGCATCAACATACCGCGAGTTGGGACGGACAATAACCGACACCACAACCACACAACAAAGGCGGCAAGAAGCCTTTGATAAAGCATTGGAATATGCTATTCAAGTCCACGACACACTCCTGTATCTCGACATATTGTATTCCCGAACCGCTATGATAGAACCTAACTCGCCTGCAATAGCGCAGATTAGCAGATACTTATGCGACAGTGCAGGACAACAACGATACGCCTATGACCTCGCTAAATACTACATACGTAGCGAAAAAGCAGACTCCGCACGGACATATCTGGATATATTGGCTAAAGATACCGCATATCTGCAGTGGAGCAAGTATCAGTACGCATTGTGGAATAGCCGCTATCTACACATGCAAGACTCTGACCGGCAGGCGTATGCAGAACTGCTGTCTTTGTATCTGCAACGCTATGGAGAGACAGAGGAGAACGGCAAGTCGCAGACGTATGTCATTGCCCAACGCTATGATAATGAGGTGGAACGGGCAAAAAACCTGCAGTTGCAGTTAGACAAACAGCACCTGTATATCACACTCTCTGTAGTCGTTATAGCCGTACTGATACTCTCTATCATACTGATAATATCGCTGTTACACCATCGAACACGGATACTCGTAGAACGGGAACGGGCCACACAACAGATCAACAACCTGCGTGCCGAACTGCGCGTGCGACGGGGAGCATTAAAACAAGTGCTGGAACAGCGAATAGCACTCAGCAAAAACCTGCAAGAGGCTATCCTGCACAAACACGAAGGAGAGAACGTTCCGCAGTGGGCGCAACCGTTTATCGAGATGAATATCTTCTCAACGACAGAACAGTGGCAGGAGTTCTTGACGGAGTTCAACGGATGCTGCGAAGACCTGCTCACACAACTGAAACAAACTTACCCTGCACTTACCAACGCCGACATGCAGGTCATAGCACTCATCGTCTTGGGGTTGGATATATCGGATATATGCCTGCTGTTAGGATTGACACAACGCACGATATGGAGCCGCCGGCTACGAATAAAATCGCATATCGGAATACCCAATGGCATGTCCATCGAAGAATGGATACAAAAAGAACTAAAATCAACCCCTGTTTCCCACTCTGTGGACAACACAAGTACCACTAATCAAACAACGTAGGATTATCCTCATCAAAACGCTTAAGGATAGTACGAACTACTGTCTCACGAACCAAACGACTGCGATTGCTCAATCCGTATTGCTTACAGTACCTGTTCAACAAACGAAACTCACTGTCATTCAACATGACGGTAACACGATGACAACGTCGCTCTCGACCTTTATGACTCCTTTGCCGTGGCTGCATAACCATATCAAAACTGTATCCCTATCTTCAATCCCATGGACAACATACTCAACCCGGACTGCTTACTGTACGCCTTCCCGCCAACCATCTCTACCACCTGCATAGAGGACTGCTGCCACTGAACATCTGCACATACCGACACACTGCTCGTCGCATGAAAACGATACTGCCAACCTACATCCAAACCGGTATAGATACCTCCCTTCACCTTACTGCCTAAGGCAAAACCATATCCCAAAGTCACACCGACCACAGGAGAATGTAACGACGGCAGACAGGGGACACGTGCCGATAACTCCAACGGGAGAAAAGTATAGGACTCGCTGCCGACAAACATAGCATGCACACCCAAACCACCACCCACAAACACCCTGCGATGCATCAAGTCATAGGAACCGACCAACAAATCACCACTCGTGTAACCTCCCCAACCAACTTGAGGGATATAACAACCCCCGCCTGCCATCTCTACGCGCAACGCCACTTTCTTGTTCGACACAGCAG
Source organism: Muribaculaceae bacterium (assembly GCA_963655075.1). GTDB lineage: Bacteria > Bacteroidota > Bacteroidia > Bacteroidales > Paludibacteraceae > Colicola. The sequence continues at coordinate 35,700 of CAVKDW010000011.1, read as the reverse complement.
TCACCGCCTCACTCTCTGTCACACTCTCTTGCACCTGCTCTTTCTCTATCGAGACGACCTCTGACTGGGGATACTGATAACGCGAACCATTCTTCGACTGGATAACCAACACCTCATCGTTCTGCCATACCACCTCACCCGACAACACCTGACCCGAACGCAAGGTTATCACCTCCGCATCCATACATGCCGCACCACACATGCATAACAACACTACGCATGCAACAACACGCAACAACACAGTATCGCCAAAATGAAAAACACTCATTACGCTGCAAAGGTACTCTTTTTTCAGCACCTACACAAACGTATCTGTATGCCATAAAACAGAAACCAATCCCTGTAACTACTTGTTTTATGCAGCACAATAGACAACAACCTTATGCAAAAAGAAACTAATTTATAATAAAAAACATAACAACTATTGTGTGTATGCAAAAACATTTTGTACCTTTGCGCACCCATAAATAACACACAAGCACTATGAAACATCAAAAATACAAAAGGATAACGCTAAGACTCCTCTCTCGCACCAAAGGACTACAATGTTTACTCTGCAGTGTCTTTCTCTGTAGCAGTATGTGCTCTGACCCTATGTCCTCTCCCTCTTACACACCTATAGATTGTGTGTGGGATTATGGGAATGTGTCTTTTTCAGACGTTTCTCTTTCATTGCCTGAGTGTGTGGAAATCTTTGGTACGGAGGGATATCCTCCTTATCAAACACTATCCGAACCTTTTATTGCATTGAATATGAACGCTTCAAGTTATGGAGAACTGTCTTGGTGCTGCGTTAATGCTAAATGCTCCGAGAATACAATGACTGCAGAAAGAAAACAGTATAACTCTATTGACGATCCTGTAGAACTACGTATGATACACAAGATGTTGTATGAAGTGCAGATATATGTACGTCCTAATAATAACACGACCAGGATGACACAGAATGAGGTTATTGGATCTCTGTTTATAAAAGTTGACAACGTACTCAATACCGTGACAGGAGAAAGGGTCTCATTAACGTGGGAATCACCTGAATATAGTGGAATAACGGGATTCATCCTTCTGAACTTGGAAAAGACAGCAAGCGTGGTACCATATTCAGAAACAATGAGAATTTATGTTCACAATCAATATGTAAACTATGACACACTTTCCAACCTATAGTGCTAAGGGCACTATCACACTTAGTATTTTTGCTCTTGTTTGTGGCTGTACCATAGGCAATGAAAACAACATCTCAACGAAACAGCCTAAAGATGTAGATACGATTAGTTATTTCCAACTGTTTAGCAGTCAAGATCCAACACTAATTGCTATTGACATCGCAGATATGAACTCTGAAACAAGAGAAACAAACCCTCTTGTTTTTGCTAACAACTGGGATGATAATACTTTTGTAAACATACCGGGAGTGGGAGATATTACCATACACAATGAATACGACCTGGATAAATACAACAATAAGTACAGAGCAAAGTTGCGGCGAAAAATTTCTACGAAGACAACACAAGAACCCACAGAGTCTATTGACATGGATACTGTTGTGGTCATACAAACAGTGGACCCGATTACCATTTACTCCCCTTATGTAGAATACTGCTCCGTGTTACCTCATTGTTATGCACAAGATTTGGAAGTAACTTGGAATGAAGATACAGACAATCAGAACGGAGTTATTATCTTGGTGAGATGGATAGGTGCTGTTATCAACGGACCTAATGTTTCTGAACCCGTTTATCATGCCTCATTAGTACCAGATAACGGAGTTACTGTCCTGAGCAATGCACTATTTGACGGGATACCGAACAATGCGTACGTGACACTATTTGTGATACGAGCCAACATCATACAAATCCTCTACAATAACGAACAACAAGGATTGGAAGAAATAGACTGGGATGCTGTGCTTGATATGTATCCGGAAATAGGCAACCAAGTAGCCAATGTAGCCGTAGGAACTGCAGCTAAACTATCCTTTGTCCTTGTAACAGAACTATAAAAATCTCTTGTTTTGATGAAAAGATTACACATACTCATAGCACTGTTTCTCCTATGTGCGTGCACAAACGACGTAGAGATGCCGGAAGAGATTAGCCGGATTGTGAAAGAAAACCCCTATGCATATCAACTAAATGAGATATGGAAAATCTTGGATAAAAAGTATGTGTTTTTTGACAACATGGACACAGACTTTGATGAACTGCGTATCACCTATGTCAAGAGAATGGGGGACGTATCGTCAGATAAACAATTCGTACAAGTCTTAAGGCTGTTCCTGCAAGAGTTACATGACCCGAACATTATACTCGCTTATGAAAATAATGCCTACAATGCTTATCCTGTAACCACCTTTGACGCCCCGGCAAGATGGGCAGGGGAGATAGCATCGTTTGACGCGTATTCTGGAACAGGGAAAAAGAACACATACACTGACTATTACATCCTGAATCATTTAGTGCGTCACAACCCGAACGCTACGTCCTACACGTATGGACTAATGGTACCATACTCTAACATACTCGTCAAACCTGATTCTTCATTCGAGAGTGTGATAAAGACATATTTCCAGGGTGTGCAAGGAATTATCCTTGACATACGGAACGCCAACACTTCTTTTGATGCGGCAGGGATGCTGTCGTATTTCTACGAACCTCAAAAACACACTGTCTGCAAAAATTGCCAACGTAATACAATACGTAAGGATAGAAACGGATTTACACCATATACCAATCTGACAATCCAAGGGAATGGAATACTAACCTCTGTGCCCATTGTAATCATCATCAACGAGGGAACAGGAGCAGAATGGACGTGGCTGGCGCATATCCTGTCAGAAAGGGACAACGTTACAGTAGTTGGACGAGGATGCAGTGGGCGAGGTTGCAGACGATTAGCGGACACATTTGGTAGTTATAGCAACAACATCATCATTTACCCCGGATTCCTTTCCAAAACAATCAAAGGACAATCGTGTAACGAACCGATAGAACCGGATTATCTCGTAGAGAAAGATAGCGGATACAAAGCCAATGGGACAACAGAAGACAAATGCTTAACCGTTGCACTGAATATCATTGACAATTACAACAAATAATTTGCAAATACACTATATTTGTAGTACATTTGCCGGCGATTTGGTTTAGTCAGGTGCATCCCTGTATGGGGATGACACGCACCGATATTTAGGTAGAGAAAAGCAACATGAGCACATTGAAACTTATTCAATCTGACCCCTGTTTACAGCCCTATGCTGCGGCTATACAAGGGAGGTATGACTACGCTATAGGGCGGGAAAAAGAACTCACAGGAACACAACCGCTGGGCGATTGGGCAAACGGATACATGTATTTCGGACTACACCACCATGACAATGGATGGGTGCTGCGGGAATGGGCACCGAATGCCACAGCCGTCTATATCATAGGAGAGTTTAATAACTGGACAAAAAGCGAAAACTATCGAATGGCTGACATAGGCAATGGCGTATGGGAAGCCAACCTCACGGAAGACGCCATGCACCACCAACAGTTATATAAACTCCTCGTAGAATGGCAAGGAGGATGGGGAGAACGAATACCCTCATACGCCACACGGGTAGTACAAGACGAACAAACAAAAATCTTCTCGGCACAAGTATGGAACCCGGCACCATACCGCTGGAAACACAAGAACAAACGCAAAAACACAACACGGCACAGCAAAGGCGAAGGACTGTTTATCTACGAGTGCCATATAGGCATGTCAAGCGAACAGGAAAAAGTATCCACCTACGAAGAGTTCCGGCAGACAATACTGCCACGCATACAAGCTCTCGGATACAACTGCCTGCAAATCATGGCGATACAAGAACACCCCTACTACGGCAGTTTCGGATACCATGTCTCTAACTTCTTCGCACCGTCATCACGTTTTGGGACACCCGAAGAACTCAAACACCTCATCGACGACGCACACGGCATGGGGATAAAGGTCATCATGGATATCGTACACTCACATGCCATCAAAAACGAACGTGAAGGACTGGGGAACTTCGACGGGACACCATACCAGTATTTCCACGCAGGAGCAAGACGGGAACACCCGGCATGGGATAGCCTGTGCTTCGACTACCACAAGAACGAAGTGATACACTTCCTGCTGTCCAACTGCAAATACTGGCTGGACGAATATGACTTCGACGGCTTCCGATTCGACGGAGTCACATCCATGATATACCTTAGCCACGGACTCGGAGAAGACTTTATGGACTATGGCAGTTACTTCAATGGGAACGAGGACGGAGACGCTATATGCTACCTCACACTCGCAAACAAACTCATACACTGTGTCAAGAAAGATGCCATAACCATAGCGGAAGATATGTCAGGTATGCCGGGACTGGCAGCGCCTGTCAAAGATGGGGGTATGGGATTCGACTATAGACTCGCCATGGGAATACCGGACTTCTGGATAAAATATATCAAAGAGGTAAAAGACGAAGACTGGAAAGCAGGACATATCTTCTATGAGATGACCAACCGGAGACAAGACGAGAAAACCATATCCTACGCCGAGAGCCATGACCAGGCACTCGTCGGAGACAAGACAATCATCTTCAGACTGTGTGACGCAGACATGTATTGGCACTTCGAACACGGACATGCCACATATATGGTGGACAGAGGCATCGCACTGCACAAGATGATAAGACTGATTACCGCATCTACCATCAACGGAGGATACCTCAACTTCATGGGGAACGAGTTCGGACACCCCGAATGGATAGACTTCCCGAGACAAGGAAACGGATGGAGTTATAAATATGCACGCAGACAATGGAGCCTCGTCGATAATAACAACTTCTACTATGCCGACCTCAACCGGTTCGACAAGGCTATGGTACACATGCTGCGCACAGAACTGCTACCTGTCAAAGATAAACAAGGAACACACCTGCCGTGGATATACAAACTCTTTGATAACGAAGCAGACCAGGTCGTAGCATACGAACGGGCAGACCTGGTGTTCATCTTCAACTGGAACGGACAGAAATCGTTCACAGACTACGGTATCCCAGCACCGGCAGGGAAATACCAAGTCATACTGAACACCGATAGTATAGACTTTGCAGGATTTGGACTGACAGATGACAAGGTCGAACACTTCACACAACCGGACCCCGCATACCTCGAACCGAACAAAGGATGGCTGAAAATATACCTGCCTGCACGAAGTGCAGTAGTATTGAAAAAACAATAAAAAACAACATATCTTATGAGACTCATCATTCAACCTGATTATGACTCGTTGTCCCAATGGGCGGCGAACTATGTGGCACACCGAATCAACGGGTTCGCACCGAAAGAGGGAACACCATTCGTGCTCGGACTACCTACAGGATCATCGCCACTGGGGATGTATAAACACCTGATACAACTGAATAAAGAGGGAAAAGTTAGTTTCCGCAATGTGGTCACGTTCAACATGGATGAGTATGTTGGTATAGCCGAAGAACACCCCGAGAGTTACCACAGTTTCATGTGGAATAACTTCTTCTCCCATATCGATATACGCCAAGAAAACGTCAATATACTCAACGGAAACGCACCGGACCTCGAAGCCGAATGCGCACGCTATGAGGCAAAAATCAAAAACTACGGAGGGATAATGCTCTTCCTCGGAGGCATAGGACCGGATGGACATATAGCCTTCAACGAACCGGGCAGCTCACTCACTTCACGCACACGCAAGAAAGAACTGACAACCGACACGATCATCGCGAACTCGCGATTCTTCAACAACGATGTCAACCTCGTCCCTAAAACGGCACTCACCGTAGGAGTAGGGACCATCATGGACGCCAAAGAAGTACTGATACTGGTCAACGGACACAACAAAGCACGGGCACTCAGACATGCAGTAGAAGAGCCCGTCTCACACATATGGACGATATCCGCACTACAGATGCACCAACACGGTATCATTGTCTGCGACGAAGCAGCATGCGACGAACTCACAGTCGGCACATACCGGTACTTCCAAGATATCGAACACAAAAACATCAACCCGCAAACACAACTGTAACCCCCACTGACAGAAACCTGTCTTACCAACGAAAAAAAGAGGCTGCCCAACGTATGGACAGCCTCCTTCTTATCTGATCCCACAGACTATTCGTCTGCAACAAAGCCGGTGAAACGCCAACCATGAATACGATAATGGTCAAAACCGTACTTGGCAGGATTCCCGTCATCCTCAAACTTCACACGGAACGAGATAGAGTCCACAGGCATACCACTGGGACTCTTCATGCCGTTCTTCACGATCACACCATCCCACAGTTCTACTTGGATGTCGTATAGTACATCGTTTTTATCCTCATCCTGCACGATGGCTTCGTTAGTAACACTCTTGCCTGGTGCCAACCCGAAAGTCATAGCACCTATGTCACATGGCACCTGAACCTTGAAATACCAGAATCTATCCCCGCCATTCAAATTCACATAGAGCGTACCGGCATCATTGGCGTTATTGTTGTGAGTGAGCATATAGATACGCCCGCTCCCATACGGATCCTCAAACAATACAGTGTTATCCGCATTGACAGCATCCACTTGCACATACCACCGACCGGATAAAGCCTCAGTAGCCGTACCTCCTATAATAGGTTCTTTCTCACACGATACGCACAACAGAGCGCACAGTGTCAACGTAATATACAGAATCTTTTTCATAAGGCTTGTCCTCATCTTTTAAGTGTAACATAAAGTACCATGATTTTTATGTAGGCGGCTTCGTAGTAGATAGTCTTGTTCACAGCATCGTATTTGCCGTTGGTAAGACCATCAAGACTATCTCCCCATCCGGCTACGTAACTCTTTACCAATGCAATGGTACCATCAGCGCCAATAGTAATAACACCTGTCATAGCATAGTCGGAACCATAGCCTGCACCGATAGCATACCAACCGGCGAACATATCGTTAACATAATAGGAGCCGTCGGATTGTTCCAAAATCAATACAGGGAATGCTCCTTTGTAGGGCGTGATAGTACCTCCATAATCCCGTTCACTGACCGTGTTGTCAACAGTCCAATAACCTTCTATGGGATGTTCGAAATCAAAGACGATCACTTCACGGGAAGCGGTAGCAGGGAAACCGTCATCATTCACAATCACGTAATTCACAGTATAGATACCGGATTGCTCGGTATCAACGTCACTGATCACTTTCACCCTGTCTGTGACATCCTCTCCCTGCATCGTCGCCTTGTAACCGGGATCAACAAAAGGAGTGCCTTTATCCACATACACCGTAGCATCACCCTCTAAAGTAAGAGTGGCGTAAGAAGTGATAGAGGTCAGACCGGCAGACGCCTTGTCCTTACAACCATTGAGCAGGCATAGGGCTGCCACACAGGCAGCCATAAATACTAATATCTTTTTCATATTCTTGTCCATTTAGTAGTTCATAGATTACTTCGCCCAAAAGATAGGAGTGGTATAACCCTTATACGCTGGGGTATTAGGATTACGGGACTGTGCAGCCTCCGCATAAGGGAAACGCATCAACAAATGGTTGTCACCCACTTGGTCGTAACGTTGATAAGGCGTGTAAAGAGTACCGGGAGTGTACTTTGACAGATCAACAGTCTTGCCGTTGTAGATATCCGACCCAAGCGCACTACCAAAAGCAGGATACTTGAGACGGCGGACCTCTGTGTAACTCTCGAAATTGTTCACACAAGCCAGCGCTAACCACTTGGCGACACCGATACATTCAGCCCACTTGTCGTTGTCGTAAGGGAACCGGGCAAGTACCGCACTCGGATCACCACCCGCCATAGACAACGAAGACTTGATAGCATCCTCATAGGCTGACTGAGCCTGAGCGGCATCACCCGTCTTGGCATAGTACTCGGCTTGCCAGAAACAAACCTCCGAACGAGTGATGAAGTACACAGGATCATCATAGGCGACAATAGCCTCACCACAGTTAGCCGCATTGTTATACGGTGCATCTGCCGTCGAGAAATTGTCACCGGAGATACCACCTACATAGTTACCGGACCCATTAGGCTTGAATAGCATGGATAAGCGTGGATCAGTGTAGGTAACGACCCCTTCACTGTTCGTCTGCAACATCGTATTGATGATAGCGATATTACCGATGATATTGCCGGTAACACGACCCCATGTAGCAAAATGCTCCGAATAGAAAGGATTGGCGTTGCCCTTGGCATCACTCCAGCAACCTGCCATAGCAATGTCTGACATAGGCAATTGACCACCGTCTATCACCTCCTTGATACGGGCATTGACATCCTTCACCATATTCAGACGAGTCAGCATCTTCAACTTCTGGGCATTGGCAAAACCTATCCACGGAGCAGCATTCTTACCCGGGAAAGTGAAGTTGGTGGCCACTAAGTCAGCCTCATTGACCTTGCTCAGTGCATCATCCAACTCAGCAAGAATACCCTCATATACCACCTGACCATCGTCAAACTTGGGAGCCGTCTTGCTGATATCCATAGACTCGATGTAAGGAGTCTCACCGTACATATCCACCAACAACTGGAACGCATAAGCACGTATCACAGTCGCTGCAAGATAAGTACCCCACTCCTTCTGCTCCATTGCCTTCGTACGAACAGTGGACGTGTTCTGTATCACCTTCTGATACAACTGGGTGTAGGACGTGGAAGTGTTCTGACCGGAGACATTAAACTTACTGTAATTGATAAAATTAGGTGTACCAAACTGCTGAGCATAATACTGCACCTGATAACCGCCTATCACTTGTAACTGCACTCCCAACGTGGTCGCTAACGCTGCTTCGGCCGCAGGGAGGATAATATCGGACTCTACCTGCTCAACACCGGGAGCATTAGGGTTATAATTGATATCCAACCAATCTTTGCATGCAGTCAGACTGAGTGCAAGGATAGTGGCTGCAACTAAAATATACTTTTTCATATTCTTGTCCTCTATTTAGAATTTCACATGAAGATTGATACCATATTGACGACACGACGGGTTAGCGTACAACTCTCCGAACTGAGCCGACAAGTCACCGTTACCGGCATAACTGCTCGCCTCCGGATCATTGTAGTAGTTGTCCTTAGCCGTCCACGTAAACACATTGTTAACGTAAGCAGACAGAGTGATATCGTCCAACGCTATGCGGTTTACCCACTTCTTGGGAAGAGTCCAACTCAAACTGATATTACGCAACTTGGCAAATGAACGATCAATAAGGTAGAACTCACCACCTTCACCAAAACCTGTTTCGTTCGCCCAATCCTGGAAACTTTTATTGGATAGATAAAGGGGAGTCGTGTTGGGACTATAAGAACCATCAGCATTCTTTACCACCGAGTTGGGGATAATGAAAGGCTGACGACCATTGTAAGTGGTGATAATACCATTTCCTGTAAACTGCATCAGGTTCTTTGTACGTGAGAACATATACCCGCCCATACGCACATCCAACGTAGCAGACAGACTCACTCCCTTATAACTTAGCGATGTGGTCACACCGCCTGTCCACTTGCTCTGAACGTTCTTGCCCGTAGGCTTCAGTTCTTTCTCTACTATAGGCAGACCGTCTGAACCTACTACCAAACGACCATCCTCGGTCTTCTCAGGCAGGTAAGTATAGATCTCACCCAACGGCTTGCCGACTTCAGCATAGATATACACCGCATCGGAAGAGGTACTGAACGCTTGAATGATACTCTTGCCGCCTTCCAAACCATCAGGCAAAGAGAGTACCTTGTTGAAGTTCATGGCAAAGTTAAAGTCCAAATCCCAACGGAAACCACCGATGTTAATAGGAGTAGTGTTGAGCAACAACTCGAAACCGTGATTGCGTACCGTACCAAAGTTGGTCACCATACTGCTGTAACCCGTCGCAGGATCAACAGGTAAGGTGAATATCTGATCCTCGGACAGACGATAATAGTACGCCGCATCCAAACCTAAACGACTTTGGAAGAACTGCAGGTTGAGACCCACCTCCGTCTCCTTGGTCAACTCAGGACGAAGAGTGGCAGAACCTAAGGTGGCCGTCGAGATAAACGCATTCTTGCCTCCTAAGGGGAAAGTGAGAGCGGCACTGCCTAAATACGGCGTGATAGCATAACCCTGTGTGAAATAAGGATTGGTGAGATAGTAACCGGCATCATTACCCGTCCAACCATAAGCGGCACGCAACTTGCCATGAGTAAACACCTTGTTGGTAGGTATCAACTCGGAAAAGAGCCAACTCGCGGTGATACCGGGATAGAAATAACTGTTGGCTGAGATAGGCAACGTGGAAGACCAGTCGTTGCGGGCAGTCAAATCAATGTATAGTTGATCGAAAAAGCCGAGAGTGACATCGGCAAACACACCAATGGAACGGCGCATACGCTGTGACTCGTCCAACTCGTCACGGTTGGCACCGTTACTCAACTGCCAGAAACCGGAATGGAAAGTAAGACCACTCGTCGCACCACCCATCGCCGTACTACCACGCTGGTTGGCATTCATACCAACAACAGCGTTGAGATCAAAGATACCCCATTTGTCGGCATAGGTGAGCAACACATCATGGTTCAACTCGTAGTTGCGGTTGTAAGCCGCCCATACACTACCGGTCTGATTCAGAGCACTTGGAGGATAACCCATATTGTCAGTGATGAGAGCATCGTCTAAGGCTATCTCAGGAACACCGATCTTTCTGTCGGCATCAGCATAGTCGAAACCAAAACGATAGGTGAGAGTCAACTGGTCGATAGGACGGACATCAACCTGTAACTTGCCGAAGATCTGCTTGGCATTACTGTGATTGTAGTTGTTCGCAATAGCCCAATAGGGATTGGTAATACCATAAGGCGTTATCCATGCCTCAGGAGTGTTAAAAGCCGAACTGAGGTCTTGGTGATCAACCAAACTCACATCACGGGGCAACTCATACAGACCGTCTATCACACTCACACCCTGATATGTATCCACGGCATCTGTCTGCGAAGTGGCAAAATTGACAGAAGAACTGACCTTTAACCACTTCACGGGCTCGTAACTGCCACGGAAAGCCAAAGTGTGACGCTTATAGACATCCTTGTCACCGGGCATGATACCGTCATCACCCGTATAAGAGTAAGAGGTGTAGTAGGTCATCTTATTATCCGAAGAGGCGCCCGAGAAACTCACGTTGTGGTTGTGGGACAGACCAATGTCGAAAAAGTCGTACACATTGGTGGGGACAGCCTCATACTTATGCAGTATCTGCTGGTTATTCCAAATAGGTCCCATCACCTGCTTCGAACCGTCGAAAGCAGGACCCCACGAACCGTTCTCTATGAACGTCTGGTCACCTTTCCAACCTTGACCGAACTCGTTCTGGAAAATAGGGAGAATAGCCACTTGATTAAAGGCGACACCACCGGAATACTCCACGTTGAAAGGATAACGCGTTCCTTTGACACCGGAACGGGTGTTGATAATGATAACACCATTCGCAGCACGGCTACCATACAGAGCCGTAGCAGCAGCACCCTTCAAGATGGTCATGGACTCAATATCTTTGGGAGAGATATTGCTGATACCGGCCAAGGAGACCACCTTCTCGTCTTGTGAACCGTGACCCGACGAAGATAAGTTCTGCAGAGGTACACCGTCCACTACATAAAGAGGTTGGTTACTACCACCGATAGAACTGAAACCGCGGATAATGACGTTGGTGGAAGAACCGGGATCGGTAGAGGTCTGCTGGACTTGGACACCGGCAACCTTACCCGCAAGAGCGTTGGCGACATTGGTTTGACGGGCAGACACGACCTCGTCGGCCTTGACTGTCGTCGCAGCATAACCGATAGTGCGTTCCGAACGAGTGATACCCAAAGCGGTAACCACTACCTCTTCCAACTTCTCTGCACTCTCCTCCAGACGTATAGTCATACCATCGGTGGCGGATACCTCAATAGTCCTCATACCAATGTAAGACACCATGAGTTTGGCACCCTGAGGAACAGTGAGGGTAAACGAACCGTCAACACCCGTGATAGTACCCGTCGTAGTGCCTACCACCACAACAGAAGCACCAATAACAGGCTCCGAATCGAATGCGTGAACGACCTTACCCGAGATGGTTTGGTTCTGAGCCCAAACCCAACCGATGCTTGTGACGCATACGGCGAAAAGCAAAAGTAGTTTTTTCATACGTTAGTAAATAGTGAGTAATAAAGTGTTGTCTATCTTTCGCTGCGCACAACAACGGTCACTATATCATACACCAAAACCGGGCAGTCGCTTGAGGTGCGGTTGTCGGTAAGACTCTCGTGGTGTTACTGTCCTGGGGCAGTAGCGTTAGTGAGGTGGTGTCGATGGATCGTCGCTCGCTCGCGAAGACAATGTTAGTTTTTAATAGCCGAGATACAATCTCGAGTGAGAGATAAACAATAATGTCTTTAATAGCACTCTCGGGCGGTCGTAAATAGTAATAAAAGACGACCTTTTAATAACCCCATTTGTATAATCTTATTCCTATGATAAAGTATCCAACGGCAAAAGTAGTGCTTTTTTCTAATACATACAAACAATATGTGATTTTTTTAAGGAAAACTACATCAAAGTGACTTGACGGCAATACAATCTATCTCCACCAACGCTGCCTTAGGCAGGGCTTTGACAGCATAGCACATGCGGGCAGGCTTGCTCTCTGGGAAAAACTCACCATACACACCATTCATAGCACCAAAGTCACGGATATCGGCCAACAGGACGGTGGTTTTTACCACATCATCCATCGTAAAACCTGCCTCCTCCACAATGGCTCGCAGGTTGAGCAACGACCGGCGTGTCTGCTCCTCAATCGAAACAGGCATCTCGCCCGTGACAGGATCAAGAGGAAGTTGACCCGAGACAAACAACATACCATTCAATAACTGAGCCTGACAATACGGACCTATAGCCGACGGAGCCCCGCAAGATGAGATAATAGTTTTCATAATATCAGCACATAAAGAAAATACATCGTCTTAATAACGCTGCAAAGATACACAAATTATGTAAACAACGCAAATACGAAAACAACAGATCCCTTGCACACATACTTGGTTTTATGTAACTTTGCAGGCTGCAAGGTAAACATAACGAGTAAATAAAATACATCATGCTTCAGATTTACAACACACTGTCACGCCGGAAAGAGTATTTCCACCCCCTGCACGAGGGACATGTCGGAATGTACGTTTGCGGACCGACAGTATATGGCGATGCACATCTCGGACACGCCCGACCGGCAATCACGTTTGACGTACTATTCCGGTATCTGCAATACCTGGGGTACAAAGTGCGGTATGTACGCAACATAACGGATGTAGGACACCTCGAACATGATGCCGACGAAGGAGAAGACAAAATAGCAAAAAAGGCGAAAGTGGAACAACTCGAACCTATGGAGGTAGTGCAATACTATACCAACCGCTACCACCATGATATGGAACAACTCAATGTCCTACCACCCTCTATCGAACCACATGCCAGCGGACATATCATCGAACAAATAGCCTTTGTACAGAAAATACTCGAACACGGATATGCCTATGTCGTCAATGGCAGCGTCTATATGGACGTAGAGAAATACGCCCGGGACTTCCACTATGGCAAACTCTCGGGAAGAAACCTGCAAGACATCATGACCGAGACACGCGAACTGGATGGACAACAAGAGAAAAAACATAGCTTCGACTTCGCTCTCTGGAAAAAAGCAGCACCCGAACATATCATGCACTGGCCAAGCCCATGGAGCGAAGGATTTCCGGGATGGCACATGGAGTGCTCTACCATGGGAACAAAATACCTCGGAGAGACGTTCGACATACATGGAGGAGGTATGGACCTTATGTTCCCGCACCACGAAGCAGAGATAGCACAATCATGCGCCGCACTCGGACACGAATCCGTACGCTACTGGATGCACAACAACATGATCACGATAGCAGGAAAGAAAATGGGCAAGTCGTACAACAACTTCATCACACTGCAACAGTTCTTCACAGGAGACCACCCGCTGCTATCGCAACCGTTCTCACCAATGACCATACGGTTCTTCATCCTCATGGCACACTACCGATCGACAGTGGACTTCTCCGACGAAGCACTACTCGCCGCTGAAAAAGGACTGTCACGACTCACAGAGACATACGGGAGACTGCTGAAACTGCAACCGGCCGACAAAACAACAGTCGGGTTGGGAAACCTGAGACAGAAATGCCGGGAAGCAATGGACGATGACATCAATACACCTATCGTCATATCAAACCTGTTCGACTCTGCAAAGATCATCAACACCGCTTTCGACGGGAAAGGAACGATAAACGAAACAGACCTCAACGAACTCAAGCAGGTATGGAAAACGTATGCTGTCGATATTCTCGGATTGACAATAGGTAATGATAACGGCACGAACAACAACCTGCAAGCATACCGTAGCGCCATCGACCTGCTGCTCAATATGCGATTGCAGGCTAAACAAAACAAAGACTGGACAACAAGCGACTATATACGCAACGAACTGACAAAACTCGGATTCAATATCAAAGACACGAAAGAGGGCTTCGAATGGACTCTGTAATACCTTCAGCAAGATGAAACAGATAACGTACATATTTGCAACAATAGCACTACTGACTGTTGCATGCAGCGGTTGCCGGACACAAGAAAACAACTACCCGCAAACACTCACAGGCTATTGGGTGGGGACACCACAAACAACCGGACAGCAGACCCTTACAACCTCCTTTACCTGCACGATGGACATCGACGACAACATGGAGGTAATACTCACTACCATAACTACCTCCCAAGACAATGAGGTCGAGACGTTTACCCTGTCATACGACAACCGGACAGGAAAAGGAACAATAACCAATAGCGGCAAGGCACTTAACCTGCAAGCCCGTAACGACACCACTCTCTCGCTGTGGATGACAGTCGGAGAAGTCACTTTCAGACGTACCGTCAGACCCGCCGACCCCAGCATACCGACGTTTGAAGGGTATTATACCAAGACCTCCGGCATCATAGATACGATAACTAATATCCTCGTATATGCAACGGAGAGCGATGGGACAAAGCGTATGACGGTCTTACTTAATAAGGATGCAATGGCGGGAGGCTATTCTGCAAAATTGCTTACGTTCAATACATCTACAGGAGAAGGAACAATAGAGACACGTATTGATGGTATATTCGACACAGTACCGTTCTACACAGACTATCAAACCATACAACTCTATAGCGGCACTGAAGAGGCCAAAACCATCTACACGAGACAACCGCAAGCAACCAACATGCCACAGTCACTATCCGGGAAATGGACAGCAGGACTACAAGGATATATCTACCTGGTAGCAGACATCAACACGGACAACACATGCCTTTTTAGTTACGACATGTCAGGGATAGCAGACAATATAGGAGATGCAATAGCAGACATGAACCTGACAGACACGATATCCGGATATATACGATACAGTGCCTACGCAGGCAAAGGGGTTCTTGAGTTCGATGACAAAAATGACAATATCGGGGACAACATGATAGGATATTCTATTCTCTTCGAAGTGACAGGACAAAACAAAGCACAAATCACAATGTCTATGCAAGGAAAGGACTATAACCTCGAATTCACACGCCAATAATTCCTTACTCCCTACTCTTTATTTGTTATCACTTCACCCCAAATACAAAATATACTGCGGCTATCAAGCACAAGGCTGCAACCAAATGGTTCCAGCGCAACGTTGTATGAAAAGCAACCATCGAGAACAGTGCAAAGATAGTCAGGGTTATTACCTCTTGTATCACCTTCAGTTGTACTAAACTGAATGGACCGCCATTACCATCAAAACCAATACGATTGGCAGGAACTTGCAGACAATACTCAAAGAAAGCAATACCCCACGAGAAAGCAATAACGGCAATCATAGGCCATTTCTGAAACCAACTCAACTCCCCTAACTTCAAGTGACCATACCATGCCAATGTCATAAAGACATTCGAACAAACCAATAACACTATCGTATATACACCATTCATAATTAATATATTTACTTCTTACTCCTTATATTTGCTCCTTGCTCACAACAAACAACCGCCATAATCCCGTCAAAATGAGGGGTAGAAAAAATGCCAAGTAACTGATTATTAGTTACTTGACACTGCTAAGTTGTGACCCCGCTGGGACTCAAACCCAGGACCTTCAGAACCGGAATCTGACGCTCTATTCAACTAAGCTACGGAGCCTTATACACAACCCTTATATCAGTTGCGGCGACCAACCAATATCAGTATATAATATATCAATGTCCCCAACGAGGCTAACGCAGCCACTACGTAAGTGTACGCTGCACTGCGTAACGCAGCCGTAGCCATAGGAGTCGTCTCCATATTGGTCAAACCGGACTCCTGCAACCAAGACACCGCACGGGAACTGGCATTAATCTCTACAGGCAATGTCACAAAAGCAAATAACGTCGTTATCGCATACAACGCAATACCAATCTCCAATAACTGCGGAAAACTCTCAAGAACCAATATACCTGCTAACAACACCCAACTCATCCAACGCGAAGAAAACTCCACCACGGGAACTAAAGCGGAACGCATTTTCAACGGAGCATAAGCCTGAGCATGCTGCAATGCATGACCACACTCATGAGCCGCAACAGCAGCAGAAGCCACAGAGGACGAGTTGTAAACATCCTCCGACAGGTTAACGGTCTTGGTACGAGGATCATAATAATCCGTGAGATGACCATTCACCACACACACCTGCACATCATCTATCCCATTCTCACGCAACATCTTCTCCGCTACCTCACGACCGGTCAGACCCAAAGGCACCTTGGAATACTCCTTGAAACGATGCTGTAGCAACGCACTGACACCCCAACTCAGCAACATGACAACGATAAATAGTAACCAATACATACTTTTCTCCTCCCTTTCTTAGTTAATATTAAGTTTAATGATTTGCTATTATAGGCTTACGACGACATACTTTACACGTACCATACAAGTACAGAGAAAAACGCTTCGGAACAAAATTGGTGAAACGCTTGTCTGCTAACATACGATGGATAGTCGTATCATGCACCTCACTCACACGACCGCAACGCTGACAGATGACCTGTATGTGCGAGGCTTCTGACTGAACCAACTCATACTGCCCGGCACGCACGCCAAACTCCTTATCCAGTCGATGAATGATACCGGCTCTCTCAAACACAGACAACGCATTGTATATCGTCGCACGACTAATCAGCATCTCTGTCAACGAACCACGCAACTGCTCCACAGAAAAACGATGCAACACACAAATCTTCTGCAAGATAACCTCTCGCTCTCGAGTGCGACGCATCGGACGCTCACACATGTAAGCGGACAACTGCTCCAACGCACGACGATATGTATCCTCTGTCTTGACAGCCATCAGATAGATTTTATATAGGCACGACGACGCTTGTGTACCTTGTGAGGTAACATCTCCCAATGAGTCTGGTTCTTGTAGTTGGTCTCCATAATAGATGTCGTCTCAACACGTTGAATACCGTACTTCAGGAAATAGGGATGCTGATCCATCAAAATGACAGAGTTGATACCCTTGTCTTGATAATCCGGACGAACGGCTATCAACAACAAATCAAAAGCCTCTATCTTTTTCGCACGCAAGGCTTTCAGCAAATGGTACCAACCAAAGGGGAACAACCGCCCACGGCACTTACGCAATGCCTCGGATATGTCTGGCATCCCAACGCCTACACCCACTACCTCGTTGCGTGCATTCACTACTATCGTCACAAAATCAAAATTGACCAACGGGAAATACATGTCGCAGTAGTAGTGCTTCTGACGGTCAGTCAATGGCTGAAAGTTGTACAACTTTTGATACGCTGTATCGATCACATCCATGTACTCTATACCATACTTGCGCACCAACTCACGGCAACTACGCACCTTGTCCACACGTACCTGACTGCGCTCGCGGACAAGAGAGTCAATACGGACCAAACGCTCGGGCATCTCCTGAGGAGGACACAACTGAAACTCTATCCAATCATTCTCCTTTGTCAAACCGTAATGCTCCATATGTCTCTCATAATACGGGTAGTTGTACAACGAACACATCGGAGCCAAATACTCAAAACCCTCTATCAACAAACCCTCATAATCAAAGTCGGTAAAACCCACAGGACCATTCAACGCATCCATCCCCTTGGACTTACCCCACGCTGCAACAGCGTCCAATAACGCCCTACTCACTGACTCATCATCCACAAAATCCATCCAACCGAAACGAACATGTTTCACCTCCCAACGGGTATTAGCCGCATAATTGATGATACCGGCTATACGCCCAACGGGACGACCATCCTGGTACGCCATATACAAGACGTGGTCACACACCTCATGGGCAGGGTTCTTCTTGGTGTTGAAGGTGTTCAACTCGTCTAAAATAAGATGCGGACAGAAATTCTCACAATCCTTATACAAGTCATTACCAAACTCAATGAATCTCTTTACTCCAAGACGGGTTGTTATCTGCTTTATCTCTATCGCCATTGTAAATAATATACCAAAATAGACTGCAAAATTACAATTTAATATACCAAACTCCAAACATATCATTCTTTTTTTGTAATTTTGCAGCCGATTTCACACACAGCGTTAGATGAAGTTTTGAGGAGGTATGAATGAGTTGTACACAATAGCAATATACGGTGCTAGTTCCAACAAAGTGCGGCCTGCGTTTATCGAAGCAGCACAAAAACTGGGCGAACTGATAGCCGATCAACATTTCCGCCTGATCTATGGCGGAGGAGGCATTGGACTAATGGCTGCGGCTGCGCAAGGAGCCATCGACCATCACGGTGAAGTCATCGGAGTCATCCCGCAATTTATGGTCAACCAACAATGGAACAACCCTCGGGACACACAAACCATCGTCACACAGACAATGCACGAAAGAAAACGCATTATATGCGACATGGCTGATGCCATGGTGGCACTACCTGGAGGAATAGGCACTTTCGAAGAACTGCTCGAATGTCTGACATGGAAACAACTGGGACTGCATACCAAACCTGTCGTTATACTGAATACTGACGGATACTACGACCGACTGCTGGAATGTATCAACTATATGGTCAGCGAACAGATGATGCGACCTGTACATCAACAGATGTACACCGTCGTACAACAACCGCAACAGGTCATTCCCGCCATACGCAATGCACCACAATGGGATGCCAGGACCGGCAAACTGGCGGCAATCTAAACCTGACAATGGACAATATACCGCACATATCATCACCATATTCCGAACCGTGGGTGGCTTGGACACTGCTACTGCTGCTCGCTATTGCAATAGTCAGCCAGTCCGGACAACGCAACCCGTTGACCGACCTGCGCAAAATATTCAGCCAATATGAACGACACTATGGGAGCAACACGCAGAACTGGACGGCGAACATAGCAGCATTACTCTTCCGATGGGGAGTGCTCTCACTGACAATCTACCTCGTCATCTACCAACAAGGCAACTTCACACTGCTCAACTATATCAAGATACTTGGCATCGTAGCCGCGGTCTTTTGCGCGCAGACACTCGTCACGGTGGCTGTAGAGAGAGTCTTTCTGCAACCACAACAAAGAGAGATAATTGTCGAGCAGTATAGTTATATCCGCAATATCACTTATATCATCTTGTGGGGGATACTGCTCATCATGACCAATATCCCTAACCAACTCATCCTATACATTCTGGTGGGTATCACTACACTCTTCTTCTTTGGAGTGGTGTTGGGGAAAGGCATACGGATATTCTACCGCAAAGCATTGTCATTATTCTATATACTACTATATTTCATAAGCCTCGAAGTGATACCGCTCGCAGGAATCATCACTTGGGCAAAACAGATTGTATAATGAAAAAGATAACCAATATCCTCGTCTCTCAACCACGTCCGCAGGTAGAAAGAAACCCCTATGCTGACATGGAAGCACGCTTTGGCGTGCATTGTGACTTTCAACAACTCATAAGGGTAGAAAGCCTTAGCGCACGAGAATTTAGAGACCAGCATATCTATCTCGAAGATTACACGGCTATATTGCTCAACTCTCGACTCGGAGCAGACCACTTCTTCCACATGTGCGAGGAACTACGCTTCCAGGTACCCGAGACCATGCACTACTACTGCATCTCAGAAGCCGTAGGAAACTACCTGCAGAAGTATATCGACTACCGCAAACGCCGTGTCTTCACCGCCGAGAACAACAAGTTCGAGACACTGCTACCTGCCATGAACCGACGACCCAACGAGAAGTATCTCATGGTTATGTCCGATGTACACAACGATGACGATATCAACATGTTCGCCAAACACAAGATAATCATCAAACCCGCTATCATGTACCGGACAGTGCCTATCCAATGGCCGGAAGACAAACCTTTTAACTATGACATGATAGTACTCTTCACACCATCAGGAGCCGCTGCACTGCGCAAGAACTTCCCCGATTGGGAACAGGGAGATACTATCATCGCATGCTTCGGAGAAAACACCGCAACGGCACTCAAAGAACAAGGACTGAGAGCAGACATCAAGGCACCTACACCACAGTGCCCAAGCATCACTACTGCTATCAGAGAGTTCCTCGAAGAACGACAACAACAAGAGTGAGATATACATTCGCAAAAACAGAAAGACTGTGTGGACAGACATACATCACACAACTGTACCACGAAGGAAAACACTTCGTGGTGTGGCCGCTGCGTATAACATACCTGCCTGCACACGATGACAACACACAGGTACTCATCTGGGCATCAAAAACACTCTTCCGACACGCAACGGACAGAAACAGACTGCGCCGACAGATGCGGGAAGCATATCGGCTCAACAAACATATACTCAGCGACGCGGACAAATCCTACCAACTGGCTATCAACTATATCGACAAACAACACCAAGACTCCACAGTCATACACAAAGCCATGCAACGAGCACTCACACGACTGACACAGACCACAACCACTGAACCATGACAGCCAAAACCATCATACGCAAACTGTTCCTGATACCCGTCTATTTCTACCGGGCATGCATATCACCACTCATACCGCCATCATGCCGATATACACCCACATGCAGCCAGTATATGGTCGAAGCCGTACTCAAATATGGAATATTCAAAGGCGGGTGGCTCGGCATCAAACGTATCCTGCGTTGTAACCCATGGGGAGGATCGGGATACGACCCCGTACCATAAACAACAACCTGTCAACATCATAACTCAGCAATATGCGTATCGACATCATCACAGCATGCCCCGAACTGCTCGAGTCACCACTCAACCACTCTATCATACAAAGGGCCAAAGACAAAGGACTCGTGCAG
Organism: Muribaculaceae bacterium; assembly: GCA_963655075.1. Lineage (GTDB taxonomy): Bacteria > Bacteroidota > Bacteroidia > Bacteroidales > Paludibacteraceae > Colicola. The sequence continues at coordinate 14,265 of CAVKDW010000011.1, read as the reverse complement.
ATATACGTACATAACCTGCGTGACTATACACTCGACAAACATCGGAAAGTGGACGACTACGCCTTCGGCTTCGGTGCAGGAATGGTGCTGCAAGTCGAACCGATAGACCGGGCTATCAGCCACCTGACACAACAACGGCACTACGACGAGATAATTTTCACAGCACCGGACGGAGAACGATTCACACAACACGAGGCAAATAAACTCTCACTCAAAGAAAACATCATCATCCTCTGTGGACACTATAAAGGCATAGACCAACGCGTACGAGACCACCTCATCACCAAAGAATATACCATCGGAGACTTCGTACTCACAGGAGGAGAGATGCCTGCGGCTATCATGACAGACGCTGTCGTGCGGCTCATACCCGGAGCACTGGGCGACGAGACAAGCGCACTCAGCGACTCTTTCCAGGACGGACTGCTCGAACCGGGGATATACACCAGACCCGCAGAATACAAAGGATGGAAAGTGCCGGAGATACTCCTGTCCGGCAATCAGGCAAAGATAGAAGAATGGCTGTACGAGGAGTCCATACGGCATACACAAGAGCGACGCCCAGACCTGCTCTCCGATACCAATAATAACTAAAAATATACTAATCTTTCACCTGTCCACAAGTGCTGACCTTGAGCAGAGGATAAGCCGATCTTGAGCCGAAACAAAACCCCACAATAATCCTAATATATCCCTAACAATCTAAGACCAATATGTTAACAACGCAATCAGGGTACGCGGACACCATCGCCCGAGGTCAAGTCGCCAGACTTGCCTTGGCACACTCTGTAAACACCTTCTCCTGGAGGAGTTGGGGATATCCTTTATTCCTTATCCTTTACTCTTTATTCTTTATCCCGTCCTCCTGTCGTTCAAGTCGCCGGACTTGTCTTGGCACACTCTGTAAGCCCCTCCTTTGGAGGGGTTGGGGAGGTCTCCTTCTCCCCCTCCTCCTATGCACCCTCAGTACGGGTCTCTTTGCCTCCACTCCAACCTCTAACGACACTCTCAACTCTCAACCGCACTCAACACTAAACTCGCAACACGCAACTGAAAACCACACTCCCGCCTATACTTTCAGCGACTTCTTCGACGCCTTGGACCTACCTACCGTCTTGGGCGCAGGTATCACACCCAACGGTATCGAAGGTGCCACGTTCAACTCCTCCATGCGCCTCGCATGGCGACACCACAAAGGCTACGGCACCTATGTCTTCATCGGCTTTGACACGCATAGCAACACCTATGACTCACTCAGCGTAGCAGGCACCAACGTACGCTCAGGCGAGGTGTGGTACTACGAGATAGGCATGGGGCTGGGTTACCGCATACCACTGGTCAAAGATATCCGCGAGTACTACGCACACCCCTGTTTCAACAAACTTGATTTCTTCGCCTATATCCAACCGGGTATCTCGATCCCCTATGTCAAGACGGTCGTACCATACCGGGACAACAACACCCTCGGAGGCACTACCACTGCCACGACAGAAACCACCACTACCACCTCCTCCACCACTACCATCTCCTCCACCCCTGCCACCGACGAGGCATCGTTGTATGCCCTGCGTGACCATTTCTCCATTGTACCGACCTTACGCTTCGGTGCAGGCATCGAGTGGTTTATAGTATCCAACTTCGGAGTCTTCGCTGAGGTGTCATATATACAACACCTCACTCCCACCATCATCGAACAAGCAGCCATCGACAAAGGCACCATCCGCCACCCCTCCGGTCCCATAGTCATCTCCATCGGACTATCACTCTTCTTCAAGTAAGAAACGCTTATATATAGATGGCTTGTGTCCCCCTCTTTGAGAAAGTAACCGAGAGGGCTTCCCTTTAGCCCCATCTGACCCATCAGCCCCAATCGTTCCCTCCTACTCACTCCGCCTGTAACCGTATAGCACAGCCACCACCGGTGGCAAGGCGCAGAGTAAGTGGCTCGGAGGTCGCAGAAACACTCATCGTCTCGATAGAGGTAGCGTAAGGGTTAGTCTGCCAGTCAGCATCGTCGGCATCACGATAGACTTGTGCGGTGTAGGTGATACCTTCAGGCAAGAACAACCAGTCGATAGTGATGTCGCGTGCCTGTTCATCGGTCACAGCACCGATATACCAATCGTCAGAATGGCGGTCTTGGCGCGCCATGACGACATAGTCACCGATGACACCGCAGAGCAGATGCGACTGCTTCCAGTCGCAGGGCACGTCACGGATGAACTGTAGTTCCGCAGGGTGCTTGAGGTAGTTTTCTGGTAGGTCGCATGCCATCTGCAACGGTGAGTAGAGGACAACGAAGAGTGCCAACTGGTTGGCGATGGTAGCATGTACACGGGTGTTGGGATAGACAGGGTTGTCGAAGTTAAAGACACCGGGCGTGTAGTCAGCCGGTCCTGCCAGCATACGGGTGAAAGGCAGGACAGTGACGTGTTCCGCAGGACTACCACCATCTTGACTCCATGCGTTCCATTCCTGACCACGGATGCCCTCCTGCGTGAAGAGGTTAGGATAGGTACGTTGCAACCCGGTAGGCATGACGGGCTCGTGGTTGTCAATGCAGACATGGTGACGGGCGGCAGTCTCAATAGCCTTACGATAGTGGCGGACACCGGACTGAGAACGGTTGTACTGTTTGCCGTCCACCGTGGTGATGATAGGACATACATAACCCGTCTTGACAGCGTGCATACCGTATCTCTCCATAAACGAGTATGCCTCATCCATCTCTTGTTCGTATTGTGCGGCATTACCTTGTGTCTCATGATGGAAGACTATCTCCACACCACGCTGATGTGCATAGTCGGCGAGGTAGTCGAGGTCGTAGTCGGAGTAGGGGGTGACGAACGAATAGCGTGCGGTGGTGTCAATACCTGCCCATGCTTCCCAACCGACATTCCACCCCTCAGCGAGAACGCCACCGAAACCGTTGTTAGCAGCGAAATCAATATAACGCTTCATGTTGGCGGTGGTGGCACCGTGCTTCGGCCCTTGGTTCCACGTCATAGTCTTGAGGTGCATACCCCACCAGATGCCGATGAACTTCATGGGATGAATCCATGAGGTGTCGTCAATCTTACACGGGTCGTTAAGGTTGAGCATGACACGCGACGCCACGAGAGCGGGTAGGTCATCGGTGAGAATCATCATGCGCCACGGGGTGGAGAAAGGTGTACGTTCATAAGCGGCGATACCGTTCTGCCAGGGGGTGAGATAAGTGGCGAGGGTGGTATGCGTGGCGGTGTCGCGGACGTAGAAATTCTGTGCCGGATAGTCGTATAATGCAGCCTCATGCAGAAAAGCGAAAGAACCATCCGCCATCTCAAGGGTGATGGGAGAGCACATGGTGTCTTTCTCCGCAAGTGGCTCTTTGGTCCAGAGAGCCTCATAGTACTCTGTCCGCCAGGGTATAGACCATGCCTGCGGTTCGCGGGCAAAAGTGTGGCAGGTATTCTCGGAGAGTAAGATAAGGCTGTCAGTGTCTTGCTCTGGGAAAGTGTAACGCAGTGCCCAACCGTCATCAAAGACACGGAAGACAATATTCATCAGTATGCCCGATTGGTGCTGCAGTCTGACAGTGAGTTCGTTGTAGTGGTTGCAGATATACTGCTCCTCGCCCCAGACGGTCTCCCAAGTCTCGTTGTGGCTGTCGTGTTCAGACCCCTTGTAGCAGAAATCGGCTGTGAGGTCGGTAGCGGTAGTGGTGAAGCCGAGTGCAGAGGGCTTGATGACAGGCTCACCGTTACGGCTGACACTGTACAGGGGGGCGCCGTCCTCGGATAAGGAGAACGATACCTGGATATTCTTGTTAGGAGAAGTGACGACGGACGAGTGTTGGCAAGCCGTCAGACAGAGCACTACGGCAGCGATGAGGGAGATTCTCTTCATTGTGATGATGGATAATTATATCTGCTGATGTTTATGTTACTTATCTACTGATATCGGGATAGCCGGTAGATTGACGCATGTTACTGTTACGTTCCAATTCTAATTGCGGGATAGGCTGCACGTAACTCTCGTTGCCTTTCCACGTGATGTTACCATGTGAGGTCTCTTGGTAGTAGTCGGCTTCCGCCTGTCCGATACGGTAGCGGCGGACATCGAACCACCACTGACCTTCGGCAAAGAGTTCAGCCCAACGCTCATAGCGGAGAGGGTCGTTAGCCAATGGGTCAGTATCGAAATATGCACGGGTACGGTCGGCGAGAGAGGTGTAGTCGTACGCCGATGGTGTGCCGGGGTCGAAGCCGTAAGCACGGCGATGAACCTTATTCACGTACTCAAGGGCAGTGGCAGGATCGGTGTCAGCAAGCAGTTCGGCATAGAGTAGGTAGATATCTGCCATACGGATGATATAGAAATTGCAGTTGCTGCTCTCGTTCTGACCATAGGGAGACGGCCCCATCTCTGTGCCGCGGATATTCGTGTATTTGCGATGCTGCCAAGCCAAGCGGTCTGGACGACTGTTGACCTCTGAAGAACGGTCATACACTGTCGTACGGCCTTTGGCATCGATATACTCATCCACATATGGCTGACCGGCATTGAGCATCAGCCGTGGGTCAACCTTACTCGGGTCACGCTTGAGGGCAAGGGCCTCGGAGCGGTAGTTAGGCGTGGCAATCATATACGGGTAGTTGTCCAACGACCGCTCTGCGTCGTAGTCGTACGAGGGGTTGAAAGTCAGGCGGGGAATAGTGTCACCGTAGAAGTTCCAGAAACCAAAGCGGGCGATATTCTTGTCGTGGACATGGTTATTACCCCACTGTGACGACTTCTTGGAGATGATGACATCACGCTCCTGTGTGAGCGGGTCCACCTTATCCTCACGTCCCTTGCGGAAACGCAGGTCGAGATCTACATACCATGGGGCATAGACCATAGGCATACCTGAACCTGTGGTGTAGCCCTCCCATGGACCGTCCTGATTGGGGTTGGAGGTCATGGTCAGTTCGTAGAGCGACTCTTGGTTGTGCTCGTTAGACACGTTACCGAAGAACATGTCTTGATAGGTATCGTAGGCGACGAGGGTCTTGCCGCTGTTGTGGATGATATCCTCTAACAATACCCTCACGCTATCTCTGTTCTCGGGGAAAAGGTACAGCGACTGCATATAGACCTTGGACAACAGACCTTTGGCAGCCCATTCGGTGGCACGGAACTCATCGGAGGAGTGTCCCTGTAGCAGACGCACCGCCGTCTTACAGTCGGAGAGGACAAACTGCCAGGTGTCCTTGACGGTTGCACGGCTCAGTTTCAGACCCTCCACATCAGAGATGACCTTGTCAATGATAGGGAAGCCCTGTGCTTCTGCATCTAACTCGAAGAAGATCTGTGCGTGCCAGTAAGCGAGGGCTCGGTTGAAATAGCACTGACCCAGGTCATAGTCGAGTTCAGCACTCTCGGACGACTTGGCGTAGTTGGTGCGGTAGAACTCGATACCTTCAATACCGGTCGTCGCTAACTTCATCCACTTGCACAGATCGGTGTAGGTAGTGGTGATATAGCGTGAGTCGATATTCGTGTAGTTGTCCTGTGAACTGGCACGCTCATCGTAGGAACCATAAATATCAGTGGTGTGGTCGTAGAGCCATACACCCATAGGGAACCAATAGAAAGCGTACATGCCGATGCTGTGACTCTGAGCATAAGCAGAGGTGACCAATTGGTCCACTTGATCCATGGTAGCAGGGAAATTGTCGGTGGATAGCGTCTGTGGGTCGGAGATGTCGAAGAAGTCCTTGCAACTGTTGAGCAGCAATGCCGCTGCGATAAGCAATACACTGTATTTCGTTTTCATATTCATCGTGATTAGAGAGTTAGAAGGTTACATCAAGACCAAACGAGAACAAGCGCGACGGCAGGTAACGGTTCTGGTGATCTACATTATACATCAGACTGCTGCCACCTATCTCTGGGTCGTTGCCCGAGTACTTGGTGATAGTGAATAGGTTCTGCGCGGAGAAATAGATACGCAGTTTCTCCATCTTGGCCTTGCGGCTGTATCTCTGAGGCAACGTATAGCCGAACGATAGATTCTTGAGTTTCAGGTAGTCACCTCTCTCTATCAGGTACGAGGACACGGTGGAGTAGTTGCGGTTCGCGGCACCATCACCTATCACGGCACCCTTGTCGTTGAGGTAACCCACGCGCGGGTCACTGGTGACAGTGGTGTTGTCCTTGCCGAAACAGGAGGTGTTGAAGATAGCGGCTGTGGTGTTATCCGACATGAACATGTGGGTATAAGGCTTGACGAGGTTCATAATATCGAAGCCGAAAGCACCGGAGAAGACTAAAGCGAGGTCGAAACCCTTATAGGCGAATGAGGCGTTGATACCCATTGTCATCTTTGGCCATGGGTTACCGATATACTTACGGCTGGCAGCAGTGACACGTCCCTGTCCGTTATCGTCGAAGATGAGGTCGCCTATACCGGTGTTCTCGCGTTGGTAGTAGATGCCTATCTCCTTACCGTCTGCATTGAGCGGTTGACCGTTCTCAGCGTAGCCGTATGGGTGGTTGGGATTCTGCTGGCGCCACATGTCCAACGCATATTGGTTGTACTCGTCCACCTGTTCCTGACTCTGGAAGATACCTAATACGCCATAGCCGTAGAACATAGACATCGGCTGACCGTCCTCTGTGCGGGCAAGCAGTGGCCATGAGGAGTCAAGTCCCTTGTCAATAGTGCTTGCACCGGGCTGGTCACCCACCTGCTTCACGATGTTCTGGTTGAACGACATGTTCACTCCTATACTGTAGGAGAAATCACTCTTACGGTCTTGCCATTGAATAGACATCTCATGCCCTTGATTCTCCACTAAACCTGCATTGAAATAGACGGGGACAGTGTTGGCAGGGTCGTCGGAGTTGAAGTAGTAACTCATACCACTCGTCAGACAGAGAGACCCCTGATAGAGCATGTCACGCGTCTGACGGTTGTAGTAGTCGTACGTGACAGTCAAGCGGTTGTTGAAGAACCCGAGGTCGAGACCCACATCCACTTGGTTTACCTCCTCCCATTTCAGATCCTCGTTGCCGAGAATGGCTATCCATGCACCTGTCTGACCGATAGCACTGTTGTCGAAGGCGTGACTGATACCCGAAGTGGAGTAGGTGGACATGTACATGTATTGGGGTATATTGTCATTACCAAGGATACCCCATGACCCGCGTATCTTTAGGTTAGAGAGCCAATCGGAGGCGTTGTCTTTTATCCAACGCTCCTCGCTCATGCGCCACCCGGCATTCACCGAGGGAAAGAAACCCCAGCGGTTTTTCTTGACAAACCTGTCGGAGGCGTCAGCACGGAAATTGACAGCCAGGAGATATTTGCCCTGATAGTCATAGTTCACACGGGCAAAAGCAGACCCTCGACGCTCCTGTGGGATACCGTCCGAGGCGTCCTTGGTCGCTCCTGCAGAGGCTAAGGCGATGGACTCGGCTACGGGAATAGAGAAACCGTAACTGGTGACGGACAGATCATAACCGTCGTATTTCCACCACTCGGTACCTGCCATAGCCTTGAAACCATGGTCGCCCCAGTGCTTGTCATAAGTCAGTACGGAGTTGAACATCAGTTTGAGGTTTGTGCCTGCATACGAGTCTAACGTACCACCTTCTACACCCATCTGCACAGGACCGAAGTCTTGGTACTCGGTGAAGTAACGCTTCGAGTAAGCACCCAACGCAGCAGAGGCGGTGGTATGCCATGTCAGTTCGGGGATGAATATAACGTGCAGATAGGCCTGTCCGTTGACGTAGTAGTTCTTGTCTTGTATATCGTGGTAGGCGGCTTCCAGACCTGCGAAGTTAGGTCCTGAGCCAACCGACATAGGTGTCTGTGCATAGTTACCATCCTCGTCATACACCTCCGCCACAGGCACAGAACGGAATGGTATAGTGTGGTTATAGATAGATGACAATGTCGAGGGGTTACTCTGCGTCATAGCACCATACACAGCCTCGCCTATCGTCACGTGTTTGCCTATCTTGTGGTCGAGATTGGTTCGGAAAGAGTAACGCCGTGCCCGCGTATCCATGTATGTACCTTTCTCATCTAAGAAACCGAGCGAGAGAAATATCTTGGTCTTCTCGCCACCGGCACTGACAGATGCGTTGTATTCTTGCTCTATACCTGTACCGAACATCACACTCATCCAGTCGGTATTGGGCAACTCACTCACGCTGGACGCCCCTAACACATCAAGGGTATTACCCGTACCCCACGCATCACGGGCACGTATCCAGTCTTCTGTTCCTAATAACTTTATGTTCGAGGTTATATTACGCCAACCTACACGGGCGTTGAGATCTACCTTGGTGCGCTCAGACTGACCTTTCTTGGTGGTGATGAGTATCACACCGCCTGCTGCTTGTGAACCGTAGATAGCAGCCGAACCTGCGTCTTTGAGTACCTCTATCGACTCCACATCACGCATGTTGAAGTTGAAACCTGCGTCTTGGGCTACACCATCTACTACGTACAACGGAGCCATACCGTTCAACGACCCTGCACCACGTATCAGTATCTCTGCCGACTCACCGGGAGAACCACTACCTTTAGTGACCGTTACACCGGCTGCCATTCCCTGCAACGACTCAGCGAGAGACTTCGAAGAGAAATCAGCGATGTCTTTCGCGGATACAGAGGAGATAGAACCCGTTACATCACTACGTTTCTGGGTACCGTAACCGATGACGATGACATCGTCCAACACCTCCACATCCTCTTGCAGAGTGATGTCGTAAGTGGTCTTGCCGGATTGTATCTTGATGGTCTGAGTCTTATATCCCACATAGGAGACTTCCAACAACTTGCCATCAGCGATATCCAACACATAGTGTCCGTCAATGTCAGTGATAGTACCATTGGTGGTGTTCTGCTCCAACACACTCACGCCTATCATCGGTTCGCCATTAGCGTCCACCACCACACCTTGGATGGGTACTGCCAATAACGATAAGGGCATCATCAGCCCCACTATGAACAATAAAACACGGAAAGAATGCCTCATACGTATATAGAGTTTATGGTTAATCAAACAGGGATGGTTTCTTTTTACCCGAAAGGGGAGTCTATCTTTCTTTTAGCCGCAGGTGCTCCAATATCTAACAGCCCATAGGGCTGTCTATATCCTTTAGCCCATAGGGAAGTCTATATTCTTTCAGCCCGGAGGGTGGTCTTTACTCTTTCGGCACGCAGTGCGGTCCACAAAAACAATAGTGGGGCTACCCTTGTGATAGCCCTACTATTGCGGACAAACAAATTATTACTTAACTGCTACACCCAGTACGTTGTACTTGACACCGTTGCTGAGAATATATAATTGACCGTTCTCAACGAACTTACCACTCTTGTTAGCAACTGACTTCACGTCCTCTACAGCTGTAGCGGTGACACATGGTGCTGCATAACCCTTTACGGCACCCTCTGTCTCATATCCGAACATTGGCTCCTCAAAGTCATCGGTGAAGAACTCAGGACTGGTCTTGGTACCTGTGTATGCGGGGAATGCGAACAAGCAATCAGCACCTGGAGCAAGGGTAACGTCGATATCGTTATCGTCCCACATCCACCAACCTGCACCTTTGTTGTCAGCAGTGAACTCGAAACCGAAGATCTGACCGTAGATATAGAGAATGCTGTCTTTCTGTAGAACGGCTGCCTTCAGTACACTGTCATTACTGAATATCTGAGCGTAGTTAACGGTCATACCGTAGATGTTACCACTTATCTGTTTCAGACGGTTGGTCTCACCATTCACATCTCCTTGACTGGTCCATTTGTTGATAGCGATACCACGTGTAGCACCATCTGCCGTGGGCGTCTTCTTTACGAACTCTTCCAACCATGTCCCTGTGATATCTACAGCGAAAGTGAAAGTCTCATCTACCTCCATGTCATTAGCGGTAGCAAATGAAGCAGTAGCACAATCGTACTTGACGATGTAACGACCATCAGCACCAACGGGGTTGTTCAGGGTGTACGTTGCCGAAGCCGTCAGACTTGCCATGACGGCTGCCAAAACTAAAGTAACTTTTTTCATGATAAAAATAATTAAATTGTTATACATTCCATCTCATGATAGACGGATGATACATATCACGTCCTCATTTTGACGGTACAAAGTTAGTACGGTTGATAAGCACCACCAAGTAATATAATGATTATATAGACAAAAAATAAACGTCTATACTGGCTTTACTATTCTATAGAATAGTAGTGTATCAGTTTTAAGACTATGTGATATAAAAAATATATAGACGTTTTTTCTTCTATAAATGCTCTATAATACCTCCGCTTCCGTTGCAGATTTTGTAGTATGCAAAAAACGACTTACCTTTGTAACACCTTTTAGCAAAAAACGCAACAAACAAAAGCATAATCATGAATACAAAAATCATCTTGCCTATCTTACTCGTCCTCACATCCACTATGTGTGGCACAATCCAAGCCCAGGTTTACACATTCGACACCGACACCATGCAGCGTGGTTACTACAACCGACCATACGAACGCTATGAAGCCGAACCTGACTACTGCACTACCAATGGTACGTTCCTTGCCAAAAATGATGACCAACGGACTCTTCAGTCCGAAGCCTCACATCAACAGGCACTACAACTCATCCAACCCGACGACTATGTGGCGTGGATAGTTAACCAAGCAGGCGATGGACTCACGATACGTTTCTCACTTCCCGATAACGAAACAGGTACGGGGACTACGGGTACGCTGCAGGTGCAGGCAGGCGGAGAAGTGGTAGGGACACTGTCACTCAGCAGTTACTGGGCATGGCAGTACTGCTCGGATAACTACCCCGTCAATACGCCTGATGCGACTGGACTCATCCGTATGAAGTACGACGAGACGCACCTGCGCCTGACTCGACCGGTGAACTCCGGTGAGGAACTGCGATTGGTGAAAACAGACGATAATACCACGCCATATACCATTGACTTCGTAGAACTTGAACCCGTGCCCGACCCGGTGCTGTTCGACGACCTCGAAGGCGAGAAAGTGCAGTACGATGGCACGGATCTACAGACATTCATCAACACCAACGGTGGCAAGACGATCTACTTTCCGGCAGGCAGGTACGAGTACAATAAACGCTTGTATATCAACACCAATGGTACGAAACTGATAGGCGCGGGAATGTGGCACACTGAGTTGTATTTCTCCGCTCCGTCTAATGGAGATACCTATTCCAAACGCGGCATAGAGACAGACCGTAGCAACCTCGTCTTCCAAGGGTTCTATATCAATACCATCAATAACCAGCGTTACCTGAATGCCGATGACTCGAAACAAGTAGGCAAGGCTTTCATGGGCAGTTGGGGTAGCAACTCCGTTATCCGTGACTGCTGGGCGGAACATTTCGAGTGCGGGGCATGGATAGCCGACTACGCAGCGGTAGGGTCGAAGAATCTGTTGGTGGAACACTGCCGTTTCCGGAACAACTATGCCGATGGTATCAACTGTGCCCATGCCTGTGAGGGGCATACTATCCGCTACTGCTCGTTCCGCAATAACGGTGATGATGATATGGCGTCATGGACTACAGCGCGTATGTGCAAACATATCACGTACGAGTACTGCACGGCCGAGAATAACTGGCGGGCGTCATCGTTAGGTTTCTTCGGCGGTACGGGACACAAAGCACACCATATCGCAATCTTTGACGCTCTGGAGAGTGGGGCTCGCGTCAACGCCGACTTCGGCGGTAAGGGGTTCAGTACAACCGAGTATATCACCTTCGAAGATATCACCATCACCCATTGTGGTTGCAACAGCGGCACGAAAGGCACGAGTGGTGACTTCTGGGGGAACAGACAAGGCGCGTTCGGCGTAGGGGGTACGTCTAATTACGACGTGGCGAATATTATAGTCACACGCATGGATATTGTGGATTCGCGCGGAGATGCGGTATGTGTCACAGGAGGCTCGCACGACGTGACAAACCTCCAACTGCAGGATATCTCTATCCGAACAGCCGCGATAGGTATCCGTTTCGCCTCTGCGAAAGGCAATGCCACGTATTGCAATATCACGTTTGAGAACGTCTCGCAGGAGATGACATCTTACAACAGTCAGTGGTCATGGACACAAGCCGCCGGTTGTACGCAGGACGTCTGTAATACACCATTGACAATGGCAGAGTGCCCTCTCTATGATGTGCTGGGTCGCCCCTGTGGTACCCTGCAAGATGCACAACCGGGTGAGATATACATCCTGCACGGCAACACTGTCAGGATATATCAATCCCTATCCCCTACCAATAAATGACAGTACCAATGAGAACAACAAGCATGGCGTCTATACCACCTGTAGATAATACACCGAATCACCACTCCTTTAGAAGGGCAGGAGGGAGGTCTTCCGTAAGACTTTTAACTCTTCTTGCGACTCTCGTGCCTGTCATGGCATGGGCGTTCACACCGCAGGACATCAGCCTCCTTGAGTCCGAGATAGCCCTCCGGGACTACTATCAACAACAGAAACAGCAACGTATTGACTCGCTGCTGCATGCCCCTATCTCCACTTACGACCAACTGCTGGCACTCACCACCGAGTATCAGTCGTATTCGTATGACACGGCGACCATCTATGTGGAGAAACTGCTGGACGAGGCGACACACCTCAACGACCCCGAACGGTTGGTGCAGGCACAGCTGAAGCACGCCTTTATTTTTCTGTCCTCCGGTCTGTTCAAAGAGAGTGCGGATGTGTTGGAGGATATGGACGTGACACACTGTTCGCAGGACTTGCAAGCGGAGTACTATATCACGTATGCCCGCCTGCTGTACGACATGGCGGACTATACACACGGACAGTTGGCTTCTCTCTACCGCACACAAGGCTATAGCATGAGCGAACAGGCACTACTGCGTATAGACCCTGTCGATACCGCACGTTATTGGTCAACGGCAGCACTCTATGCTATGAAACAGAACCAGGAACTACTCGCCATTGAACGTTTCCGGCGCACTCTATCGGCGACCAATATTACCGAACATGAGAAAGCCATTGCATACTCTTCTATGGGCGGCGTCTATCAAGGGTTGAAAGACACAACACGGGCAGAACACTATTGGCTCATGGCAGCAGTGTCCGATATCCGCAGTTGTACCAAAGAGGCAGTGGCAATGGGCTTTGTCGCACAACTGCTGTTCGAACAAGGCGATATCGACCATGCCGCACGGTACATAGAATATGCGCTCGATGACGCCAAGTTCTACAACGCCCGACACCGGCAACTGAGTATCGGTAAGATTGTACCCATCATCGAACAACAACAACTGATAACCACCAAGGCGCAGGCACATAAGATCAAAAGGCTGAATATCAGTCTGTACGGACTGATTGCCGTACTCTTCCTTGCACTTGTCCTTCTCTATAACCGACACCATGCACTACGTACTGCGGAGAAAGCCATACAAGCCTCCAACAAACAACTGCAAGAGGCGAACCGCATCAAAGAAGAGTGTATCGCCACTTTCTTATGTAATGAGAGTTCGGTGTATAGCCAACTGGAGAAATATCAGCGGTATGTCAAACGCAGGGCACAGGAACGTAAGACGGAGGAGTTGCTCATAGTGCCGCAGTATATCGACGTCCGTACATTGCGCAACGACTTCTACAAACGCTTCGACACGATGTTCCTGCATATATTCCCCAACTTCGTGGAACAGTTCAATGCACTGCTCCGAGAGGGGGAGAAACTACGACCGAAATATGGCGAACTACTGAATGCCGAACTGCGTATCTTCGCACTGATGCGGCTGGGCATCAATGACAGCAACCAGATTGCCAACCTGCTGGACTACTCGGTGAACACCATCTACACCTACAAAACACGCATCAACAACATGACCGACCTCTCCCCTGAGGAGTTCAGACAACGACTCATGACCATCGCTTGATTACTCATACTGCAGTACCATTATCTCCGAAACATTTTCACGCCATTGCTGATACCCAACGCACCCTGTCCGGAGACTTAAATAATATGCGAAAAATGTAATATCCGACAGATAAAACGATGCAAAAACACAGAAAATCATTTTTTTTGAAGAAATGTTTGTGCAGATGAAATAAAAGTCGTATCTTTGCGCGCTTTTTCGTGACTGAAATCCCTCGCGTGCATGGCACGCGTGTGCGGGAAGTGGCGGGAAAGGCGTAAGTAAATTAAAAACAACCAATTAAACAAGTTACAATGCCTACAATTCAACAATTAGTTAGAAAAGGAAGAGCAGAAC
>CAVKDW010000010.1:0-44240 GCA_963655075.1 Muribaculaceae bacterium | reverse complement strand
ACGCCCCCGCCTACCTCAATGGCGTGAGCGAATCCCTATTCAAAGTGGGTATGTGCCTGCCCTCCGGCCCTATGGTCAGCGACGAAGATGTAGCATACATAGTCAATACTATACAACGTGCTATTAAATAGCCAATTTATCATATACTACCATAATTACTCAAAACATATTGACAGAAAAAGTGTCACTTTGGGCTTGAAATATACAACAATTTGTATATTCGATTTATTAGCACTATCTTTGCAGCCGGTACAGAATTGATTATAGAAGGTCTGGTAAATCCTAAACACGTATGGTGTGTACATATATTCTCAGCATTTTGTACATAGTTTGCATACCATATCACACCCACCTATCTGAATAGATAAAAATTATAACAATGAATATTTTACATACAATGAAAGTGAAACATGGATGGTTGGTATTGATAGTGATGCTGACATTAGGAGTGGGCAAGATATCTGCCGAGAACACATGGTTCGACGAACCGCGAAACTTCAGTTCTTATTCTTTGGGACAAGGAAAAGTACACTGTAAAGTGCTGATCTTTGCCTCCGGATTCTACAACCACTGGGCTATTGGAGGAACTTATGTCTATGCCGTAGCGGGAGGTAAGGAAATAACTATCGTGGAATACAATGGCGATAACGACAAGAACACCGACAACGACTACAAAGGTTGGGTCAATCTAACCGTCAAAGATGGTACGATCAAAATTACCAACACCTACGACCAAGTACCTGTTGTCTTGGCGGAAGGCAAATCCGGTAATTACTATTTGTCCCGTACCGGACAAACCGACAGACCTACCTATTTCGAATTCGACTGGTATCCGTCATCCAAATTCAATGGACTTACTTTCACGGTAAAAGACAAAATCGTCGAAACCCGTCGCGATGATACGAAATTTAACCACGACTACACTTTAGGCGAATATAGTGCCGATTCTCCTCAATCACCTTTGCTGTTCACTCCTACTTTCTATAGCGTAGGAGAGAATGGTGTAGCAGGATTAGGACATGTGCTGATACCCTATGTAACCTATCAGGAACCCATCTCCTACTACACAAGTTACGACTCAACAGTCGTAACTTCATCGGAACGCTCAGGGCAATTGTTTGTCATGACTTCCGATACAATGCGATACGACTACAACGCCGTTTTCAAAGTAAAGCGCGATGGAGACCAGACACAAGAGTTGAGATCCAACACCATAACTATACCCGCTTTCCACAGAATATACGACTTCAAAGCAAGCGACTTGGTAAAGGCTGATGGTACCACTAACACCAAACAGACCAAACTGACTTGGTCTATCCGTACTCCGTCGGCTACCGATGTGATGCCGAACGATATGTTCTTGCTTCAACGGGCATATAAAGCCGACTTCTCCGATGCAGAATCCATAGATCTGATTGCTATGGTGTTCGATACTGCACACGCTAACTATTCCTACATCGACTCTACCAATGCGGCAATGTTCAATTCTACCAACCGTGAACACCCTGTTTACTATCGGGTGAGCCGTATCAGTACTTCCAATTGGGGATACAAAGGACACGATTGGGTCGCTACAGATAGCATTATGAAAAATCCTAAGTTGCTATCACTCAATCCCGACTCTTGCTACCTTACCAAAAACAGCGACTTCGACCAAACACGCAAAATAACACTGACTCTCATCACCAACAAAGAAGATAAAACTACTTTCTGGGACGAGAAAGCCGAGGTACTTATTCAACGGGAAGTCGTGGTTGACTTGTCCACCAGAACATCCGAACGAAGAGTAAGTGGAGCATTGTTCAAACACCAGGCAGATGGAACCTATAAAGCACAAGTGGAGTTAATGGCAGAGTTGCCCTGTTCTTACTATACCTACAAGGCCACACTAATTGATGCGAACAGCGACCTCAAATGCAACACCTCCGACACCATCACACTCCGCGGAGATAAACTATACTATAATACCTCCGCAAGTCTGTCATCGTTTAATGCTTCTAAGGGATACTACCCCGACCATATATTCCTGCAATGGAACCAGACAGATGGCGATGTCGATGTATTCCAAGTCTATCGGCGACTGGCAAACACCGAAGACGAATGGAGCAGTGTAACAGAACTCTCTGCCGTTAACTTCTATCGGGATAAAACGGTTGAAGCAGGAAAGGCTTACGAGTATCGTGTGATATGCTCTTACTCATGCAATGGAACAACGCGTCGTGACACGGCTACTGCAATAGGATGGCTATCCGCTGTAGGAAGTATTTCCGGACATGTACGCTATGCCAATGGAACAGGAAACGAAGGAGTCAATGTTGTGGCTGTACCACAAGGCACAGAACCGAATGTCAATCGGGGATATCTGCAACCCCTCAACACCAACCACGATTTCGTTACCCTCAATTCCGATGAATGGTCAGGCTCTCGCACTTACCAGATGTTAGTAAGGCTAACCGGAGATAACAACACTACAACCAAAAACATATTCTCTACTGTTCCGCAGTTGCTTAGCCCGTCTAATGGCAGCAGATACATTAGTTTGGATATGAATTTGGCGGATAGTATGCTGGTATTCAAATATGGAAACCAAACCATACAAACTAAAATATCCATTGTACCCGACACATGGATGCCTTTCGCTGTTGTTTACGATGCCGTCAAAAAAACAGTTACACTTTACCAGGATGGCAAAGAACTCTATACACAGACAAATGTAACACCACTCATTGCCGAAGGATACAAACTTCATCTGCTGCGCAGTTCCGAACAGATATTCCTCGATGAGTTCCGTATATGGAAACGCGCACTGACCGGCAAAGAGATTAGTCGTACTGCACATGCATACCTTTCCGGAAAAGAAACAAACTTGGCATATTATTACACTTTCGACAACACTTTCCAATATGTCAAAGATGGTGTCACCTGCCACTATGTGAGCAATATGGCTTACAAAGGAGCAAGTGATATACAACGCAACGACCTGTTAATCAACATAACCGAAGGGAAAATCAGTACCACTGACATCCCAAGTAGCGAAATGCTCACTTATCGTGCTACAACCTCCGCAAACGGCGAATATTGCTTGGGAGGAGTTCCTTTTGGTAATGGGGCAACTTATGATGTAACACCGACTGCTGAGCACGGTAAGTTCACATACAATAACACCTCTGCTGGTTTTGCGGTAATAACACTGGATGCAAACCGTCCCGAAGCAACAGATATCGACTTCGTGAATACAGAGTCTGTTCGCTTTACTGGACGGGTTCTGTATCGTCTTTCTACCATTCCCGTTCATGGTGCACACTTCTTAATCAATGGAGTCCTCGCCACAACGGCCACCGGATCTGTCATTGAAACAAATGCAGCCGGTAACTTCGATTTCGATGTACCTATGGCACCTATCACCGTACAAGTTGTGATGGAAGGACACACTTTCGCACACGATGGATTCTTCATCATCAACAACGATAGCCTGTTCCAACCTACTGCTAATATGGATGGACTGCGTATGTACGACGAAACAAAAGTTCGCTTGGTAGGTCGTGTCGCAGGTGGTAATGACCAAGGTCAACTGCCTTTAGGATTTGGATTGAGCAAAAACAACTTAGGGGATAGCATCTTGATGTCTTTGGAGTTGGAAGGTGACAACACAGCCTTGTTTGTTTACGACCCGCAAAACAAAACGATCGACCAAATAGATACGGTCGTAACACACTCTAACGACTCTAATGTACACTATCACACCGATGTCGTTTACCAGCAGAAGCGTATTTTGATATATCCCGACCAAACAACAGGTGAGTTCTTCGTGGACTTGTTCCCCGTAAAATACAAATTGACTCAACTGACGGCAACAGGTTATTCCACGCTGACAAATTCGAATACCGCTATTCAGGTATTAGACCTTACAAACCGCCTGACAACTGATACCCTGCGTAATAACGGAGTCGAAGTGTTGTGCAATGACACATTCAGACATGTCTATCATAGCGATGTAAGCACCACACTTACACAACTTCTCTACGGTATGGAACTCGGCTATCTTGGCGTAGAGAAAGCTTATCTGACCAATTTCGATAGTATCGCACAGACACAGAATATAGTCTATCTGAATGAACAAGGAGAATACGAATACCTCTTCGGAAGACCTGTCTTCACAGAAGGCAAATACTCATTCCGTGTAACGGCTCACGAAGACTACTATTACAATGGAAACAAACTTGGGACACACGACCAAGTTATGTTGAAAGGAAATAATATAGCCATCTACAATGGTATGCACTCTGAAACAGAGGTTATAAAGGGAGACTTGGACGATAAGGGACAACTGCAAGTTATCCTGCAAGCCGACTATCCAACCTATACCGGATTGAGCGATAATGTAACGCGAAAGATACAAGTTTCGGTAGAACATAACGGAGAACATATCTCATCAGAACCAATCGAAGTATATGTTTTTGCCGACCGTCTGAATGGAGTGGAAAGTGTCAATAAGACCACCTCAGGAATACGGCTGTTTGATATCCTACGAGATCCTCCTGGCTCAGGCAGTTACTCTTCATTGGCTTCAGGCTCAACCTATCAGAAAAGCAATATATGGAATATCTCTTGGGACTTGGGAACAAATCTGACAATAGCGCATGGCAAGGATTATAAAGGACTCATCGGTGCCGTAACTGCACCCGCAGGAGTAGGCGCATTCTCTGGACAAGAAATACAAATATCTTCTGCAAAAACAGTAACGATTCCTATTCTCTATAGCGGGAATGTTCAACTGACAGGTACTTATGAGTACACTACCACAGAAACCATACACACAGGTAGCGATGCCTACCATGTAGGAGCAAATGCCGATATATATATAGGTTCAAGCGAAATCCTGTATCATGGTATTGGACATGGTATGGCTGTACTCGACTCGGTTACCTACTCCGCTATGCGTTCGCAAATCAAAGAGGGTACAATGAAACTTATCGCCTCCGGACGAAACAGCAACGGAGAAATGCGCTACCTGACAGTAGGTCGGAAACTTCTCTACTCTATCGGACGAGGAACAGAGTTTGCCTATACGCAAGAGTATATCCTTACGACCGTCATTCCTACCCTGCTCCGTGAACGAAATAGTATTTTGTTAACTACCGACTCAACAACTGCACAACGGCAAGCCAACACCACAAAACAACGCGTTTACTACACCGCTTTGGATCCCGCTGACGAAAAGTTCGGTGTCGATAAATACTACTGGGTTGACCCCGTTAATGCAACTGTAAAAACAAGTACGGATGAAATCGCTACATATAACCGTATTATAAGAGAGTGGTTCCAACTGATATATATCAACGAGAAGCAAAAAGTACAGGCTATCAACGAAAATCAACCTTATAAAACATATTCTATCTCAGGTGCGGCACCCGTTTCCTATGCGGAAAGTGTGAAATACTCCGATGGCTATAGCCTGCAAAAGATAGGTATCTCGGCTGGAGGGATATTCAATGTTATGGGAAAACTCGTTGGATTGGCAGGACTACAAAATATAATTTCTATTCTCTCAAATCCTGTTCACGGACAAGACGAAAATAGAAATGATGTAATATCAATAGAGGCAAATACACCTACTGCCAAATTCAGTGTATCTTTCGAGCCGAAAGTAGATGTGTCTTTCAACAATGTCGGTGGCACTACCACTACAGCCTCTCGTTCCTATTCATTTACCCTTGCCCCCGATGAATATGGATATATGGATGTGAATGTGTATCGTATCAAGGATACAATCAACACTTTCAACAAAGATGCTGCCTCCAATACAATCGTTCCTTCAACCGACTACACCTACAGCAGTTTTATGTTCTACTGCTCTGCAGGCGCAAGCCGTTGTCCTTACGAAAAAGGTGATAGCACCATCTGCTATAGTCCGGGTACTCCTCTTAGCAATCCGACTATTGCCTTGGAGAACCCCCATATCACCATAGATAAACGCGAGATAAGCAATGTACAGGCAGACCAAAAGGCTATATTCAAACTATCATTGACCAACGACCAACCTACTGACCTGGGTATAGGAACGAAAATAGAGTTGCCGTTTGAGTTGATGGTTGTACCTAACTCTAATCCTAATGGCTTGAAACTGTATATCGATGGTGCACCTATGGGAACCGATCCGGTCAAGGTCTTCATTCCGCATGGCAAGACTATAGTTAAGACTTTGGAAGTGGAAAGAGGACAAGGTTACGATTTCAACGATATTAAGTTGCGCTTGCGTTCCATTTGTACTACGGATAATAAACACGAAGCCAGTATCTCTGTACATTTCATACCTGCGGCTACTGCGTTGAATATAACAACACCACACGACAAATGGGTACTGAATACACAGTCGGCACAAGATAGTGCTGGCTACTATATCCCTGTAACCATTGATGGTTTTGATATCCACTCCGATGGCTTCGACCATATCGAACTGCAATACAAACAGGTCAACCAATCCGATAATGACTGGGTAAACACTTGCTCTTACTACGTAAATGATAGCCTCTATGCTTTGGCTTCCGGCAACAAAGCCATGATAAAGAACAGTAAAATAGAGAATGTGCGTTTCTATGGCGGACGCGACCCAATGGAACAGAACTACGAACTACGTGCTGTTAGTTACGCACGCTATGGTAATGGCTTCGTTACTCGCTCATCCGATGTATTGCAGGGCATAAAAGATACCCGCCGTCCTGAAGTGTTTGGCACACCTACTCCTGCCGATGGTATCCTCGGTGTGAAAGATATGCTATCACTACGTTTCAGTGAGACGATTGCAGGTAACTACCTTGACGAAGACGCTAACTTCGAAGTAGTGGGCGGTACCAACAAACTCGATATCACACAGACGACATCATTGTTTTTCTCAGGTGAGAAAGACTGCGTGGCTAAGTCACAAGTCCTCCGTAACATGAGTAACCGAGCCTTTACCATCGAGGTAATGATTAAGCCTGCTGAACAAAACAAAGCGATGACTATCTTCTCCTTGGGAAACACCAAGCAGAACCTACGTTTCTCGCTGACAGCCGACAACAGGCTGCGTGCAGAGATAGGCAACTCCTCTATCGAATCCAAAGTGCTGAGTCCTATCCTCGACTTCACTCGTTGTGTTATGACCTATGACACGGCAGGTGTAGTACACTTCTATGCTGGCACGATGGATATGACACAAGATGGTCAGTCCACTCTACCTAAATACTCAAGCAACGGCACACTGCTATTCGGTAACACTACCGATAACAAGGAACCTTTCCATGGGAATATGCTTGAGGCTCGTATATGGTCAAAGGCTGAGGCTCAAGATGAACTGTCATTGACTTACAAGAAGTATCTCACAGGCTACGAGCGTGAAATGATGGCATATTACAAGATGAACGATGGTATTGGAACAACCTGCCGTGACCTTGCAAATGGGGCTACACTGACCCTACAAGGCACATCATGGACATTACCGGAAGACATGTCTATACATCTTACCAATGGCACAGGCGTACAACTCGACCAAGATAAACTGTCCCGCTCTGCTATCCAAGACCTGACACTGATGCTCTGGTTTAAGACCGATACACAGACAGCCGACACCGCAGCCCTCTTCTCCACAGGAGGAGGATATAAGACAGAGGATGATGCGCAAGGAAAAGTGTTCATCGGTCTGCAAAATGGCAATGTGGTACTGCGCCACCAGAGCCGGGAATATGTGGCACACGGACAGTATGCCGACCAACAATGGCACCAGTTCGTATTAACAGTCAATCGTACCTATAACCACGCCAACATCTTCATCGATGGCAAACTATCCGCCACCTTCGCTGCTGATGAGATGGGTAGCATATCCAGCAACAATATGTGGTTAGGTGCTTGTCATTGGACACTGACTGACTCCTTGGGGAATAAGAAGACTCAACCACTCTATCCTTTCTCCGGACATTTCGATGACCTCGTGCTATTCGAACAGGCATTGCCCAATAGTAGCATCCAAAACTTCTATAACGTCAACCCGAATGGTGAGGAGATGGGACTGGTGGCTTACCTGCCATTCGCACAACAGTTCCTCACCGACAACGGACGTCTGGAACTGCGATATTCGCCATACAACGCTCGTGTCATCCGTGACAAAGAGGGTACGATAGTGAATGAAAAGCAGAACCTCTTGCTGACCGATGCCTCCGCAATGGCAGATAAGACCGACTACTCACCTACACGGGATGCCACACCACGCACCAAATATAACTTCGTTTGGGCTTGCAACAACGATGAACTAATGATTAACATCAAGATGCTCAATAAGGAAATTAACAAACAGAACATCTTCATCACCGTTCGCAACGTGGAGGACCTCAATGGTAACCGGTTACTCAACCCTATGTCGTGGACTGTATATGTGGACCGCAACCAGTTACGTTGGTCAGAGAGCGAAAAGACAGTTTCCACACAACTCAACAATAGCATCGATTTCGAACTGACTATCAGCAACACAGGCGGTACAACACGTCAATATCAAATCACCTCCTTACCCTCATGGCTGACTGCTGCGCCTTCTTCAGGATCGCTATCGCCACAAGGGAAACAGACTATCCACTTCACGGTAGCAGAAGGTGTAAACGTAGGCGAATATACCGAGTATATCTACCTGCAAGATGACCAAGATCTCTTCGAACGGCTACTGTTGAACCTGAAAGTGGAATCTATATGCCCTTGGTCAGACGATCATAAAGAACTGCCTTTGTCAATGTCGCTCATTGGACAGGTGAAACTCACCAGCGACAAGGACACTGTCTATGACACAGACCCGGAAGATATCGTGGCTGCCTTTATCAATGACAAGTGCGTGGGGATGGCAAACGTCACATACGAAGAATCATCTCTCGCTAACCACGTCTATATGACTATCTACGGCAACGAGAAGATGAAGAACGATTATGTACAACTGCGCTTATGGCAAGCCAACACAGGCAAGATATACATCCTCGATGCCTCAGAAACGATCCGCTTCGAGCAGAAGTACTGCTATGGTTGCTCACCCAAGACACCTGTCATCCTCACGACCTCAGCACGAACAGTACAACAGTTATCACTCAATGAAGGATGGAACTGGATTTCTTTCCACATCAACCCAACCTATAGTACGGACATCAATCGATTATTCTCTACACAGGCCAATTGGACTGCAGGTGACCTGGTAAAGACACCTGTCAGACAAGAATACAGCCAGTATGCGGCAGCACAGGGGCAGATTCCTGCTACATGGTATGGGACACTCAATTATTTCAGTTACCGAAACATTTATATGTTCTATGTCCAAAACTATGTGTCTTCTGAGGTGGAAGGTTCACCACTCTCGCAGAAAGAACGTACACTGACGCTGTTTAGCGGATGGAACGTATTGCCTTATATGCTTGACATCAACCAGTCAATCACAGAGGCCATGAGCGACTACTTGATACATGCAACAGCAGGTGATATACTGAAGAGCAAGGACCGCTTTGCTGTGTTCTCATCAGCGTCAAAATGGGAGGGCAACCTCACCTACATGGAACCAGGTCAAGGATACCTACTCTACCACCAAGGCGAACAATGTCAATTCACCTACTACGACTATCACTCCACCACGACCAACCCAACGCAGAAAGTGCAGGCACTACGCGATGAACCACTCTTCGTCAATCGTGCATCAAGTAATATGTCTGTTATCGCTACGCTTGATGATTGGACTGGTAGCACCGACAACCTCATATTGGCGGCTTATGTAGGCAACGAATTGGCAGGACGTATCGATGTGCACCAGACCGACAGCATTCCATTGTTCTTCCTGACAATTGGTTCGGAGAACGTAGGTGCTATACATTTTGCCCTTGAGCAGAATGGCGAGACAGTGGCACAGTCGGCACCTATGTTCAACTATTCAGCAAATGGTATCATCGGATCACTTGATAACCCGCTGCCTATCTCGTTCCGTACGAACACCATCACTGCAATGCCTTCACCGTTTGTGGATAAGGTACAGGTGGTTGTTACCACTGCAGAAGACCAAGCCGTTAGTTTGGCTATCTATAGCGAGAGCGGACAACTGCTCGCCACTGACAATGGTCAGACCGAGAACGGCATATATACCTACGAATGGCAAAGCAAGGCCGTTCCTACAGGTATCTACATAGCGGTGGTACGGCTCGAGAATGAAACAAAAACTATTAGACTTATTAAACAGAAATAGATATGAAAACCTCTGGAAACACATTGTATAGTATAGCAATGATAGGCATTGCAGCACTGGCTTTTTTTGTCAGTGCATGCAAGCCGACTGTAGTCGATATGCAACATGACTATCCCTCGTGGCAACCCTACGACACCTCAGACTTGGAGGGTTCAATGACTATCACAGGCAAACTACCATCCTCGCTACAAAGCACAGCCGACACCGCGGATCTGGTTGGAGCCTTTTCAGGTGACAAGTGTTGGGGCGTGACAAAAATACAGATGATAGATGGGCAACCCTATTTCTTCCTCTATATCAATCGTCCGCGAATTGCTTATTATTCTGACGAAGAAACGAATCTTACTTTGCGTTACTATTGCACCAGCACACGGTTTATATACGTACTGAAAGATGCGGTTGTCTTCTCCGTTGATGGACATATCGGAACCATCAAAGAGCCATATATACCTCTGTTCTCAGAGAAAGAATAATCCTGTCATCATATTGCCGCAATGAATCGTTATTAATATCCATTCTTCCAATTCAAGTATGCGTCAGCATATTGTCTCTATTCGCTATTAGGAAACAAAATAGATATGGGACTTGCAAGCATTGTATCTTTTTATTATCTTTGCGGTTTGAAATACCGTACCGATAATAGTATGTGATATTTTACAAGAACAGATAAAGCAACGAACGAGACAACGAGAAAGCATATTGAAATGCTGAATGGAAGATAAGGAACTCATATTTAGGTGTTTTGCCAGTGGTAGTAGTGGTAATTGTTATTACTTAGGCACACACCAAAGCGGTATATTGATCGATGCAGGCATATCGGCACGTACTATACAGAAAGATCTGCGCGAGATGGGGTTGGACTATGCTAACATCGTTGGTGTATTGATAACTCATGACCACGCCGATCATATACGTGCCGTTGGTACACTCGGGGAGAAAGTACATCTACCCATCTACTCTACCCGACTGATACATGAGGGTATCAATAAAAATTATGGTGTACAATTGAAGTTGCGTACATCCCAACGTTATTTTGATAAAGGAGAAACTTGGGAACTCAATGGTATGCAGATATGCACGTTTGAAGTATCACATGACTCCACAGAATGTATTGGGTATGTGATTGACTATGAAGGACAACGCTTTATGATAGCGACAGATTGTGGAGAACCAAACGAGATAATGTGCAACTACCTACGTACCGCCAATCATATCGTAATAGAGGCCAATCATGATGAGCAGATGTTGTTGAACGGAGCTTATCCTACTTATCTTAAAGAACGTATCTTATCGCCTCGTGGACACCAAAGCAATGCTACATGCGCATGTCTCTTGGCTGAAAACTACCACATAGGGATGCGCAATGTATTCTTATGCCATCTCAGTAACGAGAATAATGATCCCACGGCAGCTATGCATACCATATCGGAAACGTTATTAGATGCTGGGATTATAGCCGGCGAAGATCTATTCATCACGCCGTTGGAGCGTATAACCCCCAGTCCTATATACACACTGAATGATAGTATCATAACCCTGTCCCACAAGCAGGAATAGAATAATAATCCCCAATACACAACACCTATGAGCCAATTAGTCATTATCCCCACTTACAATGAGAAAGAGAATATAGAGGCCATCATCACGGCTGTGATGCAATTGCCTTTGGAGTTCCATGTCCTTGTTATAGACGATGGCTCGCCTGACGGCACGGCTGCTATAGTTAAACGATTGATGCAAGACGCTTTTGCCAACAAGTTATTTATCATAGAGAGACAAGGCAAACAAGGGCTTGGTACTGCATATATTGCCGGGTTTAAGTGGGCGGTTGCACATGGTTACGACTATATATTCGAAATGGATGCAGACTTCTCACACAATCCTCAAGACTTACTCAAACTATATGACGCATGTGCCAATCAAGGTGCAGACGTTGCCATAGGCAGTCGTTATGTGAGTGGTGTGAATGTAGTGAACTGGCCTATGGGGCGCGTACTGATGTCATATTTTGCAAGCAAATATGTACGTACAGTATTGGGAATTACAATACATGATACCACTGCTGGTTTTGTCGGCTATCGGAAGCAGGTCCTGGAGACAATAGAGTTAGATAAAATACGTTTCAAGGGGTATGCTTTCCAAATAGAGATGAAGTTCACCGCTTATAAGTGTGGCTTCCATATCAAAGAAGTCCCTATCATCTTTATCAATCGTGTATTGGGTACCAGCAAGATGTCCGGTGGTATATTCTCTGAAGCGTTGTTGGGTGTTATACGTCTCAAATTGAGTTCCCTCACCCGTAAGTATCCGCAAAAGCAATGAGATATTTACATGGATTATTACTGCTGGTCTTTGCCATTAGTGTGTCGTCCTGCCATGGTCATAAAAGCGACACTACGTCGGAAGAATCTCCTGCCTCTGTCCGGTATGCCTTTGGTTTACCCATAGACTCTTTTCGCGTGGATACAGGTAGTGTACGTAGTGGCGAGACATTGGGTGGTATATTCAATCGTATAGGAGCAACACCCAAACAGATAGCAAACATATCGCAACTGCCACGCAGTGAGTTTGACGTTCGTTCTATCCGTCCGGACAAAACCTACTATGCATTATATCAGTCTGATAGTACCGGTACAGAACACCTGTGTTATTTTGTATATGTGCAGTCTATTAGTCAGATGGTAGTGTTGCACGTTACCGATTCGATACATGTGGAGCACCACGAGAAACCCACTATTCATACACCACGTACGGCTGAGGTGGTGATCGAGTCTAACCTGTGGAATGCTATGGTCATAAACAAGTTACCTGTAGAATTGGCATTAGAACTGAGTGAGATATATGCATGGACAATAGATTTCTTTGGACTGCAGAAAGGCGATTCTATTCGTGTCTATTATGATGAACTGTCAGTAGATAGTACACGGATAGGCATCGGACGTATCTATGCAGCAGATTTCTACCATGCTCGTAAGTGGCAAGAGGCTTTCTGGTTTGAGCAAGACAATGTACACAACTATTATGATGCAGATGGACAGAGCCTGCGTAAGGCGTTCCTAAAAGCACCGTTGAACTATAAACGCATCTCATCACGTTTCTCCTATGCTCGCAAACACCCTATCTATAAGGTTGTTCGTCCTCATACAGGAGTAGATTATGCTGCCCCCTCCGGTACTCCCGTAGTGACTATCGGTGATGGAGTAGTGACTATGTGTGCTTATAAGGGGGGAGGAGGAAATACTGTAAAGATAAAACATAACTCTACCTATACTACCGCTTATCTTCATCTGTCTAAGTATGCCAGCGGTCTGCACGTGGGACAAAGAGTGCAACAAGGGCAGGTAATAGGTTACGTGGGAAGTACCGGTAGTTCGACAGGACCTCACCTGGATTTCCGTGTATGGAAAAACGGTTCTCCTATAGACCCCTTAAAGATGGTATCCCCTCCCGCTCAACCTATTCCGCAACAGTATCGTGATACTTTTGAACAGGTGGTAGCAGAATATCGCAAATTACTATTGCCAGATACCATAGACTCTATACACTAATTCTATCAACATTCACACAAAGGACAAATAATCCTCATGCAATGTACACGCCCTCCACAGGGGCGTTATTGTATATTCTTCAACAACACGCTATCTTGATATACCATTTTTCCAATGGGATATTCCCTTTGCGAACAACTATCCGTATGGCAGGCTTTTTGCATATACACCTCCGGCTTTGACCAAAGGTACACCATGACATATTGGCAGGTCAAGGCGTTGCCTGATGGAAATAGATAGCCGAAACAAATGACAAGGGGCGAGCCCCTATACGATTAAGGTATGAAACTAAACAACAAAAAAGATATGAAGAGCAAATCTTTAGTACTGGCAGGAGTGATTCTCGTGATGGCATCCTGCTCCGACACTGTCGGAATCCGCTGTATCAAAGGTGGTTATCGTTACAAGACAACTGGACAAGTGACATTAAAAGAGAACTACACAGGTGCGACATCGGCGGATACGATACGTCTGAACCTGAACAATGAGTCGGGCGACTTGGATATCATCAGTCTGCACGATGAGGATAGTCTGCTCATCACGTTGGACCAACAGAATGGCAATGTTTGCAGCACCCGCGGCATCCTGGACGGCAACACAATACACTTCGCGCCGTACACCCGAACACTGTCGATACCCACCGAGACGACTAAATACGACACCTTCCGTATAGGCATATTCCCATTCCAGCGGGATAGTATCGTTTCCTACCAAGTACATAAGACAGAGGTGTTCGACATCACCGTTTCGGGTTACGGACAGACCTTCGACAACACGCTGCTGTTCTACTTGAACTACAAAGGGCAGTCGCAGTCGTCGGAGCGCACACTCAGCGGAACAGGTATCCGTATGCAGGCTAAGAAATACTAAACCACGCACTCATGACAACAAGAATCCATTTGCTGGTACTGCTGATGGCACTGTCTGTTGCGCCATTGTGTGCGCAGATACTGCCGGAACTGACACTGGACGACTGCCGCCACATGGCAATACAGAATAGTGTATCGGCGCAGATGAGCAGTGAGGCACACGAGGCGGCAGACCTCAATCGGCAAGCGGCTCTGGCGAGTATGTTTCCGAAGATAAGTGCCAACGCTGCCTATACGTGGAACTCGAAGAACGCCACATTGCTACCTAACCGCATGGACTTCGGTTTCGGCACAGCGACTATCACCAACGACGGGTCATCGCATTGGGACTGGAACGAGAGTACCTCGTTCAACCAACTGACGCAACAGACCACATCCGCGCCGACTGTCTATGGAGAACTCACATCGCTACAGACTGATGCCGGACAGATGATGGCGGACGCCTATCAGCAACTATACGATGCCCTCAATCTGGACATGACGCATGTGGTGATTGGTCAAGTGGGCGTCACACAACCTATCTACGTTGGTGGCAGACTATTGGCACTGTACGACATCGCACAAGCCACGGAGCAGCTGTCTGACCTGCAGGGAGATAACAAACGGGACGACATCATCGTGTCAGTGGATGAGGCGTACTGGCGCGTGATTGCCGTGGACAGCAAGCGCACCCTCGCCACACAGTACTACGACCTGCTCATCAAACTGGAGGGGGATGTCACGGAACTAGTCAACGAGGGGCTGGCGACGCAGTCAGACTTGCTGAAAGTCAAGTCAAAACGCGGGGAGGCAGAGGTAAAGAAGATGCAGGCAGACAACGGGTTAGTACTCTCGAAGATGGCACTCTGCCAACTATGCGGACTGCCGTTGAATAGCAATATCCATTTGGACAGTACGGGACTGAGTACAATGATTCTGCAGGACACCCTGCAGCAGATAGAGGATATCGTCAATGCCCGCAAGGAGATAAAGATGCTGGGACAGGCGGAGCGTATAGCCAAAGGCAATACGCGTATCATGGCGGCAGGGCTGCAACCTAACATCGTAGCCTCAGCCAACTACATATACACCAACCCGAATGTGGACAATGGTTTCAGTAACGACTGGCAAGGCAAAGGCTTCTTCTCGGTAGGCGTAGCGGTAAATATCCCTATAGCACACGCCGATGATATCCTCCGTCTCAAGGCTGCCAAACACGAGGCGAACCTTGTCGCACTCAAGGTCGAGGAGACAAAGGAGTTGCTCTCGCTGCAGATCACACAAGCGAACCAGAAGATGCTGGAGGCGAACCGGAAAGTGGCAATGTACACCCTCGCACTGTCGAACGCACAGGAGGTGCTGAAATACGCCACCGAAGCCTTTGCTGCCGGCATGGCTACTGCATCTGATGTGATGCAAGCACAGACGGCATGGCTGTCCGCAGCATGCGACCTCGTGGATGCACAGACCAACGCAAAAGTCTGCCACACCTATTTGAATAGATATACTTCTACCCTGCAATACTAATCATTTTATGGAAATAAGCAAAGAAAAGAAAGGCAGTCTGCTACTGGGACTGATAGCAATGTTGACTGTCGTAGTGATCGTAGCCGTAGTGGGTGTGTTCGCACTGCAACCTGAAGAAGTGGTCATCACAGGTGAAGCGGAGGCTTCGGAATACCGTATATCGGGGAAAGTGCCGGGACGCGTGGAGATGTTCCTCGTAGAAGAGGGCGACCACGTCAAGAAAGGCGACACGGTGGTCATCATCTACTCACCGGAAGTGGAAGCGAAGATGGCACAGGCACAGGCGGCACGGGCTGCCGCCGAGGCGATCAGCGAGAAAGCACAGAACGGTGCCCAGCACGAGCAGATAGTAGGTGCCTACGAACTATGGCAGAAAGCCAAAGCGGGCGAAGAGATATATCGCAAGAGTTACGAGCGCGTACAACGCCTCTACGAGAAAGGTGTCGTGTCGGAACAGAAACGTGATGAGGTGCGGGCGCAGTATAAAGCCGCCACGGCAACGGTCAAAGCCGCAAAGAGCCAGTATGACCTCGCCATGGCAGGTGCACGTAACGAAGACAAGGCTGCCGCTGCAGCACAAGTGGCACGTGTGGACGGACTGATACAAGAAGTGGAGTTGGCCCGTGCAGAGCGTTACCTGACATCACCTGTCGATGGCGAGGTGTCCGAGCGTTTTCCAAAGACCGGCGAACTGGTCGGTCAGGGCAGCCCCGTGATGTCCGTCGTGGACCTCAACGACGCATGGTTCACCTTTGCCGTACGTGAAGACATGCTACAGGACATCACCCCTGGCACGCAACTCAAGATACGCATACCTGCACTTGGCGACCAGCACTACACCGTCGTCGTTACCTATATCAAAGCCATGGGTTCCTACGCTACATGGCGCAGCACACGCTCCAACGGAGACTTTGACGTTCGCACGTTCGACGTCAAAGCCCGCCCACTACACCCCATCGAGAACCTCCGACCGGGCATGACCGCTATAGTGGTTAAGTGATGACTGAGATATTCAGAAACATAGGTCGGGTAGCCAAACGCGAACTGAGCCGGATGTTTGTCCGTCCACTCTATATATTCGCTTCGGTGGGTGTGATGGTACTGAGCACGTTCTTCTTCATCAGTATCATGTGGCACGGTACGCCGGAGAACATTCCTATCGCTGTCGTGGACCAGGACCACTCGTCCATCTCGCGCCGACTATGCCACGAGATGCAGGCGACATCGGCAGTGAATATCGTGCTGGTGACCACAGAGTACAAAGAGGCACGCCAGTCCATGCAGCGTGGCGAGGTATTCGGTATCCTGATTATACCCGACCGTTTCTACGCAGACCTCGCCGCCTTCAAACGTCCACAGTTGGAGTTCTACGTCAACAACGCCTATACTGTCGGGGCAAGCACCGCCTACAAACAGTTGCTCACCATGTGCAACCTAACCTCAGGAGCCTTCCAACGCGAGGTGCTACGCAAGAAAGGGCTGTCAGATGACCTAATAATGAAGCGCATACAGCCAATCACCATCGAGGCACATTTCATCGCTAACCCGTGGAGCAACTACGCCATATACCTCGTATCCACTATCCTGCCGGGCATCCTGGCACTGGTGGTACTGATGCTCACTATCTTCGCCGTCGGCTATGAACTGAAGTGTCAGACCTGCCATGAGTGGCTGAAGACGGCGGGCGGCAACTACACCGTCGCCATGATAGGCAAACTCATCCCTTACACCGTTCTCTTTCTGGTGCTGGGTATAGGCTGCGAGGTCATACTCTTCCGCTTCATGCACTTCCCCGTCAACGGATCACTCACCCGACTGATGCTCTCTATGATACTCTTCGTCTTCGCTGAAGAGGCGATGGGTATATGCATCATCGGCTTGCTCCCTACTCTCCGTGACGCCGTGTCTATCGGTGCACTCTATGGTATGCTCGGTTTCTCGCTCTCAGGTTTCACCTATCCCGTGATGAACATGCTGCCTGCCGTACAGGCGTGGTGTAACCTCGTACCGCTACGCCACTACTATCGTATCTATGTCAACGAGGCACTCATGGCTGCACCTGTCGGCAACTCCATACCCGCCTGCCTCGCACTCTGCGCCTTCTTGATACTGCCTATCCTCGTCTCGCCGCGGCTGCATAACGCTATGTTGTACCAAAACTACCCACTGAAATGAGCCAGGCACACCGATTCTTATACCACCAATGGCTGAAAGTCAAGGAGTTGGGATGGGTCTTCACACACGAGTTCCGACGTATATTCAGCGACCCTGGTGTCCTCGTCATCTTTGTCTTGGCCACACTTGCCTACCCTATCCTCTACAACTGCATCTATTGGAACGACACCATCCAAAACGTCACGGTGGCTGTCGTGGACAAGAGCCAATCGCAAGAGAGCCGTGCCTTCCTGCACCAATGGAACGCATGCCCGGACATCACCATCGCCTACTACTGTGTCTCCATGGAGGAGGCGGAGACCCTTATGCGCGACCAGAAAGTACATGGCATCATCTATTTCCCTGATGACTACGCCGTTGCACTCAACTCAGGCTTGGAACAGGCGCATATATCCCTCTACTGCGACATGTCTTCCTTTCTCTATATGAAGGCTATCTACTTGAGTTGCAACCAAGTGATGCTCGACAACATGCGCTCTGTACAGATAGACCGATACGAGGCGATGGGATACGACAACACCTTCGCATGGACACTCGTCCAAGACGCACCCTACTCCGAGACGGCACTCTTCTGTCCCACAGGCGGATATGCCGCTTTCCTCATACCCGCTGTACTGATGCTCGTGCTGCACCAGACCCTGCTCTTCGGTATCTGTATGCTGGGAGGTACCGCTCGCGAAGAGAACAATGAACTGTATATCCTGCCAAGACGCCGACGCAGCACCAGCGTACTGCGTATCATCTTGGGACGCTCCGCCGCCTATTTTGTGCTGTATATGGCATTGGGAGCTATCGACCTACTGCTCATTCCACGACTCTTCGGACTGCCACATCTCGGCAATCCCTTCGATATACTGCGGTTCATGGTACCCTATCTACTGGCGACTATCTACTTCTCAATGTGTATTAGCGTCTTCACCCGCAACCGCGAAACAGGACTGGTAACACTCATCGCCACCTCACTCATCTTCCTTTTCATAGCAGGTGTCTCGTGGCCTCAACAGATGTTGCCAAAGGCTTGGCTATACCTCAGTTATGTCTTCCCCTACACTTGGGGCGTACACGGCTTTATCCATCTCAACTCCATGGGGGCTACGCTCGCTGGCACCTGCCGGGAGTACTACGCACTATGGATACTCGCCGCTGCCTATTTCGTCCTCGCCTGCGCTCTCCTATGGATTCTCGGACGCCACAAAGCCCGTCATACCGCAGACCCCTCCGTTGAGATAAACAGCAATCCCCACGATAAACACGGTACATACACGGTAGATAAATCATACTACTCCGTGGGGAGTTACATAGAATGTCATATCCTAAAATAGGTTGACATATTTTGGGTACAAGAACTGGGTTAAGTTGATCTATGGTTAAACTTAGTCCGGGGATAGGCTGACAACTCTTTGGAGGACTGTGCCGCCTATGTTGCTTACTGTCAACATCACTAAACGGGCTAACTTCAATAGATTTGATGACGCATATATAAAGAAGATCAGAAGAAATAGAATCGAAGACAAAGAGAAAAATTGAACTTCTCCACTCCTAAAGATTGCTTCTTCAACTGTTTTCCCTAACTTTGCACAATAACTTGCATTTGTTATTGGACAGTACACTGCACGGACAATACAACAAAAAAAGTGATTTTTTATTGAACTGTTTGTATATATCAGAAATAAACACTACCTTTGCACCCGCTTTTGGTGAGAATAAACTATGGTGCTATCGTCTAGTGGCCTAGGACAACGGCCTCTCACGCCGTAAACCCCGGTTCGAGTCCGGGTAGCACTACCGGAAGAAACTGTCTGACAAGGTTAAACGTTAGACAGTTTTTTTATTGTTAATGGAGCAAAAAGGAACTCCTTATGCAATGTGCAATAATGACGAAAGAGGCACTTACATTCTCTACTTCCCATGTTGTTGTAGAGCGGCAAGGAGTTTGGCGTTGGGTGTGGTATGTTGTTTATCACCGAGTCCCTTTTGTCGTGCGAAGGTTGTCCAGTCTTTTGTTCCTTTCTCCCTCAGCGGCAAGCCTAACTGTAGATAGTGGCAATATGCTATTCCCAATGCGTCTGTCGCATCTAATTTCTTAGGCATATCTGTGTCAGCAATATGTAAATAACGCTGTAGCATATCAGCCACTTGTCTTTTATCTGCGTGTCCATTGCCGGTGATAGCCATTTTGACCTTCATAGGTGAGTATTCATTGATGGGCAAATCTTTGGACAATGCTGCTGCTATTGCCACTCCTTGAGCATGCACAATCTTGATCATTGTCTGTGGGTTCTTGTCCACAAACTGTGTCTCTATCGCTAATTCTGTAGGCTGATACTCGTCTATCAACTCCTGCAAGAAAAAAAACTCTCGCTGTAAACGGGCATACTGGTCATCCAACTTGTGCACATCATATACCCCAAAGTCTATCAATCTGACTTGCTTACCGGAAGTATATAACAGAGCATATCCCATAAACAATGTTCCCGGGTCAATACCTAATATGATATGTTCTTTCACCAGTTTATCAAGCATTGCTCTGCATCTTCTATCAAGCGCCCCTTTTCATGGTTATGAGAATCAACAACAACCGTTCTCTTCTTTAGCACATAGGTCTCACCGGAATGTATGGGCAGGGTAACAGAATAACCCACAATGTGCTGTTTCTCTATTTTTATCGGACGATGGGGAACCAATACACCGTCCTTTTCTATCGAATAATTCATTGCGCAGCATAGTTGCAAATCCACGTACCTCATCTGCAACCACATCCAACTCAGTTGCTGTCCCACGTTATGCATCAGCGGATACCACTCCTTCGACTCTTCTCCACCTCCCAACAATGCCAACAGAGAGATAGGACCTTCGTAATTATCTGATGTTATTTCATAAGTGATCTGCATTGCCTCTTTATTCAATATCATCAGTTCCCGCTGTGTTTTCACGTGCAGGCGGAACCCTTTTGGGGAGACTGCATCAAACTGGCGCTCCAACAACGGTTTATTCTTATATAGGCAACGATAGAACCGTTCCACACGCCATACGGCCAAGTCCAAGCGTTCATCATGTAGCCGCACAGAGATAGACGATATATTTGGGATAGGTTTATCTATTCCCTTGATGAAAGTGCATAGTCGTTGAGGGGACGCATAATGCTCTTCAAAATGTGCTGTTTGACACAGATAATCATTCGAGAAACTCAGTTGTTGCTCCACTTCAGGTTCTATCGATGGCTCCCACAGGTTTTGTTCTATCGTCCAACTATTATACTCCAACATACTCACGCTTTTGTTATTATCCATTACTCATTAACGTGTCGTCTCCCGCACGACCAAATCTGTAGGCACCATCTCTGTCTGCGATATTCTGTCATCCCCGCCTAACCGTTTCAACAAGCGATACATAGCCCGCCTGCCTATTTCCACACCATGTTGCTGCACTGTAGTCAACATGGGTGATGTCGTTCGGCACAAGGGGTCGTCTGAGAAACCACATATAGCCAACTCTTCCGGTATCTTCACACCCAATATCTGAGCGGCATACAGCACCCCCGCTGCACAACTGTCATTCACGCAGAAGATAGCATCCGGTTTATCATCCCGTTGCAGTGCTAACGGGGTATCAATGATAGCTTGCGCCCGGGTGTCACATGTCACGATATTTGCCTCGCTTAATGGTAACCCGTACCGCATCAGCGCATCTCGCCACCCTTGATAACGACGACGCGCAACCTCTAACTGCATCGGAGAAGAGAAGAAAGAGATATGTTTGCATCCCGTCTGTATCAGGTACTCTACGGCCGTATAAGCCCCCATATAGTCATCCGACAACACTTGGTCGCACTTTAATGACGGGCAGGGACGATCATACAACACGAGCGGAATGCCACTATCGATAACATCCTGCAGATGCTGCAGATTAGACGTCTGCTTGCTCACCCCTACCAGCATACCAGCCACACGGCTGCCTATCAATGTCAGGATACTCTGCACCTCTTTTTCGACATTCTCTCCCGTCTGACATATCAATATCCTATACCCTGCTTCATTAGCTGTCTGCTCTATACCGTCTAACACGGAGGAGAAGAAATGATGATTGACCTCCGGTAATACCACACCTATCGTATTGTTACGGGACGTACGCAGATTGCTTGCCATCATATTGGGCTTATAGTTCAATCTCTTCGCACACTCACGCACCTCCACTTTAGTCTGTTCACTAATATCCGGATGATCCTGCAAGGCACGGCTCACCGTCGATACTGACACACCTAATTCTCGAGCAATATCTTTTATCGTTATAGCCTTCATGGTTATCTACTCTTTCTTATCATCTTCCTCTCGAGGCTCTATCTTCTCTGCTCTCTCACGACTGTGCAACGCTCCCCTGAATATCACCAAGACAGCACCTGCCACCAACACATAGTCAGAATAGGGCTGCAGTTTCATATAACTCATCACGGCACCTGTCAGCAGTGCAACCATTCCCACAACAAGCAACACATTACTCCATCTCATAACTATAGTTATTTTGTTTTATTCTCTTATCAAATATACGTCTTCTCTGTCTGCGTGCATATTGTAATGCTCTCGGGCATAACGTTCCAAACTGTCTGTATCCTGCAACATTTCTATCGTACGCCGAGCCTGCTCCACTTCCACACGTGCCGCCTCCAAACGTTCCTCTGTTTGACGTATCTGACGCGCCCGACGGAAGCGACGTATAAGACTCTGATCGCCAACAAACACAAACACGAGCATAGCTATAAACAACGTGATCAAGTACTTGTTCAATACATACTTACGGACTTTATTCCATATATCTTTCCATCTATTCATACGCTGCCTATGCTAACGTTCCCGCAACTTTGCACAAAGTTCATACGAGTACGCCGCAAAATTACTGCAATTATTTCACATACACAACCCAAACAAACTATTGCTTGCACAATATCTGTACACGTATTGCAAGGAAAAGAAAATATGACTACCTTTGCACACGATTTGTCTCAGCACACCAGTGAATAAGAAACGATACATACATATCCTTATCTTCCTACTCGGGTTCATTGGAGAAAGTGTGGTCGTCGCAGCAACACAGACACGTACAGTACGTATCTTTGGCTATGTATTAGACGCTAATAATGTCGGTATAGAACTGGCGAATGTGTACACCGAGTCCACTATAAAGTCCACAGCACTAATAGGCACCACCACCAATATCAATGGTTACTACGACCTGCATGTACCCATGAACGATACTGTTGTACTTGTTTTCTCTATGGTTGGTCACCAGACTATCCGGCAACAAGTTTACACCCCTAATAGTATTCTCAATATCAACGTCATACTCCCTACAGATGAAGCCGTCTTGAACGAGATAACCGTACGTGGCATACAACGACAGACAGGTACTCTTGACAGGGGGGATATTGGTGCCGCCCGTCTTATGCCCGATGCTACAGGAGGAGGTATTGAAAACCTGCTTATCACCTTTGCCGGAGTCAGTCAGAACAATGAGATGAGTAGCCAGTATAATGTCAGAGGTGGAAGTTATGATGAGAACTCCGTATATGTCAATGGACTGGAAGTACACCGTCCATTACTGCTCCGCAGTGGTCAGCAAGAAGGACTCAGTTTTGTCAATCCCGACATGGTAGAGAGTGTTGATTTCTCCGCAGGTGGTTTCGATGCACAGTATGGTGACAAGATGTCATCTGTACTCGATATACGGTATAAACGTCCTACCCGTCTCGAATCAAGACTGAGCCTGAGTATATTAGGAGCCAGCGCTTATGTCGGATGGGGCGACTCCGCACAGAGCCAGATGCACGGCATACGCTACAAGACATCACGTTATATGTTAGGTGCATTAGAGACCAAGGGGAACTATAACCCCAACTTTATTGACTACCAGACACAGATGACTTGGCAGGTCGGTAATAAGACCAACCAGCGTGACAAATGGCAGATACGGCTACTCGGTAACTTCAGCCAAAACAGTTACGAGTTTCAGCCTGACTCTATCAGTAGCAGTTTCGGAGGAACGCAACAAACCGTTAACAAGACCATCTGGTACCAGGGACAGGAGAAAGACCTCTTCCGTACAGCCTTTGCAGCCTTGAGTGCTGAAGGACGTGTGAGCAAACAGGTAAAGATCGGTTTCGACATCAGTGGGTTCTATACGAACGAGAGAGAGACGTACGACATCAGCAGTGAGTATATCCTCAGCGAACAAGCAGCAGATGGCACACACAACACGTCACAACGTGGTGAGAGTGTCGATGGCAATACAGCGAGTACTGGTGTGCTCGGCACTGGTAGATACCATGAACATGCCCGCAACACACTGCAAGCCGGTATGGTCACACTCGCACATACTGGCGAATGGAACAAAGGCGAGAATAAACTCAAGTGGGGCATCAACGGACAAGTGGAACTCATTAACGACCATATCAGTGAATGGGAATGGCGCGACTCCATGGGATACAGCCAACCCAATAACGAGCAAGATATGCTACTGTACTACGCTCTCAAAGGAACGACACAGATGTATAGTGGACGACTACAGACGTACGTGCAGGATACGTATCAATGGACAACCGACCAAGGCAAAGTGTTGCTCACTGCAGGTATGCGACTCAACTGGTGGAGCAAAACCAATGAGGTGCTACCCAGTCCGCGTGTGAGCGTGGTATGGCTACCCGGATGGAAACAAGACTTCACGTTCCGTGTCGCAACAGGACTCTATTACCAAGCCCCGTTCTACAAAGAGTTGCGGCAGATGGTTCGGGACGATAACGGGATATCACGTATTGTACTCAATGACAAACTCAAGGCACAACGCTCGTGGCAATTAGTACTCGGAACAGATTACTATTTCCGTGCATGGGGAAGACCCTTTAAGTTTACTACTGAGGCCTATGGTAAACTCATCGACAGAATGGAGAGTTATACTGTTGAGAATGTGCGTGTACGCTATTCGGGACTCAACGACAGCCGAGGCTATACCATAGGATTGGATCTCAAACTCTATGGGGAACTCGTGCCGGGAACAGACTCGTGGATTAGTTTCTCCACCATGAGAAGCCGTATGCACCTGTCAGAGGATGTCAATAACTTGGGCTGGATACCTACCCCACAAGAACAGCGATATAGCATTACCATGTATTTTCAGGACTATATACCTCGCTTCCCACAATACAAAGTGCATCTCAAGTTCATTTGGAGTGAAGGATTACCTTTTGGGTACCCACACAACGACTCTATGCGATATCTTGGACATATGAGTGACTACCGGAGAATTGATATCGGAGCGAGCCGGGTATTCTCGGCTGCAACAGACCGGTGGATGCGCAAGTCCAAGCACGTGGATAATTGGAGCATACAGTTTGATATATTCAACCTCGTGGGTTGGAACAATGTCAATAGTTACTATTGGGTTACAGACGCCAAAGGACAACAGTGGGCAAGCCCTAACTACCTCACGGGCAGAATGTTTAACGTGAAGATTGACGTACATATCAAATAATCGTATTCCATAACGGATAACCTCAACTCTCATAACAACCGCGACACACTATGAACGTTAACGATACACCAATGATGAGACAGTTTCGGGATATCAAAGCACAATATCCTGATGCTATCCTGCTGTTTCGCTGTGGAGACTTCTACGAGACGTATGCAGAGGATGCTGTATCTGCGAGCAAAATACTCAATATCACTCTCACACGCCGAAGCAACAGCGGGAGCAAGACGAGTGTTGACATGGCAGGATTTCCTTTCCATGCTTTGGATATATATCTACCCAAGTTAG
This sequence comes from Muribaculaceae bacterium, assembly GCA_963655075.1. Taxonomy (GTDB): domain Bacteria; phylum Bacteroidota; class Bacteroidia; order Bacteroidales; family Paludibacteraceae; genus Colicola. The sequence goes on along the minus strand of CAVKDW010000010.1, from coordinate 18,099 downwards.
TCCGGGCAGGTCTGCGCGTGGCGATATGTGATCAGTTGGAGGACCCTAAGTTAACAAAGAAATTAGTCAAACGCGGAGTTACCGAATTGGTCACACCCGCCGTTAGTTATTCTGACACCACACTACAGCAAAAAGAGAACAACTGGCTCGCCTGTTTGCAATTTGGCAAGAGTGAGAATGGCATAGCCTTCTTGGATATCTCAACAGGGGAGTTTCTCGTGGCAGAAGGGCAGAAAGACTATCTTGACAAACTACTCGTCAACTTTGCACCCAAGGAAGTGTTATACCTGCGAGGTAAGAAAAATGAGTTCACGGAGGCTTTTGGAACGAGATATTTCACCTTTGAGTTGGATGATTGGATGATGACGGGCGAAGCCGCTGACGACAGGCTACGCAAACAGTTCCACGTACAAAACCTCAAAGGGTTCGGTATAGACAGATTACCACAGGCCGTCATCGCTGCCGGAGCTATTCTTCACTACTTGGATATGACCCAACATCTGCAAACGGGGCATATACAGCATATCAGCCGTATAGAGGAAGACAAATACGTATGGATGGATAGGTTTACCATACGCAACCTTGAACTTGTCGGAGGGCAAACGGAGGAAAGCAAGACGCTGTACAGCATACTTGACCGCACCAACACCCCTATGGGTGGACGACTCCTACACCGATGGATGGCTTTCCCACTCAAAGATGTCAGACCTATACGGAACAGGCAGACGGTTGTTGAGTACTTCTTCCAACACCCACAGGAACGTGAGACGATACGTCAAAATCTCCAGCGCATCCAAGACATGGAGCGAGTTGTCAGCAAGATTGCCACAGGACGCATCAGTCCGCGAGAGATGTTGCAATTAGGATACGCACTGGCTGCCATTGAGCCTGTCAAAGCCGTATGCGAACACGCTGCAGACAACAGTTACCTGCATCTGCTTGGACAGCAACTCAGCCTCTGTACAGAGATGAGAGAGCGTATAGCACGTGAGATAGTGCCCGATCCTCCTGCTACACAAGGAAAGCCCAATACCATTGCGCGAGGGATAGACAGAGAGTTGGATGAACTGCGTGATATACAAAACAACGGCAAGAACTATCTGATGCATATCCAACAGCGCGAGATAGAGCAAACAGGAATACAGAGTCTCAAGGTCGGATACAACAATGTGTTTGGTTATTACCTTGAGGTACGAAACACGTACAAAGACCTTGTGCCGGATAACTGGATACGTAAGCAGACCTTGGTAAACGCTGAACGGTATATCACACAGGAACTCAAAGAGTATGAGGAGAAAATACTAACAGCAGAGACACAGATACAGATCATTGAGAACCGAATATACTCGGAACTCATGCAGTCGTTATCTGACGAAGTCCCATATATGCAGACCGATGCGGCTGTCATTGCACAGATAGACTGCCTTATGAGTTTTGCTGACGTGGCTGTTGCCAACAGGTATGTCTGTCCGGATATCAACGAAGGACTCGTCATAGATATCCGACAAGGACGACATCCTGTCATCGAGAGACAACTTCCTATAGGTGAAGAATATGTTCCTAATGACGTACTACTTGATAACAACGGACAACAAATCATCATTCTCACAGGACCTAATATGGCGGGTAAGTCTGCACTACTCCGACAGACAGCACTGATTGTACTTATGGCACAAATGGGGTGTTTCGTGCCTGCCGAGAGTGCGACCATAGGCGTAGTTGACAAGATATTCACCCGTGTCGGTGCAAGCGACAATATATCACTCGGGGAGAGTACGTTCATGGTCGAGATGAACGAGGCAGCCAGTATCCTCAATAACCTCAGCGAGCGTAGCCTTGTTCTGTTCGATGAGTTAGGCAGAGGGACCAGTACGTACGACGGCATCAGTATAGCATGGGCGATAGTCGAGTATATCCACGAGAACAGAGGACATGCCAAGACACTCTTTGCGACCCACTATCATGAACTCAATGAGATGGAGAAGAGTTTCACGCGAATACGTAACTATAATGTGTCTGTCAAAGAGGTGGATGGCAAGATCATCTTTATGCGCAAACTTGTACGAGGTGGTTCAGAGCACAGTTTTGGTATTCACGTTGCCAAATTAGCGGGTATGCCCGCCAGTATCATCCAACGTGCCAACCAGATACTCCGAGACCTCGAAGCGCCGCAACACTCCCATAGTGCACCTAATGCGGATATCCTACCCCCATCGCAACGTGGTATAGGAACAGTGGGGGTAGGAGGTATGCAACTCAGTTTCTTCCAATTGGATGACCCTGTGCTCGAGCAGATACGGGATGAAGTCACCAAGATGGATATTAACAACCTGACACCTATACAGGCACTCAACAAGTTAAGCGAGATAAAGAAAATAGTCGGAGGGAAATAGTTACTGAAATAACGTAGATTACATTGTCCCAATGACTACATAGGTATGCCTTTTTTCCTAATTCAGCCACTGGTGTTTTGTACATATCAGAATATTATAGTAATTTTGCAGGCACTTTTGAAGTAAGCCTTATATAGTATATCAACAATATTCACTTATTAAAATTCAAGAGCAATGAAGAAATTAGCTATTGTATGCGCCGTTGTATTGGCTGCAGGTCTGAGTTCATGCGGTGACACCAACTACTGCTACGAGGTAACGACAAAGATTACTACCGTTGTTGGAGAAACCACCAATGTAACCTATTATTGGGGAACAAGCAACGACCTAAAGACCTACGAACAGTCTATCAAAGACACTCAGGCTAAACTTGGTATTGCAGAGGACGCTATCAAGATTAACCACACTCGTACTACCAAATCACAAAGCGACTGCAAGTAAATCGTTCGATTTAAGCAACAGTAAAGGCACTACTCAGACGAGCAGTGCCTTTTTCATCTCTATACCTTCGTTCTTCTATTCCTGCTCCTTACAAAAACCTGAGCAGGAGTTAAGCATAAAATCACTGTTGCTGCATCTCCACCAGCCGGCGGTAGTATCCGTTGAGTGCCATCAGTTCCTCATGGCAACCACGCTCCACTATCTGTCCTTCATGCAGCACACAGATGAGGTCAGCATTACGTATCGTTGACAACCGGTGTGCCACCACCAGTGTGGTGCGGTCTTTCATCAGGTTCTCCAATGCCTCCTGCACCAACTTCTCAGACTCCGTATCCAGAGCAGATGTCGCCTCGTCGAGGATCAGTATCGGCGGGTTCTTCAGGATAGCACGGGCTATCGATATACGCTGTCGCTGACCGCCGCTGAGTCGGGAACCACGGTCGCCTATACAGGTGTCGTACTGCTCCGGTGTCGCCATGATGAAGTCGTCCGCATTGGCGATACGTGCTGCCCGACGCACCTCATCCATAGTGGCATGTGCCACACCAAAAGTGATGTTATTGTAGAACGTGTCATTGAATAAGATAGCCTCCTGATTCACATTCCCCATCAGCGCACGCAGGTCAAACGTCCGCAACTCACGGATATCCACGCCGTCAATGGTGATACGTCCTGCCGTCACATCATAGAAACGAGGTAACAGATCCGCCATTGTGGTCTTGCCACTACCTGACTGACCTACCAATGCTACCGTCTGCCCTTTACGTATCTCCAGATCCACATGTTGCAATACAGGACGCTCCGAAATATATGAGAAGCAGACGTCATCATAATGAATACTCGATGTGAAGTCTTTCAGTTCCTTTGGGTGAGCCACCTCGTGTATATTAGACTCGGTGTTCAGTATCTTGTCTATCCGCTCCAACGATGCCATACCACGACGAATACCATACGTGGCACGACTCAGGTCCTTGGCAGGGTTGATGATAGAATAGAATATAACCAAGTAGTAGATAAACATAGCCGCATCTATGGTAGCATGCTCCGACAGTATCAGTGTTCCTCCATACCACAGCAATACGGCTATCAGGGATGTCCCCAAGAACTCCGACACAGGATGAGCCAGGTAATAACGGCGATTGATACGATTGAACGTAGCACGTGTAGCATTGATAAGTCCCAAGAAACGGTCTATCAGTTTCTGCTCTGCATTGAAAGCCTTCACAACCCGCAACCCTCCTAAGGTCTCATCTATCTGTGTCAGTATCTCTGCATTTTGCTCCTGTCCTTTGGTCGAAGCACGTTTCAGCGAACGACCTATCCGGCCTATCAACCAACCCGCTACCGGCAATAACACCAACACGAACAGCGTCAGTTGCCACGAGATACAGAACAGGGTAATGAGATATACCAATATCATTATCGGGTCTTTGAATAACATGTCCAAGGTGGACATGATACTCGCTTCCACCTCCCCCACATCATTCGTCATACGGGACATCACATCCCCCTTGCGCTCCTCCGTAAAGAACCCGATAGGCAGGCTCACCACCTTTCGATAGAGTTGGGCACGTAAGTCGCGCAGCACACCCGTGCGTATGGGAACCATGAAATAGTTGGCTAACCAAGCCGTCAGACATTTCATCCCGGTCATCACAACCAGACACGTACCGAGCAACAGCAGCACCTTCTCTGCACCTTGGGCGTCTATCTGTACCTGTAAATAATAGTACAAGTTATTCTTCAGTATGTCTATCCATTGCTCAAAACCCTGCGCACTGCTCCAATCCATAAACACGGTACGTTTGTCCGATAAGCCAAACAACAACTGCAGAACAGGTATGATCGTTGCAAACGAGAACAGCGACAGGATAGTGGACAGCACGTTGAAAAACAGGTTCAAGGCTACTGACCATCTATACGGTGGTATAAACCGATGTAACAGTTTCACTATATTCATATCACGAAGTCTTGCGACAATTCTCTGTCACGTACATCAGTATCTCTCTATCAAACGCCTCTTTGTATTCCCCCAAGTCTGTTTGCATCCGTAACATATACAACTTGTCCCCTATCTCCTCTGGCAATGAGGTCTGTAACAGGCGGACATAGTCTTTCTCTGTCGTTACTACACAATCATAATCCGTCGCCTTTGCTACTATCTTTGCCACGTCCTCTTTGCGAAAAGCATGATGGTCAGCAAAGGACAACAACCCTGCATCCGGGTATTGCTCCTGCATATACCGCAGCATATATTCAGGGTGGGCTATCCCTGTCACCACTAACGGTGTGCCGGGTAAGATCAACGGCTCGTAACAAGCAGACGAGAAACACAGGTGCTGATAGGAGGGTAAACGTAGCGCGTTCATTATCACACGCCGTTCTATCGGGCGCATGGTTGCCGGACATTTGGTCACCACAACCATGTTTGCGCGCAGGCTCTGGTTGGGCAGGTCGCGCAGTCTGCCACGCGGCAGCAGATGGTCATGCACATACAGTCTGTCGTAAGGTGTCAGCAGCACATAGTAACCACAACGCAGATGGCGATGTTGGAAAGCGTCATCCAGCACCACGCACTGCAGGTCGGGAAACAGTTGCTGCAAGCGTTGGACGCCTTGTACCCTGTCGGCACATACGGCCACGGGTACGTCAGGGAAATGTGTGTGCATCTGCATCGGCTCATCCCCTATCGTCCGGGCTGTATCTGCCGGAGTAGCGATACGGAACCCTTTCGTTGCACGTCCATAGCCTCGGGACAAGACAGCCACATGAAAGCCATGCTCCAATAACAGGGCAACGATATACTCCGTCATCGGTGTCTTGCCCGTGCCACCTGCTGCCAAATTACCAACACCTATCGTTGGCAAAGACACTGTATGGGAATGCAGGATATGACCGTCGTACAACTCGTTACGGAGCCATACTCCTATGCCGTACAGCCACGAGGCGGGTACGGACAATATCTCCACCAATGTCTTCAGTACCATTTACTCTATCGTCACTACAGGTGCCAATGTCATGACACGCGGTTTGCTAACGAACTCCCGTACCCGCAGCAGCAAACGTTCTTCCGGTGTGCTGTTGTCAAACATACTCATCAACTCCATCATAGGGTCTTTCCTCTCAGGGTAATAGACCAGTGCGTACTGCCCCACCTCTGCCAACTCTGCTGCCTTACAGATAGCATCGTCTAAATTACCTAACTCATCCACCAGCCCTAACTTCACCGCATCTTTTCCCAACCATACTCTACCCTCACCTATCTTCTTAATCTCATCCTGCGACATCCCACGTCCCTCTGCACAACGGGTAGTGAACAAGTCATAGCCACGCTCTATCATGTTCTGCATCAGGGCAAACTCCTCCGGTGTCATGCCTTTGTATATCATATCGCTCTCCAAATCGGAGTGTTTGTTGGTGCAAACGCCATCAATATCCAATCCCACCGTATTGAGCAACTTATTGAGATTGGGCATGGTACCAAAGATACCTATCGAGCCTGTCAGTGTGGTCGGCTCAGCGTATATATAGTCGGCTTCGCAGGAGATATAGTATCCGCCCGATGCCGCATAATCGCCCATAGACACCACTACCGGAAGCCCTTTGACCTGCAGTGTCTTCACTGCATGCCATATCTGTTCACTGGCATCTGCACTTCCCCCCGGGCTATTCACACGCAACACAACCGCCTTTATATCGCTGTCTTTGGCTATCTTCTTTATCGTCTTCACCATATCCTTTGCCGTCACACCTTTGCTGCCGTCGTCGTAGATACCACCATCTGCATACAGGACTGCTATCGCATCACTTGCCTTTACAGACGCACGCTTGACCGTTGCCATCTTCGTCGTGCTTAGTATCTTGTAGTTCTTCGTACCTGCGTATGCACGCAACACGGAGTCCATGTCTTGTACGTACACCAGTGTGTCCACAAAGCCGTACTCCACATAACTCTGTTGGGGTTGCAGTCCCATATACATGTCTGCATACGTATTCAGTTGTTCGGTGGTCTTATGGCGACTTGCAGCCACGGCTTGCGTCATCTCCTCCCATATCCCGCTGATGTATTGCAGTGTCTGTTCGCGGTCTGCGTCAGACATGGAGGTGCGGAAATACGGTTCCACCGCAGACTTGAATGTCCCCACTTTCAGTATCTGCATCTCCACACCTATCTTATCCAGAAGACGCTTGTAGTACATCGTCTGTGCGCTCAAGCCTTTCCAATCCACCGAGCCTACCGGGTTGAGGAATATCTTGTCTGCCACGGATGCCAAGTAGTAGTTCTTCTGACTGTAACTGTCGGAATATGCCACCACGAACTTACCGGACTGTTTGAAGTCCAGCAGTGCGTCACGAATAGCCTTTGCTGAGGCCGACCCCATTGACAGACTGCCACCACGCAGGTAGATACCCAGCACCTTGTCATTGTCTTTCGCCAAGCGGATATTGCTCAATATGTTGTCCAGCCCCACCGTGCTCTTGTTGCTGTAGTTGGGCATACCTGACATCAATGCCGCGAACGGGTTATCCACAGGTGCCTGCTCCACCAGTTCACCGTCCAAGTCAATACGATAAATCGTATTCTCCTCCAATGTAGCGGTTGGTGTGGAGAACATGTCACCTACCATCATTCCTATCACACCGCAAAGGATGATATACAACACAGCACAGACGATTATCGTCCACATACACCCGTTCTTCTTTCGAGGTTGTCCCTCTTGCTTAATATAAATACTCATATCTGTTTTGTTAATTTGATAACTGCTTATGACAATAACTTGAATGACTTTCTGTGACAAGGTGTGATACCGTACCTCTGTATCGCCTCATAGTGGGCTTTCGTCGGGTAGCCCTTATTCTTATCCCATTGATATTGGGGGAACTGCTCATGCAGGCGGCGCATATAGTCATCCCGATAGGTCTTTGCCAACACACTGGCTGCCGCTATCGACATATATTTCCCGTCTCCTTTTACAATGGTCTGTGCCGGCACCTCCAACACCCGGCCTTCCGGGACATAGGGTTTCCAGCGATTACCGTCCACCAGTATATGCCCGGGTTGTGGTCGCAGTTGTGCCAATGCGCGCTGCATTCCCACTATGGCGGCGTTCAAGATATTGATATTGTCTATCTCTTCTGCTGTCACCTCGGATACAGCCCATGCCAGTGCATATTGTTCTATCAACGGACGAAGGTGGTAGCGTTGCTGCTCCGTCAGCTGTTTTGAGTCGTTCAATGACGTTAAATCCTCATGTTCCCAATAGTGCTCTGTGGGTGGCCATATCACGGCGGCGGCAAACAGGCTGCCGGCCAATGGTCCGCGCCCTGCCTCGTCGCACCCTGCCTCCAACACTCCAGATATACAATACGGCTTTAACATCTGCTATGCTTCAGCACCCCCCATTATACTACCACCCTACAAAGGTACAGAAAAAATATCGAACACACAAACAGGGAGATATTATCTCTAATATGCGTTCATCTGTGCTTTGACTGTAGCGTTAATGAAGTCCGCAAACTCCTGTATTGTCATCTGTCCTTTTTCTTCCGCACCTTGTTGACGTACGCTCACGAGTCCCTGTTCTGCTTCTTTCTCTCCGACGACAAGCATATACGGGATACGTTTCAGTTCGTTGTCACGTATCTTTCGTCCGAGTTTCTCGTTCCGGTCGTCCACTATGACGCGTACATCCTGTGCTTCGAGTTGCTCTTTTACCTTCCATGCGTATTCGTTGCTTTTCTCAGAGATAGGCAGTATGGCTGCTTGGTCAGGGGTGAGCCATAGCGGGAATTTGCCTGCGGTATGCTCGATGAGTACAGCCACGAAACGCTCCATGGAGCCGAATGGTGCACGGTGTATCATCACGGGGCGGTGTTTTTGATTGTCTTCTCCTGTGTACTCTAACTCGAAGCGTTCAGGGAGGTTATAGTCCACTTGTATAGTCCCCAACTGCCAGCGACGGCCGATAGCGTCTTTGACCATAAAGTCGAGTTTGGGTCCGTAGAATGCAGCCTCTCCATATACAATCTTGGCGGGCAGATTCTTCTCTTGGCAAGCCTCGATGATGGCTGTCTCTGCTTTCTCCCACACCTCGTCGGAGCCCACATATTTGGTGGTGTTTTTGGGGTCACGCAGTGATATCTGTGCTTCGAAGTTCTTGAAGTCCAATGCTTTGAATATAATCTCTATTATCTCCATCACCCGGATGAACTCGTCTTTTACCTGGTCTGGCCGGCAGAATATATGTGCGTCGTCTTGTGTGAATGAGCGGACGCGTGTCAGTCCGTGCAACTCGCCTGACTGCTCGTAGCGGTACACTGTACCAAACTCGGCGATACGCAGTGGCAGGTCCTTGTATGAGCGAGGGCTGTTTTTGAATATCATACAGTGATGCGGGCAGTTCATCGGCTTGAGCATATAGACTTCTCCCTCTTCGGGTGTAGTGATCGGTTGGAAGGAGTCTTTGCCGTAGTGGTCCCAGTGTCCTGATGTCACGTACAGTTGTTTGCTGCCGATGTGCGGTGTCATCACCTGCCGGTATCCGTAGCGTTTCTGTATCTTCTTAAGGAACTCCTCAAGGCGCAGGCGGAGTGCGGTACCTTTTGGCAGCCAGACGGGGAGTCCTTTGCCTATCATGTCGGAGAACATGAACAGTTCGAGGTCTTTTCCTATCTTTCTATGGTCTCGTTTCTTGGCTTCTTCGAGTAGTGCCAGGTACTCATCGAGCATGCTCTTTTTCGGGAAGGATATACCATATACGCGGGTCATCATCGGTCTTTTCTCATCGCCACGCCAGTATGCGGCTGCGCAACTGAGCACTTTGACGGCTTTGACAGGTTCGGTAGAGAGCAGGTGTGGTCCTTTGCACAGGTCGGTAAATGCGCCTTGTGTATAGGTCGTTATATGTCCGTCTTGCAGTTCGGATATGAGTTCGCACTTGTATGTCTGTCCTTTCTCGCCAAACTCTTTGAGTGCGTTTTCTTTGGTTATGTTTTTCTTGACGAGTTGCTCTTTGCGTGCACGCAGTTCGAGCATCTTCTGTTCAATGGTTGTGAAGTCGCTATCTTTGATGACTTGTCCTTCGGCTGGATACACATCGTAATAGAATCCGTTCTCTATGGCAGGTCCTATACCAAACTGGATACCGGGATAGAGTTCTTGCAGCGCCTCTGCCATGAGGTGGCTGGATGTGTGCCAGAAGGCATGTTTGGCCTCGGCATCTTCCCATTTGTGCAGGCGTATCTGCGTGTCTGCTGTCAAGGGGGTATTGAGTTCTACTATCTTCCATCCTTCTCCCTCTTGTTCGATTGTCTCGGGTGTGTCGGCGACAGGTTTGATACTGGCAACAAGGATGTCTTGTGCTAATCGTGTGCTGATACTCTCAGCCACTTGGAGCGGAGTGGCACCGCTCTCGTACTCACGGATGGATCCATCCGGGAAAGAAACTTTAATCATAAATATAAACGTACAAATGTTTACGGCTACAGGCTCACAAATGCCTTTTTGCCAAACCGGTGCAAAGGTACTGCATATTTCCGGGATGTGCAAATAAATTGCCGTTATGAGAAAGAGAGCATGCTTTGTGTGTCAGCATACTCTCTTGTTTCTTTCTGTTGGTGCAGGTATGACCGCTATTGTACAATGACCTTCGTCTGTACGGATACTCCTGTTTTGAGTTTCGCCTTTACGATGACGACTCCTGTAGGGGCATAGAGTGTTCTCACAGCCATTGGTATGTTTGGTCTGTCGTGCATAACCAGTCGTCCTGTGAGGTCGTACAGTTGGATCTCTGTCATCTCCTCCGAAGCCATGATGACAATGGTTTGCGGAGCGTTGGAGAAGGCGGTGAGATGTTGGTTATCCGTGTCATAGATAGTGATGATACCGGGGTTATCTGTCGTTATTCCCGGTTTATGGTATGGTCCTTGTATGTAGTAGCGTACCTCGTAGTTTTCCGGTGTAGCGACGCGTATCTGTGCATCGTTGCATATACGTTCTTTCTTTCCTGTTGCAGCGTCACACAGGTAACATTCTGATGTCCAGTTGGTTGACAGTTGGAAGACGAGTGTGATGGTGTCTGTGTATGCGTCTTCATCGATGACAAACCCTATAGGTACCATGCCTATGTCTGCCCGTATATCTGCCAGCAGTGTCTGTTTGTCCGCTATCGTGTACATGTTTACGGGTGATGGTATGGTGGTATCGTTCCGCATGTTCACCACATTTGCGGACATGAACGGTATATCTTCTTCCACATCATATCCGTTGTTCGCGAACTCCAGTTTAGCCAGCACTGTTGTTGCGTAGTTCTCGGGTGTGTATGCTGTTATGTTCATGACCTCTGTCTGCAGGAAATGTCCGGGTGAGGTATGTTGCACTTGTTTACGCGGCGTTGTCGTCCGTGTTTTAGTGTCTGTCCCGTGTGTTGCTTGTGTTGAAGGTTGGAGTGTGAGGTGGGAAGGTTTGAGTGTCAGCGTGAGTGAGGTAGCCGGTGTCTTAGCCGACAGTTTGACGGACTGCATCGGTTGTACGAAGCCTTGGTCCGGTGTAGTAGTCGTCAGTAGCGATACAGGTATCCATGTCGAGCCTTGCAGTGTCAGGTAATAGTTTCGTACCACGTCGCTATTGTCTGCCAGGAATGCCTTCATGTCAATATATGCCATTGTCGGGTTACCGAAGAAGAATATCGTGTCGGCTACCTGGTTGGTGATGGTTACTGTCTGTTGGTCATTGAGCGGATATGCGAGTTTGTAGGCTCTTGTCCGTGACAGTGTCACCTTTTTGCTATCCTGGTTTCCATACTCATCGAAGTAATAGTATGTACCATCCGGTTTGGGTAATCTGAGGTTGAGGTACTCTATCTCCTTTTCGTAAGGTCCGTATCCTGCCACGAGGAATCCCGCACCGGGTATTATCGGTTCGTCCAGTGCGTTCGATTCGGCGAATGTAGAAGAGCCCGGTATAATTGTTTCCGTCGTGCTTGTATATATTTTCTTGACGGATCTGTTGTAGTATGACAGCCAGAAGGCATAGGGTGCTTCTCTATGTCGTTTCCCTTGGAATCTGCCGACCTCAAACTCATTGTATGTCTCCAAGTTGGATGGTGTCTCGATCGTCCCTGCGTGCGGTATAAAGAAGTCTCCCGAGTACATGTCTTGCAGTGGTGCTGCCATTGAGTGCCAGTTGTTGGACAGGACAGGCATATCCACATAGGCCTGTTGATAGTTGAGCAGGTGTTGATTGAGCATTCTTGTCTCGCGGTAGAAGTGTATCTTGTTGCAACTATTGGAGGTATAGTGTGCATCCATCGGATAGAGGTTGTTCTCGGTGATGAACGGATATTCCGTGTTTTCTCCGAATCCTGCTTCTGTCAGTTCGGGTATGATGACCATTGTCTCGGGCAGTGGTGCAAAGCCATAGTCTTGTTCTTTCCCATCCACTATTGCTCTCCAGTTGCGGTCGTCTCCCCATTCGTTGCTGTATGCAGGTGTCCACCTCATGGTGTCGGGCACGACAATGACGTTGAAGTATGCGTATCCCACGAGGCATCCTCCGGAAGCGTCGAGGCTATATGACTTCTTGTCTTGCAGTTGTACACGCAGTGTATATGTGTATCCTGCCCTCATAGTGTCGGTATTGACTATCCATAGTCCGGGGTGTCCCTCTTCGTACTTTTCTCCCGGGTGTGGCGGGTTCTGCTGTCGATATTTCATCTCATCGACATGTTGTTGGTTGACCGGTGTGAAGATGATTGTCCTGTTCTGTTGGTAGTAGTTGTTTATCCCCACGTCTTGTATGATACGGTCGTGGCTATAGTGCATGCTGAATCCTATTTTCCCTATTTTGTTTTGCACTACAGGGTCCGTCGATGCCACCACTTGGCAACTATCCCATGCGAACATCACGTTCTCTGCAATATCGCTGATAGGTACTGTAAACGATCTGTTTGCCATACGTTGGGAGACACGCACTCCTGGTATCGTGTTTTTCTGCTGTTCCGTCATGTCTTCTTGTGCTATAGGGCTGAGGTTGACAGCATACTCGCTCTCTTCCGTGAACACCATGAGGTATGTGGGGTCGTTGCAGTCTTGCAGTGTTGTTTCCACCCCATTGACGATGGCTTTGGCTGTGCCGTGTGTCGGGAAGATCCAGTATCGTACGGTATCCAGTGATCCCATATAGAAGGACCTGGTACTCTCTCCCAAGACGAGCAGGTCTCTGTTGTACAGGTCTGTGATTATTTCGTAGTATCCTTCTTCGAGGAAAGCGTCCTTATCGAGGTCTTCTGCATTTTTGACGGTATAGTTCGGGTTGGGGCTGTCTGTTGTCGGTGTGCGTCTCATGTCTTTGATAGCACTGACCACATTTCCTCTCTCGTATCCGTAGAATTGCCGGAAGGCTTCGTTTGCTTTATTTTTATCTTCGGTTGGTATTTCGCTATCCCGTTTGGCATAGAAGCAACTATCGAATCTGTTTCCCAACAGCCAGTCTGCCAATGCGAGCGCCGTGATGGTGTCTCCATCGATATAGTTTGTCACTTTCACCTCTATCGGATACAGTCCGTTGGCACATTCGCCGAGAGTAGGATAAGTCTTGCCATTGAATGTAAATCCTGTACGTTCGTATATAGGCAGTTGTGTGCGGTTTGCGCACTCGGGTTTTGGCAAGTCACCGGGTTTCTTCGCGATACGTATCTCGTATTTATGTTTTGTATCCAATTTTGTTTTGCCGAGTATATGTCCCATGTATAGCACCCATCTATCGTTTGTCGCCGCCTTGATGAACACCCGTTTTGTTATCTCGTTTGTCTCGCTGTTTTCTGATTGTTCGAGTTCTCTTCCCATTTCCTGTACGAAGTCTTCGACCGTTGCCCTGCATGAGTCTCCTGCTGCTTGCGGGTCATAGGAGGCGTCCGGTATGTGTATGGTTCCATAGTCTGTTTCTACGGTTGCCTCATGGTCGTGGTCGTAGTATAGGGCTTTTACCGGGGCGTTGCGTGTCAGGTCGTATATCTGGTAATATATATCGTTATCCATCCAGTCGTCTCCTGTCAGTTTGGTATAGTCTATGCGTATGATTGTTGCTTCTCTGCTATCCGACACGCATGTTGTTGTCGCCTGGTATGCCGACAGTGGCAGTCTTGAGGCGAAGAGGCACACGTCATCGATAAGGAAGTCATTGGCTGTGTTATTGTTGGCGAAGTTATATATGGACACTCTTGACTCGTCGTAGTCTTGTGCGGACGTGAGCAGGAACACTATCTGGTGCCATATCTCATCGCCATCATTCTGTCTGGCTATCTCTCCTGCGAAGAACACTGCCACATCTTCCCATTCTCCTTGTGTGCCATCGGCTTTTTTGTTTCGTCCTTGTATATTAAACCGGAATATGGGGTTTGCTCCTTTATCATAGTTTTTCGGGCAGGGGTTGGCTATCCATGCGTAGCAGTACAGTTGTTGTCCTGAGCATATCTGCGTGTTGGTGGATATGCTGGTCACGAGTCCCGGTCTTAGCGTTCCGTCCACATACATACAGTATCCGTTGGCAGCCCCTCCGTGTTGTTCTCCTTTCGCCCAACCTTTATTCACTTTATTCAGGAGGCAGTATTCTCCATAGAACGGGAAAGCGCCGTGATCTGTTCCTGAAGCACGGTTGTATGTTACTTTTCCTTCGACGTAAGCATATCCGTATGATGCTTGTTCCCAAGGCATGTGGTTGTCGAGGTAGTATATAGAATCTCCGTCTTGGGGTTTGAGGTTGAAGTTGAAGTCTTGTTTTGCCAGGCTTATATAGTCTGTTTTGATGACTGCGTCCGAGATAAGTTCTGTCGTAGATGGTCCCACTTGGTTTTTGTCTAAGAACTCCACGATGAACCGTGCCAGCAGTATGTCTTTTCCTATCCGTGTAAGTGTTGCCGGTATCTTCAGTTCGTATGTTACTCTTTTGGGAGTGGACGATGAGACTATCAGATAATTGCTGTCGCCGTCATAGTCGGGTGATGTTATCTCTGTTGTTGTGCCATTCTCCGTCTTGTACCATTTCCCTTTTAGCGTACTGTTACTTCCCAATTGTGCCATACCGCCGCTTTTGCCATGGAAGAAATAGCATCTCTCGGAGGCATGTGTCTGGTTAAGCACATCCCGATGTATGAATTGTGTATTGAGGTACACAGCGATATCTGTCGGGGCGATATAGTTATATGATTCGTAGTAGTTTTCCGTACATTTATCGAGTGAATCTGCTATTTGTTTTGCCGGTTTGAGGTGGAACACTTGTCTGTATGACAATGTCGGTTCCCGTACTGTGTCTGTTGAGATACGGTAGTCTGTGTATTGACTTATGTCGCATACTATGTCCCGTTCCTGTTCGGTCGTCCATCCTTTGATGACAGGCGAATTGGCTGCTGTTTTTGTGTCCGGGAATGTTGTGTACAGTCCATGTGAGTTTGCTCCGTCTCCTGCGTTTATCTCTGTGAAATAGGCACTACCGACTTGTGGTTGTGTTGTCCATGTTGTCGTCTGGTTCCCTGCCGCATCATAGACGGGATTTTTCCCTGATGTATAGTCGTACCAACGCATATATCCGTAGAAGGCTCTCTCGTTGGGTGTCAATTTTATATTCTCGTTGGCTGTATAGTATATCGTTGTCTCGGTGGTATGTACGTCTTGTTTTCCTTCGGCATTGAGGTCTTTGTTTCCGACGCCTCTGTATGGTATGAATTTCGTTGCGCCGCTGTCGTATGATCCCCGCTGTTCTATTGTCATCTCCACGGAAACCTCTATTGGTGTTGTTGTTTCCGGGGGTATGTATTTGAAGTAAGAAATCCAAGTCGCCGCACGTCCTGCCGGGTTAGTGTTGGTTTCTGCATAGACTGTGATTTGCGTTTTCTCGTCTTCGGGGGAGGTTGCAGATGAGAGCCAACTTGCTGTGGAGTGTGACGACTTGGATTGGAATGTATATATTTTCTCTGCCAGTAGCGAGAGGTCTAATGGTGTTGTGGTTATATCGCTGGTGCCTTCCTGTATCTGATTGTATATGTCCAGTAATGCTGTTCCTGTTGCCCGAGATAGTGAGACGTTGAATGTTTTGCTAAGGTCAGTGTTTGCCGGGAACACATGACCGGTAGGCGTGATCGCAGCGATGAGGTTGTCGAGTTGTGCATAGTGGAAGGACAGTCGTGTACATTCTGTTTGGAACATGGCATACAGGTGGTCATCTTTTTTCACTTCGACAATCAGTGTGTCCGAATAGTTGGCGTACAGTCCGAGTTTTTTGACATTGAGCGGGCTACGTCCAACGGGTGAGATGACTGTCTGGTAGTTATCTCCTGTTTGTAGCGGGTTGGTGACGGGGCTGAATGTCTGTGTGAGTACGACACGCGGTGTCTCTTGATATTCAGCCGGTTGTGTTGTGTTATCTATCTGTGTTTTTTCAAGGAAAGAGTTTGTTTCTGTAGAAGAGGCTGCGAGTTGTGCCGTGTACCAATAGCATGACACGTCGTATCCATGTGCAGCGATGTCTGTCGGGTCATAGTACAGCGCACGTGTCTTATATGCTTTTATGAGTTCGTTGTCTATGTTATATACAGGAACGTTATAGAAATATGTTTCTTCCTCTATGTGTATCTTGTATGGTATCGTTAGTGTCTGTGTTCCGGCTGCTGTGTTGTCAGCGGCATGCGGGAATATCTTCTGTTGTATCGGTGCAATGATAGTCGCTTTTTGTTCAGACTTTTGTGTCCAGCGTTCGAAGATGAGATGAGGACGATACGAAGGGGTTTCGGTTGAGCTGTACCAATAACTATTATTATTTGCGTATAAAAAATACCTTCTTCCACTTCTGAACGAGAGGAACCCGTCTGCTCTCCCTTGTGTTGCATAGTTTGTCCACTGTGAGCTTAGCGTTGTCTGTGCGCTCAAGATAGTAGCGTTCGCATGATTATCCACAAGTGCCATTTGTATAGCATTACCACTGCGTGAGACGCGCAGCCATGTTTCTTTTTTTATGTTTTTGAGGCAGAAGCCCTCTTGTGACTCGTTTTCCGGTTTGGCCACGAGCCATAGGGTAGCCTCAGATGGTGTGGTTGTTCCGAACACTCCTATATTAGGCGTTGTTGACATGTTTTCCGCAGACAGGTAGTAGTCCATGACATAATTGGTGTAGGATGTGTAGCGTGGGAACCTGATACTGATGGTATCTCCAATCATCACATCGGGGAAAGTCTGTGCCTGTAGCGGCAGGAGTGTTGCCAGCAGGCAGACAGTAAGCAGGTATATATGGCGTAGAGATGTCATTGTAGTAAGGTGTTTTGTTGTTATTGAATCTTGTTGGTTTTATGCTTGCATGTTCTTAACACTTTCCACAGTCCGTATGTCAGTGCGATAGCGATCAGCGGGAGTATCGAATCTCCTACAGGTGTATATTGTCCGACGGGGTTGGATCCGGGTCTGACGCGTTTCGGTTGCGCATATTGCAATTCTGCCATTGTGTTGTTTGACTCGTTGTACAGGTCGATATGGGCTTGTCCCACCTGTTGGCTGATGGTGTAGGCGGATGCTGTACCTTGTGTAACCAGTTGCGGGGGCAGGACCCCTTGCTGCGTATGCTCGGGGGTGTACGGTAACGGTGGTTGATAATCATCTTTGAACGGGTAATCCATGTTACGTGTTTTTTCCTTTCTGTTTTTATTGCCGTATTGTCGATAATTTGTGTTGTTTGTTTGGTAGTGTGTATGTCAGTGTGTCTGTCAGACAGGTGTAGGGTACGATTTTCTCCGTCCTGCATTTATAATTCGGTGCAAAGGTATAATACTTTTTTCACACACAGGTTTGATAGAAGCAGAAAAGCATATTCTGTCTTATAGGTAGTTTTATAGACTAAACAGTTGTATTTGTGACGATTTTCCGTAACTGGGGGGGGTAATTTCCGTATTAACACTACGGGTGTTTGAGAGGGATCTTTTATATTCTTAAGACCTGCCGTATTTGGGCAGGGGATGGGAGGGAGAGAGAGATAGACCTCCCCTAACCCCTCCAAAGGAGGGGAATGTGTAATTTTTAATGTTTAATTTTTAATTAAGAGATCTCATCTTTTCCTCCAGAGGAGGGGCTTACTGATACTTGACCGCAGGCGGGGCGATAAGGAGTTCTACTCAGCCCACCGGGCTTCTTATTTCGCCAAGGGCTCAAACGATTATTTCGTATCGCAAGGAGCACCCCACTGCGCAGAGGCTTGCGGGGACCCCGCCGGCACTCAGTGTGCTAC